>CALHXW010000088.1 GCA_938040325.1 uncultured bacterium | reverse complement strand
GGTCAAGACCAAGGCGTTCACGGAGAGCGTCGGACACAAGACGGTCGCTATCAGCGACCACTACGTGACCGAGCGAGAGGCTGCTGCCCAGGAGGTCTTCAACAAACTCAAGGCAGGGTTTCCGACATGAGCGATTTTTTGACGCCCACTTGGGGAGACCACTTGGGGAAGGCAAAAAAGAAGACCCAGAGGGTGCAACCTCTGAGTCCGGTAAGCTCTCGATATTGTGAAGAGAAAGCTGTGGTGGGCGATACTGGACTTGAACCAGTGACTTCGTCCGTGTGAAGGACGCACTCTACCACTGAGTTAATCGCCCTCAGCGAGGGGCGTTTTCTAGGGGAGGGTGGCGCGGCTGTCAAGCCTCTCGCGACGAGGCGACGGTCATGGCGCCGGCGATGATGAGTGCGGCGCCGATGAGGCTTGTGGACGTGGGCTGTTCGTCGAAGAAGAGCACACCCCAGGTGAACGCGAAGACCACGCCCACCGAGGTGATCGCCGTGCCGCGGCTGGCGGTCTCGAGGTGGAGGCCCTTGGTCATGAAGACCTGAGCGATCTGAACGGTGATGCCGAGGCCGGCAAGCATCAGCCACTCGAGTCCCTCGGGCATCACAAGGTTGTCGGCCATCATCGGGATCGTGAGCGGCGTCGCGATCAGCGGAAACCAAAAGACGATGACCAGGGCTTCGTCGGTCTTTCGCAGGGCGCGCACGCTGACGTAGGCGGCTCCAGCGCTCACCGCGCCGATGAGCGCGATGATCGTCGGCCACAGTGGCGCGCTCGCGCCGTCGAAGAGGAAGGGCGGACGAGCGATGAGGACAACGCCGACGAGGGCGAGGGCGAGGGCAAAGGCCAGGGCTGGCGTGACGCGTTCTTTGAGCACGAGCACGGCGAGGACCGCGGTCCAGATGGGGCTGGTGTTCATGATGACGACAGCATCGCCCAAGGGCATGGCGGTGAGCGCATAGAAGAAGCAGAGCAGACCACCGAAGCCGAAGAGCGCACGGGCCAAGAGCAGCGGTCGGTTCACGCCGCGCCACGAGAGCCGTGCACGCTTGAGCATCCACCAAGACAGCACAAGGCCCAGAAACGAGCGTGCAAAGACCAGCTCTTCGGAAGGAAGGCGCTGGCCGGCGAGCTTCACAAGCGCACCCATGACGCTAAAGAAGAACACCGCAGCAACCATGTAGGCGAGGCCACGTGTCATCGTGACTGAGCGGCTACCGTGGATAGGCAGCGATAGCAATGCATTGCGTCGGCACCGAGACGCGCTCGCTCGGCCATGGCCCAGCACGAAGCCGATTGCGTCGCCGAAAGTAGCGAGTAGGATGCGCGGCACGGCAGAGCTGGCCAACGAAGGAGCGTGCAAGTGCTGGATGCAGTGACCTACGAGCGAGACGGACACATCGGTTGGATTCGACTCAACCGCCCCGACCAAAACAACGCCATGACCGGCGAGCTGCTCGACGCGTTCAGCGCAGCCGTCACCGCTGCTCGCGCCGATGCCGATGCGCGCTGCGTGATCATCACGGGGTCGGGTCGGACGTTCTCGGCCGGCGCCGACCTCAAGAGCCAGATCCAGCGCGAGGGCGGGGCGGGACTCCAGCCCCACGAGCGGTCCTATGCGATGTACGAGCCCTTCCTGTCGGTGCGGGACATCGAGGTGCCTGTGATCGGGGCGCTCAACGGCCATGCGGTGGGCGGCGGGTTCGGTCTCGCGTTGATGTGTGACATCCGGATCGCATGCATTAAGGGCAAGTACGGCGCCAACTTCGCACGACTCGGGCTTCACTCGGGCATGTCCATCAGCTACGTGTTGCCGCGCCTGGTGGGCGTCTCACATGCCTCGGAGCTGCTCTACACGGGCAGGCTCATCCGCGGCGACGAGGCCGTTCGCATCGGGCTGGCGTCCCAGGCGCACCCCATTGGTGAGGTCGTTGCCGCCGCTGTCACGCTGGCCAACGAGATCGCTGAGGCGGCGCCGATCGCCGTGCGGCTCATGAAGCGAAGCATGAACCGGACCTTGGACTGGCGCGTCGCGGAAGCTGCCTATGACGAGGCCTACGCACAGGCCTTCACCATCAACACCAGAGACTTTGTTGAGGGTGGCGCGGCCCAGCGTGAGAAGAGGGCTCCGACGTTCGAAGGACGCTAGCACTAGCACTAGCCTGCGGCGCTCGGATGCTCTCCGGCAGGGAGCTTTCTGAACACGAGGAACGCGGCGAAGAGCGGCAGGGCAAGGGTGACGATCGTGCTCATCCACGGGACTAAGCCCATCCAGCCCTGGCCTGAGCCCATCATGCGGAAGAGGTCGGAGTACAGGGTCATCGAGTAGATGGAGAAGCCAGCCGAGACCACCGCGTACGCAACGGTTGCGATCTGGTAGTGCGCGTTCATTTGGACGAGTGAGATGCCGGCCCAGAGCAGCAACCCTGTCGAGATGGGCGTCATCCACATGTTGGCGTCCGTCCCGGGGACGGCGCCCATCGCCTTGCCACCAAGCGGGCCGAGAGGGCTGATGGCGAGAAGGCCGAGGACCCAGAACGCGAGCGTGATGGTACCGAGCGTGATGAGGAGGTAGCCCAGCGCGGTGAGACCGCGATCGGGAGCGACGCCGATCGGCGTTGCATCGTCCTCGGAGAGTGTGCGCCTGGACTCGGCCGCGTACCGACGCAGGATCGTGGGCCAGACCATCAGCAGGCCAACCCCCAACACGATAGCGATGATGAATGCGAGACCGTTTTGGGTCGCTGGGGTCGTGAAGAGGATGACCACGTAGGCAACGACGGAGAGAACCGCCAGCCCGAGGTAGATGGTCATGCTTGAGTCGAACGCGGTCGGCGTCGTGCCCCGCACAGCCTTAAGTCCAGCGAACATGTGGTAGCCGGCCCGTAGAATGAGGGTGCCCAGCAGTGCGAGCAGCAGGTATGCCACCTCGGTCTCGCGGGGGAGCTCATCGATGGCGATGACGCCAATGAAGAGCAGCAGGATGAAGCTGATGCCGCCAAAGACCGTCATGATCACGCCGATGCCTTCGATGCCGCGGTCGCGGGGAACCAGGGCAAGCTCGAAGGACTCGGCGGCGCGAAAGGCCTGCTGGACGTTGTTGCGGCGGACGAGGAGCCACACGGTCACGGGCCAGTAGAGGGTCAGGACAATGATGGCGATCAGCGGAAGGAGCGGCAGGTCGCCACTCGGGTTGACCACCACAAGCGTGAGGACGAACACGACCGCGGTGACAATCGACGCCACGCCGTAGCGCTTCACCGCGTCCGGGAGCGTCGGCGAACGCGTGACGGCTGCACGGCCCGCGCGTGCGTGCAGAAAGCCGCGGACGACGCCAGCAACCACGCAGGCGAATCCGAAGAGCAAACCGGTGCCGCCGAGGTACGCGATCGCCGGCAGCGTGGAGACGACGCCAACCAGCGCATAGACCATGAACACGTAAGCTTGGAGCTGCATCAGCACGCCGAGTGCTGGCAGCCCTAGGTCGGCCGGCATGCGGGGGGATCGGGAAGAGCTCATGGCGACTCCGTTCGGCGCAGGTGACACTCGACGGGGTAGCATGCAGGTCCGAGTGTGGGAAGCCGAGCCAGGCGCTGTGCGACGTCGAGGCGGCGGCGCGCTCGAGGCTCCGGGTGAGCAGCGCGGTAGAGAAGTCGACGTCTTGGCCGTGCAGGTGTTAGATCGCCTACGTCTTCCTGCGAACTCACGACGAGGCCACCTTGGCGGACCCAAACGACAGCGGCACATCCGAGCAGCACGATGCTCTCATCGGTCAGACGATCGCCGGGCGCTACGTGGTGGAGAGTCAGCTGGGCGCTGGCGGGATGGGCGCGGTCTATAAGGCCAAGCAGCTCTCGATGGACCGGCCGGTCGCGCTCAAGCTCCTGCACCACCATTTTGCACAGAACAAGCAGGCCGTCGCGCGCTTCAACCGCGAGATGAAGGTCACAGCGACCATCGAGCACCCGAACACGATCCGGGTCTACGACTACGGCCAGACCGAGCAAGGCCAGCTCTTCTTGGCGATGGAGTACCTCCAAGGCCGCACCCTCGGTGATGTCTTGGACGCCGGCGTTCCGATGCCCGCCAAGCGCTTGTGCCGAATCGGTGTTCAGATCGGAAAGGCCCTCGCGGCTGCGCACTCCGACGGGGTCGTTCATCGCGACCTCAAGCCTGACAACGTCATGCTGCTCGATCGCTACGGCGAGGAGGACGTGGTCAAGGTCCTCGACTTCGGCATCGCGCGGTTCTCCGATGATGAGCAGCGCACTCAGCTGACGGCCGAGGGCGCGGTGGTCGGTACACCCGCCTACATGTCGCCGGAGCAAGCGACCGGGGTCGACATCGGCCTGGCCACGGACCTGTACTCCTTCGGGGTCATGCTCTTTGAGATGGCCACAGGCGCTGTCCCCTTTGACGCGCCGACCACCATCAGCCTGATGGTCAAGCACGTCCAGGAAGCACCGCCACAGCCGTCGACGATCGCTCCGGGCTTGGTCGCGCCGGACCTTGAGCAGCTCATCCTGCAGCTGCTGGAGAAAGAGCCAGGCGCGCGGCCGGCGAGCGCCGAAGAGGTCGTCTCGCGTCTCGAGAACATCGGCGGCATTGCGCCTCAGCTGCTCGCTGCGAGCACCCAGGTCGGCGCGAAGCCCGTCATCAAGCGGCATCAACACAAGACGGTGCCGGAGTCCGAAAAGAGTAAGCTCGGTCTGTGGATCGGGCTCGGGGTCCTCGCGGTCGGCGGCATTGTGGCAGCCATCGTGGCTCTTGGCGGCGGCTCAAGCGGCCCTGACACGCCAGCGACCGTCGTGGTCACAGACCTGCCTGATGTGGTTGCGTCCTCAGCGGATGCTGGCGCAACGGCCACGTCAGACACGTTCGTTGCCGCGGCGAGCACCGACGCAAAGGCCGCAGCGGCGCCCGAGGTGAAGATCGGCGCCGCTGGCACAAAGACCGACACGACCGGAGCGACGGCTGCGCAACCGGATGTGACGGCAGCGGTCGCGGCGGTCGACGCATCGAAGGCCAGCGACGCCACGCAGGTAGCGGTGGCCGCACCCGACACCCGAGAGGCCGCAGCGTTGCTAGCGGCTCGGACCGCCATTGACGCCTACCTCGACCAGAGCGGCCACCCCCATGCGCCTGAGGCGTGCCAGACCTCTCGCTCATCGATCACCGACACGCTGCGTCAGGCCGCGGACTACCTGAAAGAGGGCGTCGTCACCGGCGGCCGAGAGGCCGACAGCAAGGCCCTCAACCTCCTCGATAAGCAGGTCAAGGCGGGCGCGCAGTCCGCGGAGTATTGGGCGCTGAAGGCCCAGGCAGAGCTACAGGCTGCGGGCGCTCCTGAGGACGCGATCCGAAGCGCCAAGACCGCGGTTCGCCTCTGTGCCTCGTGGCCGTACGCCCACAACGTCTTGGGCAACGCCTACCAGCGGTCTGGCGACTTCAAGGCCGCCGTGGTCGCCTACGACCGAGCGATTCGCGACGCCGCCTACTACCAGGCGCCGCGCTTCAACCTGGGGCTGTCGCAGCTCCGGCTCGACAACACCAAGGGCGCCGTCAACACGCTGACGGCATTGCTCGCGCGTAAGGGCGACCATCACCGTGCCCGGCTGGTGCGCGGGCAGGCCCTGATGACGCTTGAGGACTTCGAGCGCGCCGCCAAAGACATCAAGATGGCTGCTGACGGGCTCGGTAAGAATGCCGGCGCCTACTTGCTGCTCGGCCAGGCCTACACGAAGCTCAAGCGCAGCACGGCGGCGAACGCCGCGTTCTGCAAGGCCAAGGAGCTCGGCGACTCGAGGGCCGATGGGCTCTGCAAGAACCCGTAGCCCGGTCGAGTCACGGCTGCCTACTGCATGAGCTTGTCGAGGTCGGCGGCTGCGAGCGTGAACTCCGGCTCTTTCTCAACCACCTTCGTAAGCTCCGCCTTCGCGGTCTCTTTGTCGCCAGCGTCGATGGCGTCGAGGGCGCGGCTGTAAGTCACGACGGAGGTCACGGCCACGGCCTTCTTCGGTCGAGCCCGGCGCTTGCGCTTACGGGTGACCTTGAAGTCTTTCAGCTCGGAGGTAAGGACCGCCTCCAGCTCTTTGGAGACGCGGCCCTCGATGTCGAAGAACGTCTCGGTCTTTCCGTTGGTGCCGACCGACTTGATGACCTTGCCGGTCTCGGTCTCAACAACGCGGGCGTCGACACGCAGCGTGCCCATCAGGTCGAAGTAGCTTCCAAGAACCATGTACTTGGCGCCGAGCAGCTTCCCGACGCGAGCAGCCGTCTTCTTGTCGATCGACTTTGAGCGGTTGAGCTTGAGCTCCTTGAGCACGTCTTCGAGGCGCTCGCGCTCGACGAGCGTGACGCCGTCCAGCTCGCTCAGGTCGGTGATGAGCATCTGGGCGAGCCCCTTCTGCAGCTGCGCGAGCTCATCGTTTTTACCTTTGTACTCGAAGTACAAGATCGCCACGGTCGGCTTCTTCTGACGCGCTTCAGCGTTGGACGTCACGCCGAGCACGAAGCTTGTGGCGATGACCCCGGTGAGCGCTGCGAGTGCGAGGCGTCGCGAGATGCCGGCAGAAGTCAGGAGGGAGTTGATCATGTGTTGAGCGCCTTGAGAGGTTGGTGAGCTGCGTGTCTGGCGTGCGTTTCGCGGGCCGTCACCAGTGAAGACCTGGGTCGTTGGGAGCGGTAAACCTTGCGTCGCGAGAAATCTTGGCCACCGATGGCGCTGCGAGCAAGGCCTCGTTGCAGACGCTCGAGAGCGCGAAGTATTCGTTTGCGTGCGCTCGCCCCGTCACCAGCGTCTTCCCCGCCCGCTCTGGGGGACGTGGTTCCACAGCTGGGCGCAGGGGGATCGCGGAAAACGTACCGGTCGCGGACTCTTCGCAGGTCAACGCGTGTTTGCAGTGACCTGGCGTTGGGGGGCGTGATATAGCCCCGCGTCCGTAACCCCGCGTCCGGAGTAGGCCTTGTCCGCTGCGTTCGATCCCGCTGAGCTATCTGACAACGTCGAGGTCCTCGAGTACGAGGGCAAGACGCTTTACGTGATCGGCACGGCCCATGTGTCGCAGGCCAGCGTCGAAGAAGTTCAAGACGTGATCACCCGGCTCCGGCCGGACACCGTGTGTGTCGAGCTCTGCGATGCGCGCTACCAGGCGATCACCGACGAAGATCGCTGGAAGCGACTCGATATCTTCAAGGTCATCCGGGAAGGGAAGACCCTCTTTCTGATGGCCAACCTCGCGGTGGGGGCCTACCAGCGCCGCCTCGGAGAGGAGCTCGGCGTCAAGCCCGGTGCGGAGCTTGTTGCCGCGATTGACACGGCCCATGAGGTGGGCGCTGAGGTCGTGCTCGCTGACCGAGACATTCACGTCACGCTCAAGCGCACGTGGGGAAACCTGACGTTTTGGAAGAAGACGAAGCTCTTTGGCGCCATCGTGGCGTCGCTCTTCGAGCGGCCGACCGATGAAGAGTTCGACATCGAGGAGCTCAAGGAAAAAGCCCAGCTCCACGAGATGATGAACGAGTTTGCTCGCGTCTTGCCCGAAGTGAAAGAGCCGCTCATCGATGAGCGTGACCAGTTCCTGATGAGCAAGATCCGCGAAGCACCCGGTGAGACGATTGTCGGCGTGGTCGGCGCCGGGCATCTCCGCGGCATGGTGGAGCTACTCAACGAGCCGGTCGATCGTGCATCCATCTCGACGCTGCCGGAGAAGAAGAGCTGGCTAGGGCTTCTGAAGTGGATCATTCCGGCGCTTCTCGTCGCTGCGTTCTACTTCGGTCTGCAGGGGCAAGAGGGCAAGAGCTGGCAGGAGCTGGTCTACGCCTGGGTGCTGCCGAACTCGATCGTGTGCGCCGTGCTGACTGCCATGGCTGGCGCGAAGTTCATGACGATCATCGCGGCGTTCATCGCCTCTCCGATTACTTCCCTCAACCCGCTGCTCGGTGCCGGCATGGTGGTCGGTCTTGTGGAGGCCTGGGCCCGAAAGCCGACGGTGGAGGATGCTGAGCGCATCAACCAAGACGTGCAGAGCTTCAAGGGCTTTCGTCGCAACGCCTTCACCCGCGTGCTCTTAGTCGCTGTGGCGGCGACGCTGGGAAGCGCGATCGGCGCGTGGATCGGCATCGCGTGGGTTGTCACGCTCGTCTCGTAGCAGGGTTTTGGGAGAGTGCGTCGCCGGGACGCGCGTGAGGGCAGGCAACGGCCCTGTCCGCGACGACGCGTCGTGGCGGACAAGAGCGGTCGCGCTGCTTGAGGGTTGAGCGGCCAAGCCGTCCGGCTAGAGGTGAAAGGCGACGCCGAGCGTGGCTTGGAAGCTGTCAACCTGCTCGAGCTCCTGACCGATCGCCGTCGACCAGCCGTTGAGGTCGCGATCATGGCCGACATAGGTCTGGTAGATGGCGTCGGCAAAGATCGACAGGCGGCTTCCGATGCCGAACTCAAGTCCTGCGCCCACGTGTGCTCCCAGCATGATGTCGTCGGATGAGGTCTCTTGGATGGTGATATCCTCGCCCAAGCTCAGCATCGCGCAGAGTCCGGCGATCCCTCGGGCGCGGATACCCCAGAAGAGATCGATGGGGACGTAGAGGGAAAACCCCAGAGGCACGTCAAAGCGCTCGCCTTCAACGCGGCCGCGTCGGTTGCCGGTGTCGTTTCGCAGGACCTGACCGTGGAGCTCCACGCCAAGCATCGAGAAGGGCTCCCAGCGGATCTTGGCGCCGATTCCACCGGACTCGTAGTCGCCGCTCCACCTCGACGCGAAGATGCCGAGGGCAAACGGTCGATCGAGCGCCGCCTTTGACGCAGCCGGTGCGGCGGGGGGCGCAGCCTGCGCGCGGACAGCTGGCGCCGGCGCGCCTCGTCGGCCGCGATAGGCCGGGACGCGCTTCGAGCGGTGGTGTCTCGGGGCGTGGTCCACCTCGTACTCGTACTCGTCGTACTCGTCGTATTCGTCATCGTACGCTTCGTCCTCATCGTAGTCGCTGGCGCGAGGCTGTGGGTGATGGGCGAGGGCGAGCGGAGCGCCGAACGCCAGCAGCGAGACGACGACAAGTGCGGGGCGGATAGCGATCATGGTGCTGTCTCCAGGTCGGGGTTCGGTGAGGTTGAACACCGGCCTGGTCACGACGTGTCACCTTGTTGTCATGGTTCGGTCGAGCGCCCCGAACGTCCGGCCCCCTGTTGGAATCTTGCCGCGCCTACCGCACTCTCGCCGCTCTCCAGCGTCTCAAGCCCAAGCGCGAACTCCACGGCGAGCGCGGACTCTTCCGACAGGCCCCACTGATGCCGCGCGCTCTTGCGGTCGTTGCGCAGACACGTCTGAGGCCGCGCCGCGAGCTGCTCAGCAAGCTCAACGGCCACCGCGAGAGCCTGGCCCGGAGCCGCCGAGCGGTTGGCGAGTCCGAACGCCAGCGCCTCGTCGGTGCCGACCGCCCGGCCGGTGAGGATCATGTCGAGTGCCCGTGACTCGCCGATGAGGCGCGGGAGCCGTACGGTGCCGCCGTCGATCAGCGGGACGCCGAAGCGTCGGCAGAACACGCCGAAGATCGCGTCCTCGGCAGCCACTCGAAGATCGCACCAGATCGCGAGCTCAAGACCGCCGGCGACCGCGTAGCCCTCGACTGCCGCAATGACAGGCTTCGACACGACCAAGCGAGACAGCCCCATCGGGGCCGATCCGGTCTTGGCGAGGCGGTTCTGGCGCTCGGTCCCAAAGGCCTTGAGATCGGCACCGGCGCAGAACGTGCCTCCTGCACCCGTCAGGACGGCAACGGCCGCGTCGTCATCGGCATCAAAGGCCACGAACGCGTCGTGAAGCGCGGTCGCCGTTGGGAGGTCGACAGCGTTACGCTGTGCGGGCCGATCGATCGTGATGACGGTGACCGGACCGCGCCGCTCACACCGAACGGTGGTGCGGGCGGGCCCGATGGCTGGCGAACTGGAGCGTGGAGTCGTAGGGCTCATTGGCATCCCGAGGGCTCATGTGGGCTTTTCAGCATGGGCGAAGCGTGAGAGATTAGCGCTTCTGCTGTGGACCGTGACGTGGAGCGTAGCCGCCGGATGAATCTTTTCGACGAGATCGCCAATGATTGGACACTCCTGCTGATCCCTGTGATCGCCGGCGTCGTCGGTTGGTTTACCAACGTCGTCGCCGTGAAGATGATGTTCTATCCGGTCGAGTTCAAGGGCATCCCACCCGTGTTCGGCTGGCAAGGTATCGTACCAGCGAATGCTCTGCGCCTCGCAAACACCGGGCTGAAGCTGGTGACAAGCAAGCTCCTGAAGGTGCCTGAGCTCTTTGAGGACTTCGACTCGACCGGCTTCATCGACGACAACGGAAAAGACTTCGGCCCGCTCGTCAAGCAGGTAATCGAGGACAAGGCCAGCGAGCATTTTCCCCAGATGTGGAGCGCGCTGTCGCCGCAGATCAAGGCCCAGGTCTTCGCGATGGCGGAGGCCGAAGTGAAGAAGGTCAGCGCCCAGGTGATGGACGACGCGGCCAACAACATTGAGAAGCTGCTCGACGTGGAGCAGGTCGTCACCGACGCCGTGATGGCGGACAAAGAGCTGATGAACCGGGTCTTCCTCAAGGTCGGAGCGAGCGAGTTCATCTTTATCGAGCGCTCGGGGCTCTACTTTGGCTTCTTGTTCGGGCTCGTGCAGCTGCTTGTCTGGATCTTCTACCCGGCGAGCTGGGTCCTGCCGTTCTTTGGCTTTCTGGTCGGCTGGGCAACCAACTGGCTGGCGCTGAAGCTCATCTTCGAGCCTCGCGAGCCCCGTAAGGTTGGACCGCTGACGTTTCAGGGACTCTTTCACCGGCGCCAGAAAGACATCGCCCGCGAGTTCGCCGACATCGTGAGTCGGCGCGTCTTTAGCGGCGACAACCTCTACAACGAGCTTGCCAAGGGCGAGTCGCGGACGCAGCTGCTCGCCATGGTGAAGGCGCGTGCCGAGGTCATGATCAACACCTATCGCAGCAACCCCATGGCCGCCGGCATGGTCACCGATGAGCTCGTCGCCCAGCTTGAGACCGACCTGCTCCGGGAGGTGGAAACCACGATGTTTGCGCCCAAGGGCATCATCTACGCGTTCACCGACAAGTCCGACGAGATCCGTGAAAAGCTGATGGATCGTATGAGCGTCATGGATCCGGAGGGCTTCGAAGACGTCCTGCGTCCTGCCTTCAAGCAAGACGAGTGGAAGCTCATCCTGGCGGGTGCGGTCTTGGGCTTGGCCGCCGGCTTCATTCAGCTCTTCGCGCTCTTCGCCGATCGCCTCGGATGAGCTCGGCTGGCGTGGTGGACGGCGCTGTCGCGCGAGATGGTGGTGTTCGGTCCTGGCGGCCGCGCAGACCTGCCGTGGGGGCGTGACGCGTGGCGACTCTCTACGTCGTGCGCCACGGGCAGGCGTCATTCGAAGCGGCCGACTACGACCAGCTGTCCCCTCTTGGAGCGCGGCAGGCTGAGCTCCTAGGCGCCTGGGTGACCGCGCGTGGTCTCGCAGTCAATCGCACTGTTGTCGGGCCGCTCAAGCGGCATCGCCAGTCGTACGAGGCCTTCCTAAAGGGGCGCGGCGTCGCCGAACCAGCGCCGAGCGTTGTGGATGACGGCCTCGAGGAGTACCGCGCTTTCGAGGTCCTCGCTGACTGCACGCCAGGGCTGGCCGCAAGCGACGAGCGCGTTGCGCAGCTCATCTCAGAGATCGCCGAAGGCGGCGAAAGCTCGCGGCGAGCGCGCGAGCTGCTGTTTCAGCGTGTGTCGGGCGCTTGGGTGGACGGCGAGGTGGTCTCGCCGCGTGGCGGGACATTCGTCGGCTTTCGCGAGATGGTCGATGCAGCCGTCGTGCGAATGACCACCGGCGCCACGCGCGGTGAGAGCGTCTGGGCGTTCACATCGGGTGGGGTCGTTGCTGCGGCCGCCGGCAGGACGCTTGGGCTCACCGATCGTGCCGTGCTCGAGCTGAGCTGGCGCATCAAGAACGCCTCCTTCTCGGCGTTTACTTTCAACGCAGCCGGTCGGGTCACGCTGAGTACGCTCAATGAGACACCTCACCTGACGACCGACGATGTCGTGACGTATCGCTGAGCCGTATGCTTCGCGCGCGGCGCAAAGGCTCCTGGCCCGCGACGCCCCCCAACCCTGTTTGACTCGCTGAGGATGTACCGTGGACTTCTCGCTCAAAGACGACGTCATCGCGCTCGACAAGCGCATTCGTGCCTTTCTCAAGGAGGAGGTGGAGCCACTTGAGGCGCCGCTCTTCGAGCATGGCTTTGAGGCCCTTGCGCCCCAGCTCGCTGTCGCGCGCCAGCGCTGCAAAGATGCCGGTCTCTGGGCGCCAGCTCTCGGCAAGGAGCTCGGCGGCATGGGCCTGCCCTTGATGGACTTCGCCCACGTCAGTGAGACGCTCGGGCGGACGCCGCTGGGGCATTACGTCTTCAACGTGCAGGCTCCGGACATTGGCAACATGGAGTGCCTGCACCAGCACGGCACCCCTGCGCATCAGGAGACCTACCTCAAGCCGCTGGCCGCGGGCGAGACGCGTAGCTGCTTCTCAATGACCGAGCCGATGCATGCGGGCTCCAACCCAACGATCATGTCGACGGTCGCGCGCCGTGACGGCGACGACTACGTGATCGACGGCCGAAAGTGGTTCACCACCGGCGCAGACGGCGCAGCGTTCGCCATCGTGATGGCGGTCACCGACCAAGACGCCCCCAGGCACCGCCGCGCGACGATGATCATTGTGCCGACGGACACGCCTGGCTTCGTCAACGCCCGCAACATCCCCGTCATGGGCGAGCCAAGCGGTGGGTGGGCAAGCCACTCGGAGATTGTCTACGAGGCGTGCCGCGTGCCGGTGAGCAACCGTTTGGGCAACGAGGGCGACGGCTTCGTGATCGCCCAGCAGCGGCTCGGCCCCGGCCGGATTCATCACTGCATGCGCTGGATCGGCATCTGTGAGCGGAGCTTCGAGCTGATGTGTGAGCGTGCTGCAACCCGCATGCTCGCTCCCGGCAAGCCCCTCGCCAGCAAGCAGCTCGTGCAAGCCTGGATCGCCGAGTCGCGCGCCGAGATCGACGCAGCACGGCTGATGGTGCTCCGCGCCGCATGGCGCATCGACACCGTCGGGGCGAAGGCTGCTCGAGTCGACATCTCTGTCATCAAGTTCTTCGTCGCAGGCGTGCTTGAGAGGGTCCTCGACCGCGCGATCCAGACCCACGGCGCGTTCGGCATGGTCGACGAGCTGCCGCTGGCTTACTGGTACCGCCACGAGCGCGGCTCGCGCATCTACGACGGGCCGGACGAAGTCCACAAGGGGGTGGTCGCGCGCCAGGTCCTCAAAGGCTACGGTGGACCAGAGAGCGGAGGCTCGCGATGAGTGCTGCCGCCGATCAGCCGACCACGGTTCGCAGCGGTGAAGAGCTCGACACGGAGCGCCTCGCGAGCTGGCTTGGGGGACAGCTACCGCGGTTTGCAGGTCTCGACGCCACCGCCATCCATGTCGACCAGTTTCCCGCCGGGCACTCGAACCTCACCTACCTGCTGACCATCAAGGCGCAAGGCGTCGCCGAGGAGCTCGTGCTGCGCCGGCCACCCTTCGGCAAGAAGGCCAGAGGTGCCCACGACATGGGCCGAGAGTACCGGCTCCTTAGCGGCCTCCGTGGGCACTATGCTGCCATCCCTGAGCCCATTGCGACTTGCGACGGCGACGACGTGCTCGGCGCGCCGTTCTATCTCATGCGCCGGGTTGCCGGGGTGATCTTGCGCAAGCGCCTGCCGGCAGACATCGCCGCTGACGTCGGTCTGGTCGAGCGAATCCACACGAGCTTCGTGACCAACTTTGCCGCGATTCATGCCGTAGACTGGGAGGCCGCTGGGTTGACCGACCTCTACCGTGGAGACGGTTACGTCGCGCGTCAGATCGGCGGCTGGACCCGGCGCTACGAGCGCGCCAAGACCGATGAGATCGCTGCTATCGACCAGGTGGCAGCCTGGCTCGCAGACAACATGCCGGCGGACTCGGGCAGCACGCTGGTTCATAACGACTACAAACACGACAACCTGGTGCTGGATCCGCGTGACCCAACGCGCATCGTCGGTGTCCTGGACTGGGAGATGGCGACGATCGGTTGTCCGCTCATGGACCTTGGCACGACCCTTGGGTACTGGGTCGAAGCAGGGGACCCGGCACCGCTGAAGGCATTCGCATTCTGCCCCAGCTACGTGCCGGGCGCACCGACGCGGGCCGAGCTGGTGGCCGCCTACGAAGCCGCGTCGGGTCGACAAGTGGACGCACCGGTCTTCTACTTCGCGTACGGACTCTTCAAGCTCGCCGTGGTCGCTCAGCAGATCTATCGGCGCTACGCAGATGGCGCGACAAGCGACCCGCGCTTCGCGATGTTTATCGAGGGCGTGAAGCTCCTCGGGGCCCAGGCCGCCAAGGCGATCGAGACCGGGCAGCTCAGTGGTGCCAAGCCATAGCACCGAACGGTTGCCGTCCCACCTGCCTCCACGGAGAATCGAGCCGGGACGCATTCTGTTTGTGAACAGACTCAGTAGTTCGGTCCGACCCCTTGTTTTGGTATAGGCCCACACGGCAATCGCTCGAAGGGGAACAACGTGAGACGTCACATCGCTGTCGCGGCAGTGCTGCTGTGCGCTGCTGGCCAAGCACTGGCCACCGCGCCACACCACACGGCTGTCGGGGTCTCCGACGCCTATCAACCCAACCGTGTGGAGCTGGGCGACGGCCTGTTGACGCCGCACCTGACGCTCGCAGGGCGACTCGGCGCCATCGACGACGTGCCGCTCGATCGCGATGGCTCAACGCTCGGCGAGACGCTCTACGGCAACGTGCTGGCCCGGGTCGGGCTCTCGTACAACAGCATGCGCAGCTTTGGGGACGGGGCGTTCATTGTGCTGGCCGAGCTTGAGGCCGATCTGGTCACAGGGTTTGTCACGGCCGGGACCGACCTCGCTGGCGAGGGTCTGCCAGGAACGGGAGGCCTCGACACGCTTGAGCCCCGCCAAGCCAACCTGACAGCGGTGTTTGGGGGCGCTTTCGCGCTGAAGCTTGGGCTCTCGACGAGTCACTGGGGGCTCGGGCTCGTCGCCAACGATGGCGCTCATGGCTGGACCCCAGGCAGCGCTCAGTTCAACGACCCACGCGACGGTGACCGAGTCTGGCGCGCGGCGCTCAGCTACAAGAGTCCCGGCGAAGACTTCGTGGCTGTCACGGTCGCTGGCGACCTCGTCTACGACGATGATGTGATGCGCGACGGCGATGAAGCCTATCAGTTCGTGGTCGGCGCGCTCGGTCAGTGGGGGGGCTCGCAGCTCGGTATCTACGGTGTCAGCCGTCACCAAGAGCGCACAGGCGGCGGCTCGCTCGACGTGTTCGCCGTCGACGTCTTCGGCCGCCATAGCATCGAGCTGAACAAGGGGCTGACGGTCGTCCTCGAGACCGAGTGGGCCTCGGTCTTTGGAACGACGACGTTCGCGCCGACTCCGGACGCTCCGGAGAGCGACGTGCTGCAGCTCGGAGGTGTCCTCCGCGCCTCGCTTGTGGCGCCCAAGATGGGAGGCGTCCTCGACATCTTCTTTGCGAGCGGCGACCGCAACTTCGACGACGGGGCACAGAACGCGTTCAAGGCCGACCCCAACTTCACGCAGGGCCTCTTCCTCTACCGCCACGTGCTCGCCGCGCAGACGGGCAGGGCGCCCGTAACGGCGGCGGATCCGGCGCTTGTTGGCCAGCCCAGCGAGGACCTGGATCGTTTTCCAACCCGGGGCAGCGTGTCCAACACGCTCGGCATCTTTCCGCGCTTCTGGGTGCGGCCCGCGCGGGGGCTCGAGATCTACGGCGGCGTGCTCTTTGCGTTGGCGCCCGTGTCGCCGGCTGACCCACTGAACTCGCGCATTGCGGGTGGAACCCCACGCAACGCGCTCGATGGCGAGACCAGCGGCGACTTCGGCAACTACGGTACCGAGCTGAACCTTGGGGCTCGCTACTCGATGCTGTTGTGGGGCTCTGAGCTGACCATTGGGCTCGAGGGTGGCGCGCTCTTCGTCGGGGAAGCGCTGCAGGATGGCTCAGAGCTTGAGGCGCCCGTTGCCGGCGTCCGCGGCCTTGTCCGCTACCGGCTGTAGGAGAGACGATCATGATGACACGACCCAACCTCCGCCCCTTGGCGACCGCGATGGTCCTCGGCTGCTTCGCCCTAAGCGGCAGCGCGTGCTTGTCGGATGAGCCGACGGGGCTCATGCGGGCCGAGCCGGCCGCGACGACGGTGAAGTACGACTTCTTTCACAAGCCGCTTCCTGAGATCCCGCTGCCGAACGACATTGCGACGCGCTACGACGCAACAAGCCCCACGAAGCGCCGAATCAATGCGTCGGAGATTGCGCCGACCTTCTTTGAGCGCATCACGCGCGAGCTTATCGACGAGCTCGACGGCTGGGGCCTCTATGGGCCGGTCGCCATCCCCTTTACCGGCCCCATCGACATCCTGGCGCTGCGAGACAGCCACTGCGACTTCGCTGACGACGACACGACCAAGACCCACTGCCGCTTTGAGACCGACAAGAGCGACGACGCCATCTACCTCGTCGACATCACGCCCGGCTCGCCCACCTTCGGGCAGCTCCAGGACCTCGACATCGGTCACGGCAACTTCCCGCTCGTGCTCGAGGAGATTGGCAGCTACTGGGAAAACGATCCGCGGGGCTTTACCAACACGCTCGTGTTCGAAGAGGCAGACGAGGACCTCAACGGCAACGGCCGCCTTGATCCCGGCGAAGACACAGACCTCGACGGTGTGCTCGACAAGCCCAACTACCTCCCAAACCATCGACCCGAGATGGACGATCTTCGCGGTCGTGCCGACGCGATGATGACCTTCTACGAGCGCGAGACAAACACGCTCATCGCCCGCCCGATGATGCCGCTCCGCGAGCGAACGACGTACGCAGTCGTCATCACCAAGCGCGTCCTCGATGAGCGAGGCAACCCAGTCGGATCGCCCTTTGACTTCATCCACCACACGAGCCAGGGCAAGGCGTTGGCGCCTCTTGCCGAGGTTCTGCCAAGCGGGACGGGGCTCGAAGACGTCGCGTTTGCGTTCACCTTCACGACGCAGTCTGGTCGAAGCCAGTGGAAGGTCGTGCGCGACGGCCTCTACGGCCATGGGGTGCAGCAGCACATCGGCCAAGAGTTTCCGGCGGAGATGGCCACGCTCGAGGCCATCAAGCCGGAGAGCGACCAGCCCTACATCCTCTACTCCGAAGAGCTCGTGGATGCTCTAACGCTGATTGCGACCCAGGTGCTTGGGCTCGACGCGGCGAGCGTGGAGGCGCAGGCGATTGCGGAGTCGAACCGCTACGTTGACTACGTGACCATCGGTAGCTTCGACTCGCCACAGCTCTTCATGCGTGAGGACACCGACGGGACCCCGCTGTCGCTCAACGAGCAGTCATGGCCTAACGACCTCGATCGCAACCCAGCGGAGCTTCGCGCTGAGCGCGTGTACTACTGGGTCACGATGCCGCGGAAAGAGGTGAGCGCTCGCGGCGAAGGGAAGCCCGTTCCAGTCGTGTTGCTCGGGCATGGCTACACAAGCTCCCGGTTCGAAGCGCTCGGCTTTGCTGCCCACTTTGCAAAGCACGGCATCGCAACCGTCGCGATGGACTGCGTCTCTCACGGCCTCGGCCTTTCGGAGACCGATGTCCAGCAGGTCCTCGACATCATCGGACTCTTTGGCCTGCGCGACTTCTTGGAGGCCGTGCTCAAGGACCGCGCGTTCGACCATGACGGCGACGGCGACAAAGACTCGGCGGCCGACTTCTGGACGTCGTACCTCTTCCACACCCGAGACGTCGTGAGGCAGTCCGCGCTCGACCACATGCAGCTGCTGCGCGTGCTCGACACGTTTGACGGCACAAAGACGTGGGCGTTTGACGTCGACAGCGACGGCAGCCCTGATCTGGCTGGCGACTTCGACGGTGACGGCAACGTCGACATCGGCAAAGACTCGGTTGTCAGCTTCACCGGCGGCTCGCTCGGCGGCATCATGGCGACGGTCGTGGGTGGGGTGGAGCCCAAGGTCGACGCGATTGCCCCGATCGCAGGAGGGGCCGGCCTTGGTGACATCGGTCTGCGCTCGATTCAGGGCGGGGTGCGCGAGGCGGTCATCTTGCGGCTGATGGGTCCTGTCTACACCGGGACGCTCGACGCCGAGACCAACGACTTGGTCGTCAAGACCGTCGTTCCTTCGCTCAACCGGACCGGGCGCGTGACGCTCGGATCCATCGGCGAAGTAGAGCCGGGCGACACGTTCATCGCCAAAAACCTCGGCAACGGCGTCACCTCCTGTGGCCGTGTTGCCCCTGACGGGACGACGCGGGTCTCTCTCGAGAGCGACAAGGGCCACGAGACCGTCTTTGAGGTCTACCGCGGCCTCGCCGTCGAGACGGGGTCCGACTGCGTCTTGAAGTCCGACGCCGAGCTCGTCGGCACGCTCTCGACCTTTGGCGAGGACGTGTCGTTTCACACAGACACCTTCGCGAAGGGCTCGCCCATCACGGCCATTGCAGAGGGCCTGGGTCGACCTCGAGCCACTCCGAGCCTCCGCCAAACGCTGATGTTGGCTCAGGTCATCCTCGACCCCGCCGATCCTGGCGTGTACGCGCGGTCGCTGCTGGAAGAGCCCATCACCTACGACGCGACGGGCGAGACCACTGGGGCACACGCGATGTTCATCACGACGATCGGTGACATGAACGTCCCAGCGAGCTCAGGCGCAAACATGGCGCGCGCCGCTGGCGTCATCGACTACAAGAACGTGGACGACCGCTACGGTCTGACGCCCAACCAGGTGCTCATCGACACCGGAATGTACGAAGCGGTCCACACGATCAGCCGCTTCGACGACAGCGACGGCAACCCAAGCCACATCGACGTCGAGAACTTCTCGGACGCCGGCGACCCCTGGCTTGGCGATGTGCCGCGCTTGGATCCGCCGCTGCGTCTCTTCGAAAAAGACGCGCTCTGCGACCGTGAAGACAAGACCTGCGGCTACTCGGGCGCCATTTTTCCCTTCCCGCGACCAGGCGGCGAGCATGGCTTCGCGCTGCCCGGCGGGTTCACCGATGAGGGGCGTGAGCGCTGTCGCGACCGCTGCACCATCGACGACGGGAGCAACGACCCGTGCGGTTGCAGAGACCTTGAGGTCTTCGACATCGGGTACTTCATGCTCAACGCCTTCTCGCGCTACTTCGCGACCGGTGGGCAAGAGATCGACTTCGATCCATGCAACGCCAACCTCACATGCGACTCGCTGCCAGAGGCCCCGCCGGCGCGAGACATCCGCGATCTGCGCTAGCTGTAGAGATCGTAAGTTCGCTCCTATCTCCTCGACGGTTCATCGCCGATCTCTTCGACCCGACTTCTTGAAGGGTCCCGACACGTCGGCGTCGTCGGATCTAGACCTCGACGACGGCCTGTCGGGACCTAGGAACGAACTTCCGGCATCTATAACTAGACCCAAAACAAGCGCTGTTTCCGGCTGCGGCTTTGGCGATGCCCTCGCCAGCGACGTCCGTGCGTTCGCTTCGCTCACCTGAACTCGACGATGCACGCATCGCCTTCGTCCAGCGGACGCCGCTGGCGAGCAGCCTTCGCCTCGCTCGAAAACAGCGCTTGATTTGGG
>CALHXW010000087.1 GCA_938040325.1 uncultured bacterium | reverse complement strand
CTAGCTGCCGACCGTCTCAGCGGCGATCTCGGCGCGCTTGTCGGCTCCGTAGAGGAGCTCCACGCAGGCCAAGCCGAACGTGTAGGCCGTGGCGGGACCGCGACTCGTGAGCACGTTCCCCTTCCGCACGACCGCGTCCTCTCGGTAGTCGCTAAAGTCCGAGAGGTCGTCAGCGCAGCCGGGGTAGTTGGTGATCGGCGTGTCGCGTGGCAAGCCAGAGGCAGCGAGCAGCTTCGGCGCAGCGCAGATGGCGGCCACAGGAGCGTCGGCGCTCAAGCGGCGCTCGATCAGCCCCATCAGCGAGGCGTTCTCGGCGAGCTTGCCGACCGCACCGCCGCCTGGAAGCAGCAGCAGGTCCCAGTCGTCCCCCCACTCCGCGAGCGCCTCGGTGATGTCGAGGTCGGCCATGACGCGGATTCGGTTCTGACCGACGATGGGGTTGGGGGCGTCGACGCTGACGGTCACGACGTGGGCGCCGGCTCGGCGGAGCAGGTCGATCGATGCGACCGCCTCGAGCTCTTCGAAGCCAGGCGCAAGCGGGATTAGGACGCGTTTTTTGGTTGGAAACATCACGACTCCTCGGGTGGGGTCACCGCGCGACAGTCGTCGGGGCGACAGTTATTGGGAAGGCAGATCTGGATAAGGCCGCCGCCCTGTGCGGGCGAGCAGCAGACTGCGCTGCCCCCGCCGCAGTCGGCGTGGGAGCCGCAGCTCCCGATGGTCATACAAAACCCGGTTCCGTCGCCGCCAGGCTGGTCCGCTGTGCACGTCGTGCCGCCCAGGCACTCGGCACCACCGGCTGTACACGCCGCACCGATTCCTGACGCGTTGGCTGGCTCACTGCCGCACGGCCCGGTGCGCTCAGGGAAGGCGTCGCCGCCAGGGTCGACCTGGGTCGTCAGCTCCAGACAGCCATCGAGCAGATCGGGCGCGCCCGTGGCGAACGTCACGAAGAAGCACATCTCGTCGAAGGTGCTCTCGCCGAAGGTCACGGTCGCGTCGGTGGTGTTGTCGAACTCACAGGTCACGCGGGTGACGTCACCGGGCTTGAGCGTCAGGTCCAAGGGCTCGATCACCTGCTGATCGAAGTCCCAGGGGTCCACGCGAAAGCGCTCCACGAGGGCATCTTCCGACGGGCCGTGCTCGAAGACCAAGCGGGTCCCGAGGGTGTGCATGTGCGGCAGCGCCGCAAAGATCTTGATGTCGCTCGTCTCATCGATCACGCAGGTGTGAGAGCTCGATCCAAGCGCGTTCGGCGCCAAGCTGAGCGCGGTTGTGCCAAACGCAAAGAGCCCGACGGGCTCGACCTCCACCGCGTCCGTCAGCCGCATCCGAATGCCGATCGTGTCCTCAACGTCGGAGACGCCGGGGTTGAGCAAATGAAGCTGTAAGATCAGCTGGTCACCCGCGGACACCTGGTAGCCAGCGCCAGCAGGCGCATCGACCTGCCCAGGACCGGTGCCCCCTGCCATGAGCGGTAGCCAGGTCGTCCGAAAGAGCACGTCACACTCAGCAACACCTTCCGGCTCTGGAGCGAGCGCTTTCGACAGCAGGTAGTGGTGAACCACGGCGGCGCCGTCAAACTCGAAGCGGTCGATCGTCATGCCCTCGACCTGGGTGATCGACACGCACGCATAGCGCTCGGTCCCTGCTTCGACCGTCAGCGGCGGCGTCTCGAAGGTACGCCACACGCGATGCCCGTCAGCGCTCTGGTCGTCAGCGGCGTCTGCGCAGCCGGTCGCCAACAAGGCGCCAATCACCGCCCACCAGAGCCTGCAAGGCCGAACATCCTGTTTTTGGAAACGATACATGAGAAACGTTCTTATTTTTTATACAGCCGTTCTGAGCCAAAAGAGCGGCGTCCCGAGGGAACGGGACACACCACACACGGAGAACCCCATCATGCGCCTTCAATCCCTTACCGCTCTCATCAGTTCTTTAGCGATCGTCGCTTGCGCCGACACGCCGGAGACTACCACGGACCTCACCGACGTCGACCACACCTCGGTCGATCTTGACGCTGCCCGCGCCTACAAGGCCGACGGCGAAAACGTCAGCATCCGGGCCATCCAGGGCGGCCACCTGGTCGCGGTCTACGGCGACCTGGCGAGCGAGCTCTTCACGGCCATGGACGACGCCGGCGCGCGTCGCTACCTCTCGGGCAGCACCCGCTACCGGGTCGGCAGCCAGCTCGTTTGCGCCACGCGCAGCGACCTCTTCGCCTGCAACATCTACACCCGCATCGTCGAAGACTTCGACGGCTTCGACTTCGCCATCCATGGCCAGCGTCACAACTCCGCCGCAAGCGAGCTCTTCGGCACGCTCGCCAACGCCCAGGGACGCTCGCCAGCGACCCTGTCGGAGGTCAGCCTCGGTCGCTACGTCTGCGGCAAGACCGACCAAGACGTGTGGTGCGGCGCGACCAGCGACAAGCCGCAGCAGGCCGACACCAAGGTCCTCACACTCGACCTGCCAAACCTCGACCCGGTCGGCCCTGACTACGTCTACGAGGGGTGGCTCATCACCGCCAACGGCCCCGTCACCAGCGGTCGCTTCGACCTCGACAAGGGACCGACTGTCTCGATGGAGATCGACGTGGACCTTGCGGCGGCATCGACCATGTTTGTGCTGACCATCGAGCCCGCGTTCAACGATGACCCTGCCCCAGCGCCTACCCACGTCGTCGCAGGCCCTTTCAACGACGGCATGGCTGAGCTCGGCAGCGACCACCCCGGAGCCCTCAACACGGACTTCGCCAACGCGAGCGGCGGCTTCATCCTAGAGACCCCGTCGACGGCGACCGTTGCCAGCGACTACAACCTCGGCATCTGGTTCCTCGACCCCGCGGCTGGCCCTGGTGCTGGCCTCAACCTGCCTGAGCTGCCCGCCGGTTGGGTCTACGAGGGTTGGGTTGTGACCGAGGGCACCGGCCCTCTGAGCACGGGTCGCTTCACCCGCACCACCGGCGCCGACAGCGATGGCGGCGGCCCAGCAGCCGGCCCTGACGGCACCCCACCCTTCCCTGGCCAGGACTTCATCAACCCGGCCGTCGACGTCTCCTCGGCGACCATCGTCATCAGCGTCGAGCCTGAGCCTGACTTCAGCCCCGCGCCCTTCTTCCTCAAGCCTCTCGTCGTGATGGCGACCGACGCTGGCCCCGGCGTGTTCCAGCGCCTCGACCAAAACGCAGCGGCCTCCGACCTCCGGGGCCTCGCGACCTTCCAGTAGCGAACGGTCTCCGCCCGGGCCCCGGCCCGGGAGTGTCCGCGGTGTGATGGCCGCGGGCACACTGAGGAGCATGACTGGCTCCCCCCGAACTAACGCGTGCTCCTCATCGAGCGCCGCCTGCACCTGCAGGCGGCGCTTTTTCGTTGCTGCCCTCGGAGCACCGAGCGCCTTCGATCGCAAGCCCTCGCGCGCATCCCGTCGAGCCCGCTGAGTGAACCCCGCAATATCACCCAGCGGGGTTTCGGCTGGATCCATTGGCCAACGCTGTGCACGATGCAGTCCAGCGTCGCGTACTTTGGGAGAGACCAGCTTGAGCCAGAAACTCGTACCTTTTGTTGCTGCAATGGCCTTGCTCGCGTGCGGAAGCGACAGCGGCGAAGGCGATACCGTCATCGACTCCGACGCGGACACCACCGTCATCGACACTGCTCCTGACACAACCGACACGGGAGCGCCGCCGGTCGATACCAACGAGGTGGTCACCGGCGAGGGCGAGTTCGGCGATCCCTGCGACGGCAACGGCGACTGCGAGAGTGGCTGGTGCGTCGCGTCACCCGACGGGTTGCGCTGCACACAAGGCTGCGACAATGGCTGTCCGGATGGCTGGGCTTGCGGCCAGGTCGTCAACCGCGGCACCGACCAGGTCTCGGTCTGCCTCGACCGCTCTGTCACGCTGTGCCACCCGTGTGCGACCGACGAGGACTGCAACGCCTGGGCTGCCGACGGCAACAACCGCTGCCTGGACTACGGCAATGAGGGGAGCTTCTGCGGCATCGCGTGTGACGGCGACGTCGGCGGCTGTCCCACGGGCTACGCCTGCGACACCGAGTCCTTCAGCACCCCACAGTGCATTCCAGATGGCGGCAGCTGCGATTGCAACCCACTAGCCACGAGTCTCGGGCTTGCCACAGACTGCGCTGCCACCAACGACATCGGCACCTGCCAGGGGAGTCGCTTCTGCGACGCCGACGGGCTGACCGCATGCAGCGCACCCGCCGCGGTCGATGAGATCTGCAACAACATCGACGACGACTGCGACGGCGACATCGACGAAGGGCTTGGAAGCACCGGCGACTGCCCGCTCACGAACGCGTTCGGCACCTGCACCGGGCAGTCCTACTGCATCGGCGGCGAGTTCGAGTGCGTCGGTGTCGAGGCCCAAGCGGAGATCTGCGACGGACTCGACCAGAACTGCGATGGCCAGGCCGACGAGGGCTTTCCCGACAGCGACGGCGACGGCGAGCGCGACTGCTTTGACGACGACGACGACAACGACGGCACGCCCGACGCCCAGGACTGTGCGCCGCTCGATCCCAACGTGTCGCTGACCGGTATCGAGGCCTGCAACGGCATCGACGACAACTGCGACGGGCAGATCGACGAGGAGAACGCCGACGGATGCTCGCCCTTCTTCCGCGACCTCGACCTCGACGGCTTCGGCAACATGACGATCCCGTCGCGCTGCCTGTGCGCGGCCGACCCCATCGCGGGCTACGTGGTCCCGACGGCATCGGACTGCAACGACTTCGATGACTCGGTCTACCCAGGCGCCACCGAGACCTGCAACCTCATGGACGACAACTGCAACGACACCACGGACGAAGGCGTCGAGGCCCCCTGCGGCGGTTGCGACAACATCTGCGTGCTCGACCACGGCGTGGGTGCTCCGGTGACGTTCATGCCGACCCCGGCCAACAGCGGCGGGGTGACAACCAACGGCAACGGCGCGCTGATCCTCGCGCCCGGCTCGACCACAGGCGTCTACCGCCAACAGGTCACCGGCTGGCCCCAGGGCGAGTCATTTTGGAACGTGGCGTTCCTCGAAGCGCTCACGCCCGGCACAACGTCCGTGTCCGTGCGCGTCCGTGCGGGCGCGTCTGCCAGCCAGATCTCATTTCAGCCTTGGTCGATGCTCGCGGGTCCGTTCCCCCCGGCCGTCCCGCCCATCGACATTGGCTTGACGGGTGCAGTGCTCGAGGTGGAGATCTCGCTGAGCGCCCCAGACACTGGCCAGACGCCGGTCGTGACCGAGCTGAAGGTCATTGGCGAGAATCAGTAGCCGGTCGCGGTAGCTCCTTGGTCGAGGGCGCGACCGGCGTCTCGTCGGGCGGGCCCCAGCGGCGGACCTTCGGCAGGTTGCGATAGAGCAGCCAGTGGTAGGTGCGCCGCGGCAACACACGCCGGAGTAGCGTGAACATCCGGGCGTCAGCGGTGGCTTGAACGCGCAGCGGTGGCACGCGGCGGCGCATCGTCTTCACCACGACTCTAGCGACACGATCGGGCGTGGCTCGTACCCGACCCATGAGCGACTCGATGAAGGTCGTCATGTTGCGGTAATGGGCGGCATAGGGGGCGCCCTTGTTTTGGTTCGCCCAGCCCGATAGCTCCGTGAAGCGCACGTTCCTAAATCCGCTGGAGTTGATGAAGCCTGGCTGGATGAGGCTGACGTCGATGCCCCACGGTCGGACCTCGTACCAGAGGGCCTCGGTGGCCCCTTCGAGGGCGAACTTGCTGGCGCTGTAGACCGCCATGGTCGGCATCGCCATCATGCCGCCGACCGACGAGATGTTGAGGATACGTCCGCAGCCTTTGTCGCGCATCCCTGGCAGCACGAGCCGCGCAAGGTTCATCGGCGAGCGAAAGTTGATGTCCATCTGAGTGATGCGCTCTTGCTCGGTGACGTGCTCGACGACCGCGCGGTAGGACACGCCGGCGTTGTTGATGAGGACATCGACGCCGCCCCAGTTCTCCTCGGCCTCTTCAACGATGGCGCGGCGCTGCTCGCTGGAGGTGACGTCGAGCGGTCGGAGCCACACGCGCTCTCCCTCGACAATGCCGGCGTCTGCGAAGCGCCCGAGCGAGCTCGCGCGGGCCGTCAGAATGACGCGATAGTTGCAGGCGAGCAGCTGACGCGCGATCGCGAGACCCAGCCCCGTGCTGGCCCCGGTCAAGAGGACGCAGCCGTCCAGAGGGGGACGCAGGCGCTTTGGACGCCCTGTGAACCAACCCGGTCTCCAGCTGCCTTCTCGCGGTCCATACGCCACGTGCGTCACCTCATCGTTGCCCACCGCAGCGTCCGACCTGAACGGTGCACCCGAGAGCTTACCAGACCGGAACCGCAGTTCGTCTGCGCGGAGCCTCTTGAAGCGCACGCGGCTGCAGCGGCGGCGCACCCTTCGACCCCGGCGGCGAGCGTCGTCTGAGGTCTAGCTAGACCCAAATCAAGCGCTGTTTTCGCGCGAGGCGAAGGCTGCTCGCCAGCGGCGTCCGCTGGACGAAGGCGATGCCTGCATCGTCGAGTTCAGGTGAGCGAAGCGAACGCATGGACGTCGCTAGCGAGGGCATCGCCAAAGCCGCAGCCGGAAAGAGCGCTTGTTTTGGGGCTAGAACTCGTCGCCGTTCATCCAGCGGTCGACGACGTCGAAGAGGTCGTCGCGGTCGACGGGCTTGGCGAGAAAGTCGTTCATGCCTGACCGAAAGCACCGCTCGCGGTCGACGTCCTGCACGCTCGCGGTCACAGCCACAATCGGAATGTCCCGGTAGGGTGTGCTGCCCTCACGGATCTGCCGCGTGGCTTCGAAGCCATCCATCTCGGGCATGAAGCAGTCCATCAGCACGAGATCAAAGTCGTTCTGGTCGAGGGCGGTGATCGCTTCACGACCGTTGTTGGCGACCAGGCAGTGCATGCCCATGCGCGTGAGCGTCTTGCTGAGCATGAGCTGGTTGACGGCGTTGTCCTCGACCACCAGCACCCGCCCGGCGCGAACCCGGCGGGGCACATCGGGTAGCGAGGGACCCGTGACGGCAGCTGTGGTCGTCGCGTCGATCCCCTGCAGCTCCGCGAGCTGTTTCACGAGCAGCGACGCACGCACTGGCAGCGGGTGCCTGAGCCAGCGGGCGTCAAGCGCGGCTGCTCGGTGCGACATCGGAAACGTGGCGATCCATCCCCCGTTCGGCACCAACGCGTTGAGTCGCTCGGTATGCCCTGCCGCACACTCGGCCGCGACGATACCGAGGGCAAACACGGACGCATCTGGGACGTCAGCAACCGACGGGTATGCCGTGACGTCGAGCCCGAGGTCACTCAGCGCGCGCGTGACCCAGGTCCGCTGATGCTCGCGTGGTTCGATCACCACCGCATGCTCTGACCTGAGCCCAGGTTCTGTCGCCGCTGGGATCCGACCTGCCCGACCACAGCGGGCGGTGAACCAGAAGGTCGAGCCGCCGCCGGTGTCGCTCTCGACACCGATGTCTCCGCCCATCATCTCGGTGAGCCGCTTACAGATCGACAGCCCCAACCCGGTCCCGCCGTAGCGCCGGGTGGTGGAGGCGTCCGCCTGGGCAAAGGGCTCGAAGATGATGTTGCGCTTGTCGGCCGAGACGCCAATCCCGGTGTCGCGCACGGAGAGCCTCAGCGTGTGGTGGTGTGGCGTTGTTCCATCGAGGCCCACGATGACCTCGACGGCGCCGACGTGCGTGAACTTGATGGCGTTGCTGACGAGGTTGAGCAGGACCTGCCTGAGGCGTCCCGGATCGCCGGTGACCTTTCGAGGAACGTTGGCCTCCACGCTACACATCAGCGACAGGTTCTTCGCATGAGCCTTATCGGCCATCAGCTCCAGTGCGTCCTCGACGGTCGAGATGACATCGAAGTCCAGCTGCTCAAGCGTCACGTTGCCGGTGCCAAGCTTCGAGAAGTCCAGCAGGTCGTTGATGATCGTCAGAAGCGCGCGACCAGAGTCCCGAATCGCCTGCATGTAGTCGCGCTGCTCATGGTCGAGGGCGGTGTCTTCCATGAGGTCGACAAACCCGAGAACGCCGTTCATGGGGGTCCGGATCTCGTGGCTCACCATCGCAACGAAGTCGGCTTTGGCCCGCGTGGCCGCACGGGAACGCTCAAGCGCGCGCTGCATCGCGGCCTCGGAGCGCCGGCGCTCGGTGATGTCGGAGACGAACGAGCAATGGATTGGCGTGCCATCGGCAGAGGGCAGGACCACACCGCTCACCAGCACCGGCACGAGCGAGCCATCGCGGTGCAGGTACTCCATCTCGAAGGGCTCTTGGCGACCGTTCGCGGCCATAGCGGCGATCGACCTGTCCGGACGACTCGCAAGCTCGGGGTCGGTCAGCTCCCAATACGTCAGCCGCTCAGCTTCTTCACGGGTGTAGCCAACCAGGTCGAGAAAGCTCTGGTTGGTCAGCTGGACCCGGCCGTCACGCGTGCACAACATCACGCCGACGGGCGAGTGCTCGAGCGCAAGTCGGATGTGGTGCGAGAGCCACGTTCGGCTGTGGCCGCCCCAAGGCTCGAAGAAACGCACCTCGCGGGTAAATGGGCGGCTCGTCGGCGAGTGGCGACGCACCGCGAGACGCGCGGCGAGCAGCGGGCTCAGCCGGTCGATGACAAAGCGCAGGTCCTCGGTCGCCGGCGCGTTCGGTTGCCCCGGTGTGTAGAGCTCGACCAGCCCGACCGCCGAGCGCCGGAACCGAAACGCCCCAACCACGCGGTGCTCGTCGATGGCGGTCAGGAACTTGATCTCCCCCGTTGCAACCGCGTCGCGCCATGTGGCGGCGGCGGAGTCGACAAGGGTCGGAACACGCCGAGGCACAAGGCCTGAGCTACCTTCGAGCACCACTTTGCCGTCCTCGAGACTGACAATGCGGCCAGCGATAGCGCCCGTCACCCCCATGCACAGCGCGAGCGTGTCGTCGAAGAAGCTATCTTCGGCGCTCTCGTGGCAGATGTCTCGGACCGCCTGCTCAAGCGCGAGCCGAGTCTCTTGGAGTGTGGAAGTGGGGGTCATGGTCCAGCTAACGTGATGCTACCGTACGTATACCCCAACGAATCCGCGATGTCGCAGGCGGTCGACCGCGCTCCCATCACCGAACCTTGCAAGTGTCTGATTTTCCAATGAGTGATCCCCTGCTCGTGCCAATTGCCGCGGCGATCGTCGCGGCAAACGCTCGTTTGTCCGGGCGCCTCCGCGCCTGTGAGCGAGTCGGCAGTGTCAGCGAGAGACGACCGCCTCAGCGCTGACAGGTCGGGCAGAAGTAGGTCATTCGAGCTTCGACCCCGGTCCTGACCGACTGCACGATGGTGGCACAACGCCGGCACGGTCGATTGGCACGACGGTAAACCCAGTGTCGGTGCTGCGTTGCGGTTGACGGACGGGTATCACCGGTCGTGACGCGCCAGCGGGGGTGCGCGACGCTATCCTGCATCCACGCGCGAGCCGTTTGGTAGAGCGCTACGACCGTGGCGTCGTCGATGTCGCTGACCAGGCGGTCGTGGCGGACACCGACGCTGAAGAGTGACTCGCTCTTGTAGACGTTGCCGATGCCGCAAGCGACCTGCTGATCGAGCAAGAGGCTCGCGATCGGTACGGCAGCGTTCGTGGCCAAGCGCGTGCGGCGCAGGATCTCGTCAATAGCCAGCTCGTCGGCGAGCACATCGGGTCCGAGCTGACCTACGACGCCTGCTGCCACCGCGCGGGGATCGCTGTAGACGACGGCTTGAGGCGGCCGGAAACAGACGAAGCTCCAAGCGGCAGTGTCGAGTCGGACATGCCGCTGGCTCGCCGACCGGCCCCAGTCCTCGGACGGGCGATAGCGATGCCACGACCCCTTCATGCCGAGGTGAACCCTCAGCACGCGCGGTTGCTTACGGCTCGCGTCCGCGAGGGCGATCAGCAGGTGTTTGCCAACCGCGCGCACGGCAGTCACTCGCGTTGGCGAGATGAGTGGCACTTCACCCGTCGGAAGTGCCAGCCGATAGAGCTCTGCGCCTTCTAGGTCGGGCCGCAGCACCGCAGCGATGGTGTGAATCGTGTCTCCCTCAGGCATGCGGGCCCACGACGAGTGGCGCGGCGAAAAGCGAGCTATGCATCGTGTTCTTCAGTGGCTGGCTGTGCTTGGTGGTTGAGCGAGAGCTCGCCACCGTCGGTCTCGGAGACGCTGAGCTGACCTGTTCCTCCACCCTCGACGCGCGCCTGGATCGACGCAATGGCCTGACGCGCAGCGGACTTCAGCTCACCTGCCCGCAAGACGCCCTTGGTGTAGGCGGTGAGTGGCTCCACGACGGCTGGGCTCGCCACATCGCCCAGCACGCCGATGACCTTCAGCCGGATCTCGTCGTCGCTGTCGAGGATCTCGATGAGGCGCCGTTCCGCCGACCGACCGCCCAGCGCCAGCACCGACACGGCTTCGCTGCGGATCTGCGGGTTGCTGCTCGTCAGGTGCGGCTCGAGCTGTGCGCCCTCGATCGGCTCGAGCAGCCGCCAAAGTCCCCGCAGGACAGCGATGGCCAGCTCGCCGTCCGCGCCGGCGACTGCCCGACGCAGCGCGGCGCGCGTCTCGGCGCGGCTGGAGAATCGCCGCATCAACAGCTCGCACGCGCCTGCTTGGACGTCACGGGGAACTTCGGGGTCTCCCAAGAGCGCAGCCGCGACACTCAAGCCGCGCTCCGGGTCGATGTGGGCGGCACCGATCAACCGCAGCTCGGGCTCTGCGGCGCGCGCCAGAGCGTCGGCTGCACGCTCAACTCCCCGCTCGTTGCGGAAGTGCTTGAACACAAGCTCAGCTGCACGCTTTCGGTAGCCTGGATGAGGATCGTTGCAGACGCTGTCGACAAGCCGCGGGAGAACACCCGCTCTCCGGCAATAGTGGCTGTTGAGCTGCTTGGCCTTGCCGACCAGGAACTCAAGCTTCTCATCGAGCCACTCCGCTTTTCCAGTGAGTCCGGGCTTGGTGATGATGAGTCGCTGGCCGTCGACGTGGGCGCCGGCTTCGAGCGCCTCCGTGATGATGGTACGAGCCTCGTGGTTGAACATCGCCACCACCTGCAGCTCATTGCCGCCCGACAGATAAACCGCATCGTCAAACGCTGGAACGCCGACCTGCACGTCGGCGATCCCGGCAGCAAAACGCTTCAGAGCCGTCCCCACGCTCTCCTTACGAATCGACAGCTCGCTGGGCAACGTCAGCCGTGCACTTAGCATCGTTTCCTTGGTCCGGTTGCGGCCGGGCGAGTTGTTGGCGACGGCCTTCACCACCACGTCGACACCGTCGAGCTCGCCTTGAACCGAGCTCGTCCCAGCGAATCCGCTCGAGACGAACGTGAGGCGGCGCTTGGTGGCCAACGCGTGCAGAGCACGGTCCCACGAGCCACGAGTGAGGACGCCAAAGCCGATGACGCAGAGGGTGGCGATGCCTACGAAGATGGTCGCAACGTCCACGCGGTGTCACCTGGTAGTTGGCGGCAGGGGTTTGGTCGTTTGGCGCGAGGCGAGCTCGGCCAAGGCCAAGGCCGAGGCCAAGGATTGAAGACGGAGTGTATCGAGAACCATGACTGGCGAAAAGACGCTGGCATCGCACGACGCCGGCCGGGGCGGACGGTCAGAACCCCTGACACGGACCACGGGTCGCAAGAACGCCGGAGCACGTCGCGTTCGTCGGTTCAGAGCGAGCAGGTCTCGACGCGCCAGGCGCCCTTTGCTTCCTTGTCCGGCGCGACAACGCACGGGGTCGGCATGCCTTTCGTGTTCTCGATGAAGAGTCGGAGTCGACCGTGGGGCTCTTTGACGATCCGACTGACCTTGAAGACCGGTCCAGGATCCATCTTCTTGATGAAATGTGACACCTTGCGCCGCGCCGCGGGGTAGTTCAGCTTCCGCCGGGCTTCAAGCGCCCGAGCGATCTTCTGGCTGGAGTGCAAGACGTTCTCAAAGCGCTTCCAGCCCACCTCTTCATCGGTCTCGGACGCGGCGGCCAGCACCTCTTGGATCGCCCATGCCGGCCCGCCTGTCGCCGGCGTGCGAATGAGGTCCCCGGCCTGGAGATCGGTCGGTTTGCGGTCGGCCTCCGGTGTGCGAGCCTTAGCGACCGGCTTCGCCGGCTTTGTTGCCACCGCGGGCTTTGGTGCGGCCCCGGCAACGACCGCAGGCTTCGACGCAGCCACAGGTGGCTTTGCTGTCGCGGGCGGCTTGACGCCCGGCGCTGGGCTTGCTGCGGCCGATGCGGGTGCCGCGGCCCCAGCGGCTGCTGGTGCCTCTGTCGCAGCGGGTGTTGCCGCAGGTGCGGTCGCCCCTGGCGCAGCGACGACTGGCTGCCCAGCCGCCGGACCCTGTGTTGGCGCGGGTGCCTTGTCGTCGCAGGCGCTGAGCAGAGCGACAGCACCGATCATGATGGCCGCGTGTCGGAAGGCGGTCATGCTTGGACGCCCACTGCAGCTGATGAGGGTGTTCACTCGCTCTCCTCGTCGTCGGACGAGCCGCCGCCGATGACCGCCTCAAACTCGGAGAGGTCGATCAGTCCGTCGCCGTTGCTGTCCATCCGCCCCATCACGCCCTTGACCCACATGCCGCGGGTGAAGCCGTTGCCGACGCCGGCGTCCTCAAGCACCTGCTTGAGCTCATCACCGTCGATGAAACCATCGCCGTTGCTGTCGTAGGCAGCGAACGCCCGGGCGCGGCTTTCTTTGCCGGCACCTCCGAACCGCTTCTCCAACAACCCGCGCACCTTTCCGACTAACTCTGCCTCTACCGACATGCGTGCTCCTGAACCCGTCGACCTGACTGTTGCTCGCCCTGACTGTAGCAGATCGCCCGCGAAAATCTTCCGGCCAAGCGCGGTTTGCGATCGCGCCCGCGATCGGATCGAAGGCCGGCCAAACATTCCTTTGCGATGCCCATTCCCGCGCCCTGGGGGCTAGCCCCAAAACAAGCGCTCTTTCCGGCTACGACTTCCGCGATGACCTCGCCACCAGCGCCGGTGCATTCGCTTCGCTCATCCGAACTCGACGATGCTCGCAGGGCCTTCATTCGGCCGACGCAGGTGGCAAGTACATCGCGTTCGCCTCGCTCGAAAATAGCGCCTGTTTGGGGCTGGCCCCTTCATCCGCCACCGCGACGGTTGTCGTTGGGTCGCAGCCCGACTATGTTGACGGTATGAGACGCGACCTGACGATCGAGAGGCAGGCTTGAAGGGCACAGACGAGCCGATGAAGGGCACCGGCATGATCGCCTCGGCGGTCCTCGACTCAGAAGCCGTGACCGCGCAGGCGTACGCAGACTCCACGGCCGGATTGCCTGCAGACGACATCGACATCGACCGGATGAAGATCGTCCAGCACTGGGAGCGCTACACCGACATCGACCATGAGGTGTGGGGCATTATCTTCGACAAGCGGATGAACCAGCTTCGAGAAGAGGGCTCGCGCGTGTTTCTCGATGGTGCCAAGGCCATCCAGCTTGATCCCAGCTGTATCCCGCGCCTCGGCGACGTCAATGCCTCACTGCTGCCGTCCACAGGCTGGTCAAGCCACGCAGTGCCCGGCTACCTGCCAGCGAAGGGCTTCTTCGCCTTCCTGGCTCAGCGCCAGTTCCCGACGACGATCACGGTGCGGCCGAAAGAGCAGATGGAGTATCTGCCCGAGCCCGACATCATCCATGACGTCTTCGGCCACGTGCCGCTCCACACCGACGAAGCCTTCGCGGACTTCCTCCAGACGTACGGCAAGGCCGCGCTCTACACCGACGATCCTGTCCACACCGAGCGCCTCGCGCGCTTGTTCTGGTTCACGGTCGAGTTTGGACTCATCCACGAGGACAACAAGCTCAAGCTCTATGGCTCGGGCCTCATCTCGAGCGAGGGCGAGGGCCACCACGCGTTGCACTCCAAAGAGGTCGAGCGTCGCCCCTTCGACCTCGAGCGCGTCTGCAGCACGCCCTTTGAGATCGACCACTACCAGCCGATTCTCTACGTGCTCGACAGCTTCGACCAGCTGCGCGAGGCCATGACCGGCTACGCGGAGAAGCTGCTCGCGATCAGCGGACGCGCTGCGGCCTAGAGACTTGTCCCGATAGACTCCATCGTCGCTCCTTACTGTTGATCTCGAGATCACTCAGGAGCTGCGCCCCTGCAACCCGCGCTGAGGTTTCCTCTCGTTCATCACACCAGCGGCACACCTCGCTGCGTCCCAGAATCCGCATTTCCCGGCAACGCTGCTAGCTGCAACGCCGCGAGGACTACTCGGACAGCTCCGGCGAGAATCGGTCGATGAACCAGCGCGTTGGTCCTGGTAGGTGCCGCGTGACCGTGTACACCGACGGGTAGATGACGCGCGCGCTGCCCTTTTCCGTCGCCCGGACAACCCGCTGGGCAAGACCGTCGACCGTTCCCTGGGGCTGAAGCTTGACGGCCTTTGCACTGGCATACTTCTCAAGCCCCGCGCTGCCCATGTCTGTGGGGATGATGCCGGGGTAGACCGTCACGACCTTAACGCCTGTGTCGCGGAGCTCGCCGCGCAGCGCCTCGGATGCGCCGGAGAGACCCGCCTTCGACGCGTTGTAGTAGGCCATGCCAGGCACCGGTGCGAGGCCGGCGAGTGAGGCGATGTTGACGATCGTTCCCGACGTTCGGGCGACCATGCTGGGAAGGACGGCTCGGATCAGCCGCAGCGGCGCGAAGAGGTTGAGGACGAGCGAGCGCTCGCCGGCGAGCACGTCGACCTGATCCATCGGCGCGATGACCTGAACGCCCGCGTTGTTGATGAGCACGTCAACGGGCCCAAGCGCAGCAGTGGCCTCGTCGAGCCAGTCCGCAGCGGTGTCGAGCTGCGTCAGGTCACGGGTGACGATGTGGGTCTTGACCGAGAGGCTCCTTGCCAGCGACTCCAAGCGATCGGTGCGGCGGGCGATAAGCGTCAGGCTGCAGCCCTTCATGGCGAAGGCGTGAGCAAGCGCTTCACCGATTCCAGAGGAGGCTCCTGTTATGACCACATGCATGCGCAACTCCTACGCGTCGAGGACGTCAGACAGTGACCACGCACCATGGGGTGGGGCATGACGTCAAGTCGCCACCGCGTCGTGCTTGATGGCGGCCACGTTAGACGTACATGCGGCCGATGCACTGGATCAGCAGGTTCGAGCCCGCGTGGACGATGATCGCGGCGCCAACGTTTCCGGTACGCGCGCGGACCCAGCCAAAGAGGAGCGCGGGGAAGAAGACCAGCAGTCGGTGCGCACCCGGAAGCAAGATCGGGTGAAGTAGGGCAAACGCTAGGGCGCTCAAGATCAGGCCCCACCCAAGATTGGCGCCGAAGACACGCAGCGGTGTGCCGAAGCGCTGGTCGAGGCGGCTCATGAGGTAGCCGCGAAAGAACCACTCCTCGGGGAGGGCCACGAGCCCTAAGTGGACGATGATGAACTGCAGCAGCCACCAGTAGTCTCGGCTGCCCGACACCACCCCGTCGTCGTCGGCTGTGGCGCCGTACTGGCCAGTGCGAATTCTGTCTTCGGGTACCAACGCGCCGGAGGCGTCTCGGACCTCAAGCGCGACATGCGACTGCGCGTCGCTGAGCGGGACCCAGAGCCCCACCCCCTTTGGCAGCGAGAAGCTGCCGGCGCTATCGGGGCGGGCACGTCGACGGGCTTGCGGCACGCCGCCGCTCGTGCAGTGAACCTCCCGCGCCGCGCTGATGGGGACGTCGGTCGCCACCTTCACGCTGACTTTGGATGTCGACGGAACCGTCAGCCACATGCCTGGCCCGTACGTCCAGACCGACAGGCTGCCGTCCGCGCGGTTGCACGGCTGGGCAGGCCGGTTCTCGAGCGACTCGTCCCAGCGCGCCAAGTTTTGCGCACTCCAGTCGGACTTCGCGCCAACGAACTCGGTCTGAAAGAAGTGGTGGCCAAGGGTGAACACTGGAAAGACGACCAGCATGACGGCAAAGCCCACGAAGACAGCGCGACCGTAAGGGCCGACGGTGAGCCCGAGCTGGCGTTGGTCGACGCTCTTGGGCAACACCCACGCAGGGGCCTGTAGCAACAGGAACGCAAGGCCAAGCTGCATCCACTGGGTCGTCGCCGGAACGAGGAGCTGGATCAGCGCCAACACGAGCGTGCCGCCGAAGACGATGGCTAGTGCCTTGGTGATCTCGCGGCGGACGTCATGCTCAGAGTGTTGCAAAGGTTTGACTTGCGCTGGTCGACGGGTCAGATTTCCGGTCTCACTCGGGAGTCCTGCCCGACAGCAGCGGGTTGAACACGAGACGGCACGTCTCATACCCCACCCGACGACGACAGACGAGGACCTATCCATGGCCCCCATTCACAACAGAGTCCGCCAAATACCAGCGCTAGCATGCGCGCTGGTGATCGCGTGCGGACTGACGCTTGCGCACGCCAACGAGGCGCACGCAGCAGGCGACAAGCGCTTGCTTGTGATCGACACGCAGCGGCACAGCGACGTCCCTCGGCTCGTGCCGAAGCGGATCACCGACTACCTCGTGACGATCATGGGCGTGGAAGACGGCGTGAAGGTCTTCAATCGCGCGACGCTTGAGACGGCGTCACCACCGCCGAAGGCCAAGCTCGACAAGAAGATTCAGAAGGTGGTCTCCGACGGCACGCTCGACCGTGCAGACAAAGCCCTCGATGCCGGCAAGACGCTGGTGTCCAAGCGCAAGTACATGAAGGCGGTCAAGAGCTTCACCAAGGCGACAACGCTGTACAAGAAGCGCTTCGACCAGCTCGAGAACTTCGATAAGTACGTCGACGCACTGCTCAGCAAGTCTCTCGCCTACTTCAAGGCAGGCTATGACGACAACGGCGAGGACGAGCTCGGAAAGGTCCTGACCCTTCGTCCAACGCTGGTCCTCGACAAGCGGAAGGACCCCAGCGAGGCCCTCAACGCGCTCAAGCGCCTCAACGCGCTCTACAGCACGGTGGCGACTGGTCCCGTGGTCGTTGAGTCGTCGGCACCAGGCGCGCAGGTCTACCTCGACGGCAACCTCGTTGGCGCGGCACCGCAAACCATCACGGGGCTCTTCCGCGGGGCCCACGTTGTGCGTGTCGTCGCGCCCGGCCATCACCCCTGGGCGAAGGAGTTCGCGGCCACCAAGTCGGGCTCGAACCTGACAGCGACGCTGAACTCGAAAGGACCCAAGGTCGCGCCGCAGACCAAAGTTGTCGTGAACATGGAGTCGGTCGACGGCATGATCGCGGCCAGCAAGACAGGCAACTTTGCCGGGCGATTCCGTCGCGCGGCCAGCGGCTTGTGCAAGACCCACAACCTCGACGGCATCTTGATGACCTACGTGCGTAAGACGCCGGTCGAGTACGAGCTCGCTCCCTTTCTCTTCGGATGCGACGAGGCCAAGCTTGCCGAGCTCGACTGGCTGAAGATGGATGCTGACCTCTCAGCCATGCAGATCGGCGTCGTCGATCTGTCGACCAACGTCATCAAGGCCCTCAAGCGCTTCCCGAACGACCGCGCGGTCGCGGGCCGCTCGCCGATCTACAAGAGCGTCGGCAAAGCGGGACCCGCGGCGGTCATCGGCAAGGTCGATCCGCTTCCCAAGGACGTCAACGGCGGCGGCACTGGGACCACCGGGACCACGGGCGGCACCGGAACGGTCGGCGGCGGCACCGGGACCACGGGCGGCACCGGAACGGTCGGCGGTGGCACCGGGACCACGGGCGGCACCGGAACGGTCGGCGGCGGCACCGGGACCACAGGCGGCACCGGAACGGTCGGCGGCGGCACCGGGACCACAGGCGGCACCGGGACAGTCGGTGGCGGCACCGGTGGCGACACCGTGATGCGCCCTGGCGGCGGAGGCGGCTACGTCCCACCCGACAATGGCGGCGGGTATGTCGGACCTGGCGGGGTGGGCGGCGTCAAGACTGACGACAGCTCCTGGTACGAGGAGTGGTGGGTCTGGACCCTCATCGGCGGCGCCGTCGTGGGCGGCACAGCGGCCGCCATCCTCCTCAATGACAGTGCCGGCGATGATCCCAACGGCTTCCGCACAACGGTGAGCTTCTGATGACGCACGCTCTTCTACGCTCCGCGGCGCGCACGCCGCTTCTTCTCTGCGGGCTCTTCGGCGCCCTGACGATCACCGGCTGCGACTCGGAGCCAGGCGCTTCACAGCTCGGACTCGAGGTCCAGGTGGTGAAGCTCGCGACGGCGCCAGATCCCTTTCAGAACGTGGGTCTCGTGGTCCTTGAGATGGCCGGCGACGAGCTCAACGCCGAGTTCCGCCGGGTCCTCGACTACGCGCCGGGCGTGATGGTCGACATCGACGACGTGCCGTTCGGCACCAACCGCCAGCTCACCATCGAGGGTTGGACCAAGTCAGCGACCGACGAGCCAGGGCAGCTCATCTCCCGTGGCCGAAGCGAGCCCGTCGAGGTCAAAGAGGGAGCCGACGCACAGCTCCTGCGCGTGCTGATGGCGCAGGTCAACACGTTCCTGCCGCTCACCGACCTAACCACCCAGACCGCTCAAGGGCTCGTTCAGGGCCGCGTGGGTCACGCCGTGACGCCGACAGAGACCGGTGAGGTAGTCATCAGTGGCGGTGGTATCGTCACCGATCCCGCCGGGACCTGGTGGAACCACGCAGGCTTTGCCCAGCTCTCAAGCTCGATCGAAGCTGTCGACACGGCCAACGCCTTTGTCGCGAACCGATCGCCGCTCCTCGAGTCACGCGTGTGGCACACGGGCACCGCCCTGAGCTCGGGCCAGCTTGTGATCGCGGGCGGCTACGGCGCCGCAGGCTCGCCGCTTCGCTCCGTGGAGCTCTACAACCCTCCGACCGTTCTCGACGGCACGGGTAAGCCTCTGCCGCCCCTCGCGGTCGCACGCGCTGGACACACGGCGACGCTGCTCAACGACACGAGCCGCCAGATTCTCTTTGTGGGCGGCGACGCCGTTAGCCCCAGCGGACAAGGCGGGGGGACCTGGGAGCTCTGGGACCCCGTCAACGGCTCAAGCGGCGTGCGTCCCATGCCCGACGCTCTCTACCGCCGACACCACACCGCCACGACGTTCTTCTTGCCTGGGCGGATCGAGCCGGCAGTCCTCTTCACGGGCGGCGAGTCTGACGAGATCGTCCACTCCACCGCGATGCTCTACGACTCGGTCGCAACCACCATCATCGGACTGCCGGCATTCATGCCGTCCGGCGCACGTACTCAGCACACGTCGACGTACGTTCCGAACCGTAACTTCATCTACATCGCAGGCGGGTTCACCAACAAAGGACGTACCCAGGCGACGAGCAACATCGACGTGTTCGATATCTCGACGCAGACGTTTCTGCCTGACAACGGCGGCTTCCGTATGCGAAGCGCCCGTGGCGGCCACTCCGCTACGCTCAACCCCAACAACACCATCGTCGTGACCGGCGGGATCGGCGACGACCCACCGCTCGACGGGGCGCTCGCGCCGCTCAACAGCATCGACGTGATCTTTGAGTTCCTCGACCCGGCCACGGGCGTGCTGAGGATTGAGGTCGCCAGCAGCATCAGCGAGACCGGCCAGCCCGGCGCGGTGCCGCTGATGCCACAGCAGCGCTTCGGACACCGCTCGGTCGCGCTCGACAACGGCATGACGCTGATGGTCGGCGGCGCGGCTGCAAACCCGGCGGGCGGACTCCAGATGGTCACGCCGCTGGGAGTCTACAACCCGCTCTAGCCCCAAAATAAGCGCTCTTTCCGGCTGCGGCTTTGGCGATGCCCTCGCCAGCGACGTCCGCTGGACGAAGGCCCTGCGAGCATCGTCGAGTTCGGGTGAGCGCAGCGAGCGAACCGACGCGGCTGGCGAGGGCATCGCGGAAGTCGCAGCTGGAAAGAGCGCTTGTTTTGGGACTAGATGCCCCCGCTTATAGCGCGGAGACCGCGCGGCACAGGCTATCGACCCAGGTAGGGGTTGCGGTTGACCGACCGTCGAGGACCGGCCGTTGCTGTCGGGCTCGCATAGGTCCCGCATTGGCCTGTGTGAGGGGTCGGCGTGCCTTTGCTGCGGCCAGCGAAGTGGCGCGCGTGAGGCCCTGAAGGTTGCTTGAAGCTGCGGCGTGTTTGATCGGCATGTGGTTGCTCGCTGGCGGAAGTTGGACCTCCCTCCATCGCAACGTTGCCGGCGAAACTTTCGCGAAAACTAACGGCGCCGCCCGAAACTATTGCTGATGTTCGGTTTTTGCGCGGGATCGCGTCTGACGCAGCCACAGGCCGCTGAGCGCCAACACCAGCCACAGCGGCACCTGGGATTGGTGAGCGCTACACGCCGACGCTTCACGCGACGGCGCGGCAGCCGCTGACGCTCGCCACCGACGGTCTGCAGCATGAGGCGGTAGCAGCCTGCCAGGCGCTCGTGCATCGACGAGCGCGCTGGCGTGCGGCGACCATCCACGGCTTAACGCGCCATGGCTTGACGGCGTACTGGACCCGCGCGTTGCCAGGACAGAGCTGAGCTCAGCGCTGTAGCGAACCTCGGCGCCGCCGCGATGGACGACGGTCACAACGGGCGGGTTGACCGAGTCGGTGGCGACGATCGTCGCCTGGAAACGGCCATGACCGATGTAGTGCAGCGGGGCGACGAGCTCTGCGTTGGCAAGCTCGATCTCGGGTGAGGTGCGGCTCCCGAGGGCTCGACCGTCGACACCGCGAGGGAACACCTGGACGACCAGGGGGGTGCCGAGCGGGGCCACCCCTTGATAGCGCAGGCGGATCTCACTCTTGTGCGCGTCGACACGGGGGGCAGGACGCGGTGGCGCCACTGCGACCGAGCAGGCAATCCCGACATCGACACCGTCAAGCAGCAGCCGTGTGCTGGCCCATGAGCGAGCGCTCGGGTCGACCGTCAGCGTCACCTCAACGACGCCGGTCGAGGGGTCGAGCGATCCCTCAACGGGCCGCAGGCCGTCGTCGCTGAAGCCAATGTCGATGTCGTCGAGCGGGATACCTGTGCCGCCCGGGCTGGTCACGAAGATGATGGCGGTGATCTGGTCCACGCCGTCGGCAACGCCACGATGCTCGGAGAGCGTACAGCGCGAGCGTGTCGGAGAGACGGACGCGATGGCGTCCTCGGCAGCGATGAAGCGACGTGCACGGTCGGAAGTACCAGCGACCGGCGCACCGTATAGATAGGGCCGCACCTTGGCGCCATCGGGGATCCGCCAGAGTGGGAAGTGAAAGCGCGCGTTCGCGGTGCGCTCGACCAGCTCATCGGGAGCGAGCCAGTAGCCGTCGACGCCGAGCTCCACGTCGTTGAGCGTTGGCAGCGTCAGTCGCCCGTTCGAGTCACTGGCGTAGTAGCGCACACGGGCGGTTGCGGTGCTCTCGATGCCGAACCCCACGTGAAAGAGCCGCGCAAACTCCACGCGACTCCACGCAGGGTCAAACCTTGATGTCAGCGGGTGCGTGCCGGTGGCTTGCCGCTGACCATTGACCCAGGTCGCCGTGGAGACCACGGACGAGCCTTGGAGCATGGCAGGCACCGTCGACGTTGCTCGGTAGCTTCCGTCGCCCAAATCCTGAGTTGGCTGCACCTTCCCGTCGACCTCGACGAACACGCCGTGCCCTGGGCCTACGGGGCTCCCGTCGGCCGCCGTCGGAGTCACCGTCCACGTTGTCTTCGAGCCAGCGACAACATGTGTCGGATAGCGACGCAGCGTGGGCTGTGGCTCTGCTCTCCGGACAACGATCGGCAGGCGCGTCCCGTCGACGAGCACCGACACCCACGAGGCGTCGGGCGCAGCGGCGAGCTCAAAGCGCTGCGCCGGCTGGGCCATCAGAGGCGCCTTGCTTCCGGACGGCAGCTCCAGAGCAACCTCGGTGGCTTGGGTGACGGTCTCGCTGAAGTCAACGACGATCCCGCCGCCATCGTCGAGGCCACCGACAAGCCAGGTCGGCTCCACCAGCGTGACGTCCGTGCCTGTGAGCGCGTCGTGCTCTGTCTCGATCCCGCTTGGCCAGCGCACGCGAAGGGCCAAGGACTCACCGGACTGGACACAGGGTGGCGGCATCGTCAGCGAGACCTCACCGACGTCGGCCGTGCCGTACATGCGGCCGACGTTGACGGCGACCGACCGCGTGTGCCCGCCGCACTGCGCAGTGATGCGCGCACCGGCAGCCCCACCCGCGGTCATGGTCGGCCTCAGGCGTAGGGTCGTCGCTTTGCCGCCCGTCAGCCTGCGGTTGAGGTAGATGCCAACCGTGCCGTCGTTATTGGCCAGGAGGACGTCATCGCGCCCGTCGTTGTCGATGTCTGCGAACTCGATGTCGCGACCGGGACGGTCATCGGTGCCGTAGCGATCTTCGGGCGCGACCTCGTGCAGGACGCCGCTCGGATCACCGCCGAGAAGCAAGACTTGTGGCTGGTTCTCAACGTTTTTGATGAAGCCAGCTGCGACCAGAAACCCGCCCGCGAGAGCTAGGTCGAGCGCTCCATCGGCGTTCACGTCGTGAAAGGTCGCCGCCCATGTGACCTGGTAGCCCTCGTAGCCGTGGCTGACGGCGTCGAGGCCGCGCATTCGGCTGTCATCACGCCACCTACCATCGTGTTGCCGGCTCAAGAGCAGCGCCTCGCCGATGTTGGTCATCGCGGCGTCCAGCGTGCCGTCGTCGTCGAGGTCGCCGAGCGCGAGCCCCATCCCGTAGTGCCGGCGGTCAAACCCTGTCTCGGAAGCAGCAGCTTCGAACTGAGGACGACCGTCGGGCCCACGCCCGACGTTGATGTAGAGCTCGTTGGGATCGGTGAACTGGCCGAAGTCGTTGACCGCCAGCAGGTCCAGGTCGCCGTCGTCGTCGACATCGGCCATCGACGTGACAAACGAGCAGCCGCGACCCGCGACACCGAGCGCCGACGCCACGGGTGCGAAGTACCCGTGGCCGTCGTTTTCGAGCAGGGAGTTTGGCGCACATACGTGGTCGGGAAAGGCGTTGGCGTGCACATAGTTCGCCACGTACAGATCTACGTCGCCATCGCCGTCGTAGTCGCCTGCGGCTGCGCTCAGGCTCCATGTCTCGATGCCTGGAAGGCGCGCCTCCGTGACGTCGACCAGTCCGTCAGCCGTGTTCTCGAAGAGACGGTTGGGGCCGTCGGTCAACACCAATAGATCGAGGTCCCCGTCGCCATCCATGTCGAAGAACGTGTGCCCCATGGCCTTGTCGAGCGTCACGCCGAGGACACCCTCAACGAACTCGAAGCCGCTGCCGTTGCGTCGCCACGTTGCACCGGGCCGGTGGGGACCGGTGTAGAAGATGTCGCGCAGGCCATCCCCATCGACGTCCACGTAGCTGACACCCGCGTTCATGCTGTGGATCTCATAGGGAAGCGGCGGCTCGACCACCCCAAGCGCTTCGGTCGCGTTGTCGAACGGCTGAGCGCTGGCCTCCGTTGGCGCAAGCGCGAGAGCGACGACCGCCATCATGTACAGCGCTGCGCGCAGACAACGATGAGCGCGGGGGCGGGGAGAGATGAGCAGCAACGTGTCCTGCGGGTGCGCTTCAGTCGGCGACCGGACGGCAGCCAACGCTGGGTTTTCACAACGCATGCGAGCGCCCTGCCCTTCAGAAAAGCCAGATTGGGACCGTCGAGCGCAACCCTAAAGCACGACGCTGCAAGGATTCGCTCACGCCGTCAGGCGCGGGCCGCAGCTTCAAGCGGCCTACTCGTTGGCAGCGAGAGAGTCGGCGCTACGAGGGCAGCTCGTCATCGAGCTGGAAGTTCCAGACCTTCTTGACTTCCGCGCGTGGTCCCAAGAACTCGTTGACGAACGCTTGGTGGTCGACGTCGACGATGTACGGGGGGACATCGTCGATGCGCGCAAAGCAGATGCGGAGCATCACATCCCAGCTCTCAAGACTTGCCTCATCAGCAGCGACACCCGCGTACGCGCTCGTCACGCCAGCAATGAGCGGCAGGACCCGCTTCGCGTGGGTCACAACCTTGCGGCGACCGGCATCGGTGGCGTTTTCGTCGTTGAGCTTGATGAGTACGACTCGTTCGATCATCGCGGCCCCACTTAGGTCGGAGTGACATTCGGCGGGAGTCTTTCACAATCGCGCCGCCGGCGCTATCGGTGCCCGCCCGATCGGCTGCCTTCCAGCGTTGCGGCGGCTCCGACCTGTGCGACATGGAAGACGCGGGCGCGGGCCGGTGGATCTGTTGCCCGCAATGGCCGATTCGGTTCGATGAATCAGCAGGTTGCGTAGCGTCAGGCGATCGGTATGCTGGCTCGTCTCTCGCCACCGGAACACCCACATGCACGACTCGATGAATCTCAGCGGCCAGATCATCGCCAGCCAGTTTCAGGTCGAGCGTATGCTCGGTGAAGGCGGCATGGGCGCGGTATACCTCGCCGATCAGATCGACATGGGCCGCAAGGTCGTCATCAAGGTGCTGCATCCGGAGCTGACGGCCGGCAGCCCCAAGGCAGTCGAGCGCTTCAAGCGTGAAGCGCGAGCCGTCGCCCAGCTCAACCATCCCAACATCGTGCAGGTCTTCGTCTTTGGCGAGACGGACCAGCGCCAGATGTACATCGCCATGGAGTACGTCGACGGCGACGACCTAGCGCTGCACCTCAAGAGCGGCGAGCCCATGCACCAGGCGCGAGCGCTCAAGATCGCCGACCAAGTGTGCAGCGCGCTGATCGAGGCCCACAGCGCCGGCATCGTCCACCGGGACATGAAGCCCGACAACATCATGCTGACCAACCGTCACGGCAACCCCGACTACGTCAAGGTGCTGGACTTTGGCATCGCCAAGCTGACGGAGCCTGGTCAAGCGCAGATCACTCAAGCCGGCAGTGTGTTCGGCACGCCGCGCTACATGGCGCCCGAGCAAACCAAGAGCGAGCCTGTCGACGCCCGGACCGACATCTATGCGATGGGCGTCATCCTCTACGAGATGATGAGCGGCGAGCACCCCTTCACCGCGACGACGGCCCTTGACTATATGGTGCAGCACGCGACGGTCCCGGCGCCGCCGCCCTCCGAGAAGGTCGCCGGGCTAGCGCTTCAGCCGCGGGTAGAGCAGCTCGTGTTGCGCTGTCTTGAGAAGTCTCCCGACGCACGTTTCGCTTCGGCACGAGAGCTCCAGCGGGAAATTCGGTTGGCGCTCCGTGACTTCCCCGAGGCATCGCGCGGCTTTCCGACCCCCGGCATGCCGTCGCCAACGCTCCCGCCTGAGGTCGTGCGCCCGACGGTGACGACAAAACACGTCAGGCCGAAGAAGCAGGGAGGCGGCAGCAAGCTGCCGTGGATCATGACCGGCGGCCTGCTGGTCGTCGTGGGAGCGGCCGTTGCGGTTCTGATAGCGACGAGCAAAGACGACCCGACCGGTGACGCAGCCGCAACCAAGACGTCCGCGGCAACCAGCGGCGCTTCGAACGCTACAGACCTGCCGAGCACCACGAACCCAGCGGGCGGAACGACCATCACGGCCAGTGGCAAGCCGCCGAGCGGGACGAACGCTGCCGGAACGAACGCTGCCGGGACGAACGCCGCCGACGCAGCGGTCATCGCTAGAGGCAAGGACCTCGACGGTTTTCCGCTGCCGCAAGGGCTCAAGAAGTTCCTCTCGAGCGAGCAGAGCGAGATCTACGAGCTCGTCAAGGTCAGCCCCGCTCAGGTCATCGCCTTCTACCGACACCACCTCAAGGACCGCCATCCGCTCGAGGACATTGCCAACGGGCTTCGCGTCGGTGGCAAGGCCGTGTTCAACCAAGTGCTTGTCCACAACATGGGTGGCGACAACCAGCTCATCCTCAACCGCAACCTCTTGGTCGAGCAGCCGACCCGTCACGTCGAGGCAGGCCGGACATTCTTCACCGTGCCGGTGCCGGGTGATGTGAAGGTGGTGGCCGAGATGGACAACGTTGTCACGCTGCGCACCCGCATGCCGAAGTCCGCCCTCTTTGGGTTCTATGCCAAGCGCTACAAGGGCAAGCCCAACGTCATGTTCTACGAGATGGACGAGCCGCCGATCCTGACGGTCATGAACCAGGGCAAGCAGACCAAGGAGCTTGGCTTCACCAACCTATCGGTGATGGGCGACCCGATCGGCAAAGCTGGCGGGATGATGATCTCCATCCAGCGCTAACGCCCCGGTACGCCCGAGAGCGGCGGCGCCTTAAGCCTTGGCTGCCGCTGCGTCCTTGCCAGCCTCTGGCTCGTCCTTGGTCACCAGCGGACTCTGCTTGTTGAACAGAATGTCGGCGACAATGATGATGACGCCTACCGTGATGGCGATGTCGGCCACGTTGAACGTTGGCCAGTGATAGAAGCCGAGATCGACGTCGATAAAGTCGATGACGTAGCTGTAGCGCACCCGGTCGACGAAGTTGCCGGCAGCGCCTGCGAGGATGCCGGCAAACGCGATGCGCAGCATGCGCGACTCGGGTGGGAGCCGCCGCACGATGGTGCCGATGACGACAAACGCAATGATGGTCAGAAATCCGAAGAGGATCTGGCGCAGACCGGGGCTGAGTCCCTTCATAAAGCCGAAGGCCGCACCGGGGTTCTCCGCGTAGACGAACTTGATGCTCTCTTCTGTGACGTCGATCTTTCGGTCGAGGACGAGGTAGGTCTGACCTGCTTCGACCGTCTCAGCCCCCGTCAGACGCTGACGACCGCTGCCAACCGGGTGGATGCCCGTGGCGGCAAAGTCGTCGACGTCGCTGGTGCTGATCTGGGGAAAACGCCGGTTCACCCAGCTCGAGAACGTCCAGTCCGAGAGGTGGTCGCGCGCCATCTGTGACGTCGTCGCGCGGTCAAGATCCGGTCGCGCAAGCTGGAGCCAGCGCGCGACGCCCACGCGCTCGGTCTTGTCGAAGCGTCGCGGCGGGCTGTCAGCCCCCCGCCAGAAGACATAGAAGGCCCGCGCGGAGGCGGCTGGACCGTCCACAGCGAAGGGCTTATCGCCGGGCTGGTAGCCGCCAGCAGGCTCGAGTCGCGACACCGCAGACGACGCCTTGGCGTTTGCTTCCTCAGCCGTCCAGCCGAACTCAGCCGCGAGCACCTCGGACAGCGTCTTGCCCGCGTCGCTCTCGGAGACGGTCACCGGCAGCGGGTGGCTCCAGTTGGCGAGCGAGACGTCCGCCCAGTGCTTGGACCACAGGTCGGCGACTAGCCAGACCGCGAACACCGCGACGAAGACGGCCCATCGTTTACTGTTTTGTGACAATCGCTTACCTCGTACGTGCCGTTAGCCACGGCCGGCGGCGGAATATAGGTCTGCCCCTGTGAGAGCGTCAATCGTTGGTTGCAGGCGGGGCGGCGGACGCTCGCAGCGACCGACCGCGGGCCTGGAAGCCGGGTTGGCGCTGCCCGCAGCGTTGCTGGCGCGTGCGCTTTGGCGATGACGCACGTGCGGCGCACCACCGTGAGGACGTTGACGGGCCCTCTCAAGGGTGCTTCGACGCAGCGTCTGCGTTGACGGTCGGGGATCGGCGGTGTAGCGAACTCCCTCATGCGCCAACGACTCCCAACGCTGCGACTCCTCGTCATCGTGTTCGCCACTACGGCCGCGATGTTGGCGTGCGGTCCAACGCTGTCGGGCGGTGCGATCTCGCGCGCCGAGGTGGCCCTTGCCGGCATGACGCCGAAGACGCCGGCCGCCATCTCGGATGTGACGTCAGCAAAGGCTTACCTCAAGAAGTCGCTCGAGCTGCGCGATCGGTCCGAGCACGCTGCCGCGCGGGAGCTCGCTCGGAAAGCGCGTGCGTTCGCAAAGCGGGCCCAGGACGCAGACGCCGGCAAGGTGACGCCGTGACCGCACAATGGCTCGCTCGCTGGCTGCCGATCCTGGCGGTCGCCGGGGCTCTCGGTGGCTGCGCGACAGCCGCTGACGCTGAGCGTCGCGGCACGGTTGTCGAAGCGGAGCTGAAGGAGGTCGCTTGTGCGACGCCGCTCATCGCCAGCGCGCGCGCCGAGCTCGCGTTCGCCAAGCTCGAGGCTCGGCTCGGCGAGCCTGCGCGCGTGGCGAGCCACCTGGACGCGGCCGAGCAGTACAGCGACAGTGCCCAGGCCGTCACCTGCGGTCCTGAGGCCGCCACGCCGGCGACCGAGGCCCCAACGAGTCAGCCAGCGAGCGCCGTGAAGACACCGGCGGCAGGTCGAGACAGCGATCGTGACGGCGTCCCCGATGCGAATGACAGCTGTCCCCTCGCGCCGGAAGACCGAGATGGCGACCGGGACGACGACGGCTGCCCAGATATCGTGCTCGACGACGACGGAGACGGCGTTCCCAACGCCCAAGACCGCTGTCTCAAAGAGCGCGAGGACCACGACGGGTGGCTCGACGAGGACGGCTGTGCCGACCCCGACAACGACGGTGACGGCATCAGCGACGATGTCGACGCCTGTCCGATCGATGCCGAAGATATCGATGGCGACCGCGACATCGACGGATGCCCGGACCCGTGATGGTGATGCGCAAGAGCCCGCACACAGCCCACGCCTGGGAGGGACACTAGATGGTCTGGGCCCTCGTTGTGCTCCTGGCCGTGGTCCAAGGCATCACGGAGTTCTTGCCGGTGTCGAGCTCCGGCCATCTCCGCGTGCTCGCAGCGTTCTTCGGGGTCAAGGACCCGCAGACGCTCTTCGACGTCATGCTCCACGTCGGCACGCTGGCGGCTGTGTTCTTCGTGTACCGGACCCTCTTTGGGCGGCTGATCTACGCGTCCTATCACACCATTATTCGTCGCAAGAAGCGCTTCGCCGACGACCCTGACGCCCGCCTCGTCGTCTACACGTGCATCGCGATGGTCCCGACGGGAGTGATCGGGCTGACCCTTGCCTCGGCGCTCGAGGCCCGCTCGTCCAGCCTCGTGCTCGTCGGCAGCGCACTCATCGTCAACGGCTTCATCTTGCTGCTGTTGCGATCACTGACCATCGGTCGGCGTGCTGCCAGTGCGGGCCCACGTCGAGGACTGGACGCGATGACGCTCAAGGACGCACTGATCATCGGAACCGCTCAGGGCTTCGGCGCGATCCGCGGCATCTCACGAAGTGGCTCGACGATCACGGCCGGCCTGATGACGGGACTGAACCAGGAAGCGGCCGCGTCGTTTTCGTTTCTGCTGAGCGTGCCCGCAATTTTGGGGGCGCTCGTGCTGCAGCTCAAGGACGGTGGACTGGACGGCATGGATCTGGGAATGGCCGCTGCTGGCGCGGTGATCGCGGCGGTCGTCGGCACGCTGGCGTTGCTATGGTTGCTGAAGTTGCTACGAAAAGGCCAACTCCATCACTTTGCATGGTATTGCTTCGCCCTCGGTTTGGCCTCGATCGCTTTTCAACTGACTCGGTAAGGCACGTAAGGACACATGGCGAAACTCTGGTCGGTCATCATGGCAGGCGGCGTAGGCAGTCGCTTCTGGCCAGCGTCGCGCGCGGCGCGCCCCAAACAAATGCTCGATCTCTTCGGTCAAGGGTCGATGCTACGCATGACCTACGAGCGTGTGCTCCCGCTGGCGAGCGCCGACCGTCAGGTCGTCGTGACAGGAAGCATCCTCGGCGACGCGATCCGCGCCGAGCTGCCAGAGCTGCCCGCCGACCAGGTGCTCTGCGAGCCATGCGGCCGCAACACGGCGCCGGCGATCGCGTGGGCGGCGCTTGAGATCGCACGACGTGATCCTGACGCCGTCCTCATGGTGCTACCCGCCGACCAGTTCATCGCTGACGTCCCGCGCTACCAAGAGGTCGCGGCCCATGCCGCCCGCGCCGCGGCGGAAGGCTCGATCGTGACGTTGGGCATCCCTCCGAGCCGTCCAGAGACGGGCTACGGCTACATCAAGCGCGGCGAAGCGCGCGGCGAAGGCGTCTACGCCGTCGACGCGTTCAAGGAAAAGCCCGACCGGCCGACCGCGCTCACCTACCTTGCTGACGGCGGCTACTACTGGAACGCCGGCATGTTCTTTATGCCTGCGGCGCTGATCCTCGAAGAGCTCCGGCGCTTCGAGCCGGAGCTGATGAAGCTCCTCGATACCGTCAGTGCCGACAACATCGAGACGCTCTACCCACAGCTGAAAAAGATCAGCATCGACTACGCGGTGATGGAGCGGACCGAGAGAATTGCGGTCATCACAGGCGACTTTGGGTGGTCTGACGTTGGCAGCTGGCGCTCACTGTGGGATCACCGCCCCGCAAAACAAACCACGTTTCAGTCTGGTGACGTCATCGAGATCGACGGCTCCGGCAACGTGCTCTTCGCTGATGGTGGCACGGTTGCTGCCATCGGCGTTCATGATCTCGTCGTTGTCCACACTCCGGACGCGACCTTCGTCTGCCCCCGAGAAGAAGCCCAGCGCGCGCGAGAGATCGTTGATGCGCTGACCAAGGACGGCAAGAAGGAGCTTCTATGAATCCCAATATCTTCCGCGCCTACGATGTTCGTGGCATCGCCGACGACGACCTGCCAAACGAGGTCGTCTATGCTCTTGCTCGCGCCTACGGCACGGTCATTCGCCGTGATGGCGGCAAGCGCGTCTCTCTAGGCCGTGACTGCCGAACCCACAGCCCGCGTCTCTTCGCGGCGTTCTCGCGAGGCCTCCTTGAGTGCGGCCTAGACGTCGTGGACGTTGGCGTGGTGCCGAGCCCGCTGCTCTACTTCTCGGTGTTTCATCTCGACACCGACGGTGGCGTGCAGATCACGGGCAGCCACAACGCGGCTGACTACAACGGCTTCAAGATGATGAAGGGCAAGGAGACGATCCACGGCGACGCGATTCAGGCGTTGCGTGGGCTGATCTCCAAGCAGAACTACGAGTCGGGCCGCGGTCAGATGACCAGCTACGACATCACGCCTCGCTACGTGGACTACGTCAGCGAGAACTTGCGGATGGGCCGAAACCCGCTGCGCGTGGCGGTCGATGGCGGAAACGGCACCGGTGGCCCGCCAGCGATGGATCTGTTCGAGCGCTTGGGCGTCGAGGTCGTGCCGCTCCACATCCACATGGACGGCACGTTCCCCAACCATCACCCGGACCCCACGGTTGAGTCGAACCTGCGGGACCTCAAGCGGGCCGTGCGGCATCAGCGCTGCGACGTTGGGATCGCCTATGACGGCGACGCCGACCGGATCGGCCTGATCGACGACAAAGGCCAGGTCGTCTGGGGCGACAAGCTCATGATCCTACTCGCCCGCAAGGTCTTGAGCATGCACCCCGGCGCGTCGATTGTCGGCGAGGTCAAGTGCAGCAAGACCATGTACGACGCCATCGAGAAGGCAGGCGGCAAGCCGATCATGAGCAAGGTCGGCCACTCGATCATCAAAGAACGCATGAAAGAAGAAGACGCCATGCTCGCCGGTGAGATGAGCGGTCACATCTTCTTCCGCGACCGCTGGTTCGGCTTCGATGATGCGATCTACGTCTCCGGCCGCGTCCTCGAGATCCTGAGCTGGTCCAACGACAGCCTGTCTGAGCTGCTCGCCGACGTGCCTGAGACCTTCGCGACCCCAGAGATCCGGGTGAAGTGCGGCGACACGAAGAAGTTCAAAGTCGTGGCCGAAGCGGTGGCGCACTACAAGGCCAAGTACCCCGTCATCGACATCGACGGCGCACGCATCGACTTCGGTGACGGCTGGGGGCTCATCCGGGCCTCCAACACCCAGCCGGCGATCGTGCTGCGCGCTGAGGCAGAGACCGCCGAGCGACGGGATGCGATCAAGGCCGAGCTTCAGGCGTTCATTACCGCGCGACAGTAGCGACGGGAGCCCACGCGCGACGCGTGGGCGCCCTGCGAGTCGCTTGAGCGCGTATCAGCCGTGCTTGACGGTCGTCCGGCCTTCAAGCGCACGGCTAAGCGTGGTCTGGTCCACGTACTCGAGGTCGCCTCCCATCGGCACGCCGGTGGCGAGACGGCTGACCGTGACGCCGCTTCCCCCGAGCAGATCGGCGAGATAGAGCGCTGTTGCTTCGCCTTCGACGTCGCTCGACAGCGCGAGGATCACTTCTTGAGCCTCAAGCGTCGCGAGCCGCGGCTTGAGGTTTTCCAGCTCAAGGTCGAGTGGCCCGATGCCCTTGAGCGGCGAGAGCACACCGTGGAGCACATGATAGAGCCCTCGGTACGCGCCGGTACGCTCGATAGCGAGCAGCTCTTGGACCCTGTGCACAACGCAAACCGTGCTGCGGTCGCGCCCCGTATCGCGGCAGACCGCGCAGAGCCGCATCTCGTCGCGAGCCTCGGCCAAGTGGTGACACTCGGAACAGAGGAAGACCCCCGCGGCAAGCTCAGCCAGCGAGTCTGCGAGCGACTCGGCGTAGCCGTCAGGCTCCGACAGGATGAAGAAGGCGTATCGGCTCGCGGTTCGGCGACCGACTCCAGGCAGGCGCGACAGGAGCGTCGCAAGCTTGTCTAGCGCCGGAGGCAGTGCCGTCATAGACCCATGCCAGCCTGCTTCATCATCTGCGCCATCGGTCCGAGCGAGGCCTCGACGGCTTCGCGCGACTTACGCAGCGCATCGTTGGTGGCAGCAGCGATCAGGTCCTGAAGCATCTCGACGTCGTCGCCGATGACGGCCTTGTCGACGGTGACGCTCGTCACGCGCATGTCGCCGGTCGCTTCGACCTTCACCATGCCGCCGCCTGCCTCGCCAACCACGCGGAGCTCTTTGGCCTTGGCTTGCGCCTCTGCCATCTGAGTCTGCATCTGCTTGGCCTGGGCCATCAGCCCTTCCATGTTGCCGCCTAAGAGTTCTTCGATGTTCATGCGATCTCCTCGCTGTCGTCCCGCTTGAGCTCCACGCGCTTAAGCGTGCCATCAAAGCGTTCGATGATTGTCTGTACTAAAGGATGGCCCGCGAGCTCTTGGGTCAAGCGCCGGCGCTTTGCCGTCGCACGAATCTTGCGGCGCTTGAAGGGCGTGTTGCCATCGCCGTCGCCCACCTCGATGCGAAGCGACACCACGCCCGGATGACCCGCCGCGGCCAGCCGCTCAAGCAGTTCCTGATAGCTCCGCTCAGCGCGTGCGGCACTCGCTCGCCCTCCAAAGACAAGACCCAGCTCGCCCTCTTGAAACGACGCGACGAAGGCGTGGTCAAGACAGCCGGCAAGCGACGGAGCGTCCGGCCGAACGAGGTTGCCAAAGCGCTCCCATGCGTTGTTGTCGAAGTCCTTGGGTCCCGCGCCCATGATGACTTCCAGCTCAGCAAGCGTTGGCTCGCCCTCGGCTGCCCGCTCGACCCCCTGCACCAAGGCATGCGGCGGTCGATTTGCGTGGACATGCTCGGGCTGTGGGTGCGCAGCCGCTGGTCGGTCAGACCCTGGTGCTGGCGGCATCGGACGCTCGTCGCGTGCCATCGGACGCTCGTCGCGTGCCATCGGACGCTCGTCGCGAGCCATCGGACGCTCGTCGCGAGACATCGGACGCTCGTCGCGTGCCATCGGACGCTCGTCGCGAGCCATCGGACGCTCGTCGTGAGCCATCGGACGCTCGTTGTCTGGGCGCGCGGGCATGGGCGTCGGCGGCTCAGGAGCCCGCGAAGGTACCTGCTCGGCGAGGGGCTCAGACTGTACCTGCTCACCAGCAGCACCTGCGGTCGCGACCGAGCTGGCCTGGGGCACCACATGAAGGTGAGGTCGGCCTACGGGCTCTGACACGACCGCAGGCGCGGCGGTCATAGCCGCGGCAGGAGCTGCCGCGAGCATAGGCCTCGCCCCGCCGCTCGCCGTGTTTGCAGTGCTGCTGGTTCCCAGGTCGTCTACCTGGGTCAGGCTTTTGGGGCGTTGACCAGAGCCTCATCGAGCGGCCGACTTGGCGGCAGCGGCGCGCCCGCCGTTAGGTGAGCCTCGATGCTCTGCAGCCGGTCCACAAGCTGTCCCACAGGAACCAACGAGCGCATCCGGCAAAGACGAATCACCGCCATCTCGACTTCGAGGCGCGGAAAGTTGGCGTAGACGAGCCGCTCGGCAGTCTGGACAAGCACCTGCACGACGCGCTGCAGCGTCTCCGGCTGCTGTCCCTGGCCGAGCTCGAGCAATGACTTCGTTTCCTCAGCGCTCAGATCGGTCAGTCCGCCCTGCTCGCCGGCCACCTGCAGCACGATGATGTCGCGAACGTAGTGCACCAGGTCGCCGACGAACTGGCGCAGGTCGATGCCGAAGCTGACGGCCTCGGCGACAACGGCCAGCGCTGCCGGTGCGTCGTGCTCGGTCACCGCTGTGATGACCCGAGCGAGCCACGCCCGGTCAGCCACGCCGAGGACCTCTGCGACCTGATCGTAGCTGGCCTCAGCTCCGCAAAAGCTGATGATGCGGTCAAGCAGCGACAAGGCGTCACGCATCGAGCCTTCGCTCTCGCGGGCAACAAGCCGCAAGCCGCCGTCGGCGATGGCGACCTTCTCGGCGGCCAGGATCTCCTTGAGTCGCCCCATCATGATCTCGAGCGGGATGCGCTTGAAGTCGAAACGCTGGCAGCGCGACAGGATGGTGACGGGGATCTTGTGGGGCTCGGTGGTGGCAAAGATGAACTTCACATGCGCCGGTGGCTCCTCGAGGGTCTTCAACAAGGCGTTGAAGGCCTCCGTGGTGAGCATGTGCACCTCATCGATGATGTAGACCTTGTACCGGTCGCGCTGTGGCGCATAGGCGATGCCGTCACGAAGCTCGCGAATCTCGTTGATGCCGCGGTTGGATGCGCCGTCGATCTCGAAGACGTCGAGGGCCGTGCCTGCTGCGGTCTCTTTGCACGACGAGCACTCACCACACGGCGTCGTCGTTGGTGCCTCGCTGCGCTCGCAGTTGAGCGCCCTTGCGAGCACGCGCGCGGCGGTAGTCTTGCCGACACCACGTGCACCACAGAAGAGAAACGCGTGGTGAACGCGGTCCTGCTCGATGGCGTTGGTGAGCGTCCGCGTGACGTGGCTCTGGCCGGTGATGTCGGTGAACTGCTGAGGACGCCACTTGCGGGCAAGAACGAGGTACGACACGGCGGCGGCTCCTGTGAAGGGATGCTCGTCATACCAGATCCCAGACCGTCGTTGGAGGCTTGTGGTCAAAGGATTCTCGCCGTTGTGGCTACGAGGACACAGCCGGGTGTGTCAGGTGGGACGCGATCCCAAGCGCGGCGGCGCTCGACAGCGTCACAGCGCTGATCGGCGACTTGGCACGCCTCTTGAAAGGTCTCTGCTCAGCATTGACCTGGAGCCCCTCATGACTTTGACGATGAACACGACGATGCCCGCCACCAAGACGCTCGCCGAGTCGACCCGCCGGCCTGACAAGGCGGAGTTCACCCGCGAGGCCCTCGCCCACGTGGACACGCTCTACGGCGTCGCCATGAAGCTCACGCGTGACCCAAACGCAGCTGAAGATCTCGTGCAGGACGCCGTGCTCAAGGCCTACCAGAACTGGCACCAGTTCTCCCAAGGCACCAACTGCCGTGCCTGGCTCCTTCGGATCTTGAAGAACACGTTCATCAACGGCTACCGCCGCAAGACCAAGGAACGCGAGATCCTCGACTCCGAGCAAGCCGGCGACTACGGCGATCGCTTCTTTGCCCGAGACCAAGCTCGTCGCTGGAGCTGCCCAGAGACCGGCTACCACGACCGCCACCTGTCGCCGGTCGTCGAGCACGCGCTGCTCGGGTTGCGAGCGGAGTACCGCGAGGTGGTTGAGCTGAGCGACCTTGCTGGCCTTGCCTACAAAGAGATCGCCGAGCGCCTCGCGATTCCGATCGGTACCGTCATGTCACGCCTGTTCCGCGCTCGCCGTGCACTGCGTGAGCTGCTGGAGGACCACGCCATGCAGTACGGGATTGCCGTTGCGGCCTGACAGACGAGGCGCTGACCTGGACCGCAGAGGTTAGAACGGGATGTCGTCCTCAGCGACCTCGGCGGGCGGCTCCATGCTCTCGGGGCCAGGGTCGCCAGCCACGCGTTGGGGCGGAGCACCGAATCCCCCAGGAGGGCCATAGCCTGTGCCGGGTTGCTGGCCAAAGGGGTCGTCGGCCCCCATGCCGTCGTGGCGCTTTCGCAGCTCGAGGACGTCGAGACTGTTGAAGTAGCGCACGTCGCCGCTGCGGCTGGTCCACTCTCGGCCGCGCAGTCGGAACACGATGTGAACGTCCTCACCGACGTTGTAGCCGTCAAGCAGCTCGCAGCGGTCGCCGGCCAGCTGGAACTCTACGTGCTGGGGGTAGCGACCGCCGCCGCCTAGCTCGATCACAAAGTTGCGCTTACGGAAGCGCTCGGTGACCTGCTCGGCGTCGCCGACTTTGTAGAGGGTCCCTTCGGCGTTGTAGGTATCGTTCATCGGCTTGGCTCGCTCAACTCAGGTGATGTTCGTGGTTCTTGGTCGTGGCCCGACCGGGCCGCCTCGACTCGGCTGCTGTAGCCTCGTCTTTGAGCGGCCAGCGACGCGAGGTCAAGCGTCGCTGCTGGTGTCAGGCTGGAAGATGACGCAGGTGCCGTCAGCGCCGGTCCTCGCGTGGCGGATGAGTAGGCGCTGCACCTGACCGGTCAAGGGTCGTTGGCCGCCACCGCGATCAAAGGTGCGGCGACATTGACTGTGACAGTTCGTACCTTCAGAGTCCGCGGCTCAACACACCTTGGAGCTCTCCAGATGATCACGCGTTCCCTGTCCTTGGCGGTCGTTGCTTGCGCCGCGCTCTCGTTGGCCGTCACCGGCTGCGACAAGAAAACTGAGTCCGGCGCTGCCGCTGGCGGTAAAGCCGGTGCAGCCGCTGGTGCCGCCGCTGGCGACGCTCCAGCCGCTGCTGCGACCACGATCAAGTCAGCCGACGACGGCCTCAAGGCCATCCTCGCGGCAGTTGTCGACGGCAAGGTCGACAAGATGAAGGCCATGATCATGACCGAGGCGGACCTCGACGGCATGCTCAAGGCGGCCGGCGATAAGATCCCGGAGAAGCGTCGCGAAGGCATGAAAGGCCAGTTTCCCGAGCAGCGCGCCCGCCTGGACAAGGCATTCGCCCGCATTGTCGACGAGGCAAAGGCGTCCAAGATCGACCTCAGCAAGCTGACGATCGCCAACGTCGAGTCGAAAGAGAAAGAGGACATGGGCGCCATGATCGTTCGGGTCAACGCCGACCTCAAAGACGGCGACAAGGCCCACAAGATCCGCTTCCAGGCTGCGCGCATCGACCGCGGTCTGGTGTTCGTGCGACCGCCTCGCATCCGCTGGTCCGGCGGCGAGACCGACGTGAAGGTGAAGGCTGCGCTCAAGGAAGCAACCGACAGCATCAAGAAGGCCGGGCTGACGACGAAGGGCGCAATGGACGCTGCCGGAGCCGAGAAGGCCGCCATCGCAGCGGCAGCAGGCAAGCTCGGCCTGGAGGACGCCCCCCCCGCCGACCCGAACAACCCCATGGTGAAGATGTTCGATCACCAGGAGAAGCTTCTCGACCTGATGGAGGGCGCGAAGGGCGACAGCGCCGCAGCCGAAGCTGCCGTTGGCAAGTACCTGACCGACAACAAGGCCGAGCTCGACGAGCTCAAGGTCTCAGCGAAGAAGTTCGCCGAAGAGATGCAGGGCGACCCGTCCAAGGCGATGGCCATCATGAAGTCCGTGCAGGGACGCATGCAGGGCATGATGGGCCGGATGATGAAGATCACCCAAGACAAGAACATGCAGGGTGCGATGAAGAAGATCAGCGATACCCTGAAGTTCTAGCAGGTTGCGGGATGCGTTCCCGACGAAGCGACGCTGGGATGCCGCCGCAACATCCAGCGTGCAACGACGAGTAACGCTGAGCGATTCACGAGGGCCCGGGCGCATATGCGCTCGGGCTTTCGCGCGTCAACGCCCCGGTGTGGCCGCACTGTCTGGTCGTCCAATGCCGTCAAACATCAGGCGTGTGACCGCTGAGCTCCAGCTCGTGAGGAGCTGCTCGGCGTCCCCGTCTCGACCGGAGCGGGCGAGCGAGCGTACGCCGGCGATCACCATGCCGTTGATCGCGCTAGCCGTGACAGCGACGTCGAGATCGCGACGCAAAAAGCCGCGTTCAACCCCGTTGTCGAGATAGGCGGCCGTCATGGTAGCGAGCAGCGCAAGGCCACGCTCAACGTGTCCACGGAGCTCGGCGTCGACCCCGTACGCCTCAACGAAGATGATGTGGGCGACGTCAGCGAGCTCGTCAGGCCCGTCGCCGAGTAGCTCGAACACCCGGCGCGCGATCCGGCCGACCTGCGCACGGTAGGCCTCGAGTGAGTCCGCTGCGTCTGGACGCTCCGTCATCAGCAGCGACCTCAGCCGCTTTGGAACGTCATCGACAATGACCTGGAAGATCTCACGCTTGTTCTTGAAGTAGCGATAGAAGGTCCCGTGTCCCATCCCGAGGTCGGTCGCGAGATCGCCGATGCTCGTTGCGTGGTAGCCCGTCTCGCCGAAGCGGCGGGTGGCCGCCTTCAGAATGCGCGCACGGGTCTCGGCACTCTTCGTGCGCGGCACCTCAGCGCTCCTCAGGGGCCGGCGGGACCTCGGTGACCCCGCCGCTCAGGTCCACCGTCAGCTCCATGCGGACGCGGGGCTCGAAGATACCGCGGACCTCAAGGAGATGCGGCCCATCTGAGGTCAGCTCCCACAACACGGGCATGTCACCTTCGTCCCACTCTCCAAGCTCAATAAGAAATGCCTGACCCGCCGCGTTGTCGGTGAGTTTGAAGAGCGTGATCCGGTAGTCGGTGCCATCTTGGGTTCCGTCCAGCTCCAGGACCTGGCCTGACGACGCGCTGAAGCTGTGCCACTCGTGCACGCCGTCGCAGAGTTCCAAGCTGACCGGCTGGCCGAGGGTCACCGGCCGCGGGCTTGCCCAGCTGTAGTTCGCCACGCCGTCCGGGTCTTCGGGACACCCTTCGACGACCACATCGTCGCACTCGAGCGAGTCGGGGGGGATGTCGTCACAGCTAGCGACACGGACCTGGGCAGCGCAGACACGACCGAGCTCGGCGCTGGCGTACGGAAAGTCATAGTCTTCCGTGTAGTTGCGGATATTGTCGGTGATGCAGTCCGACATCGTTGCGGGACATGTAACGAACGGCGAGTCGCATAGATACTTGCAGTCGTTGAAGAATCTTCGACAGCCAGCCTCGACGGCCTCTCGGACAGCGTCCTCGGCTTCCGACAGCGTTCCGTACGGGGCGAACGTCGCCGGGATGCCTGCGAGACTCGTCTGGCCCTGCTGCGTGAGACCCGCGTCGCCGGTGTCGTTGCCGCAGCCAGCGAGCATGAGGCCGATGACGGCAATGAACAGACCAACCCGGCCCCAACGGGTTACGGTGCTTCTCATCGTCTGCGCGCAGCTCGTCATTGGCTTCCCCATTTCGGCAATGACGTGTCATTACCACGCCTAGGCGCAACGTCAACCCCCAGGTTTGCCGCGAGAACCCCACGAATGGCGGCGCGTTAGCGACGCTGCCGCCACGCGGCCAGAGCCGAAACTACGGCTTGAACTGCGACAGCGCGTTGCGGATGCGGTCGTCGGTGACGATCTTCGGGTTGGCCTTTGCGACCTTTCGCATGCGCTCTGTCAGTCCCGTGAGCTCCGCTGCGTAAGCTTCCTTGTTCGCTTCGATGTTGGCGACCTTGGCTTTCATGGCGGCTAGGCGACCTTGGTTGGCCAGAATGTAGGCTTCGACGGCGGCGCCAGCTTTATCGACGTCGTGGATGTTCTTTTCCATCAACGCGACGATGTCGTTCATCATCGCAAAGGGGCTCTCACCGCCCAGCTTGAAGCTCGGAGCCTGCGCCAACACGAGACCGCGCTTTAGGTTCACCGTGCGGAGGATGACCTCGTGGGTGTGCTCGCTGTCTGGAGCGCTAAAGGGCGCCGTCACTGTCACCAGCGGCACCCCCTTGTCGTCGCGGTCCACGGCGGCGAGCTCTCCAAGCTTCAGCAACCGCCAGTCGATGCCCGCCTCGTTGCTCTCGGTCAGTGTTGCCTCGATGCGCTTGTTGATGCGCGCGCGCAGCTTCTTGATGACCACCGGCAGCTCCGCGGGTACCGGCTGAGTCGACGTTGAGAACGCCTCGACGAAGTCCGCTTCCGTGGGCAGCAGCGGCGCGAAGGCCGCCATGTCGCCGGAGGCCATCGCTGCCGCGAAGGCGTTGACGAGCTTTCGGTGGGAGTCAGCGGTCGAGGGCGTGGGCTTTGGGCTAGCGGTGGGCTTCGCAGCCGGCGCCGCAGGTGAGACGGCGGCCGTCTTCGGCGGTGTCGACGCGCTAGAGGGTGCCGCAGCCGGTGATGCCGGCGCGTCATCTTTGCAGCCGGCCAGGCTCATGCAGAACCACGCGCCAACGGCAATAAGGCTTAGGACACGCGCAACGCGTTGATGCGCAAAGAGCGCCGCACCAACTCCAACCTGTTGTTGACTCTGAAGTCTCCACATCTCAGCCTCCTCGACGTCCACACCATCGGCGCTTTCCCTTGCATGCCGCTACGCAGGCAGTCAATCGTCGAGCGGTCGACACCCCGCCTTGCGGACCTCGATTCCGACGCTCGGCGCGTAGTAGACTGACGCCAGAGGAGACGACAATGCACACGCTCATCTTTCGCCCTATCCGACTGCGCACACCCACATCATTGAGCTTGCTCGCGGTGACGGCGTTGATGATCGTCGCCTGTGGTGACGACGACGGAGCAAGCACCGGGCAGGTCGACACGACCGCGGTCGACACTGACGAACCGGGCGACACCGGCTCGCCGGACGTCGCCGAGGACGTAACGGTCGGCGACACGCTTGAGGCGGCAGACACCGCCGACCACGACACCTTGACGGCCGGGGACACGGCCGCGCCAGACACGGCCGTGTTCGACACGATGTCCCTAGACACCACGCCGCCGTCGGTTTGCGGCAACCTCTTCATCGAGGCAGACGAGGCCTGCGACGACGGCAACGACTGCGCGGGTGACGGCTGTACCGCTGGCTGCGTGCGCGAGCCGACCGTCGTTCTTGGGTCGCTGGCGGTTGACGGCAGCATCGGCTTCGATCTCGACAACGCTGATGGCGACGACAACATCTACACCGGCATCGACAACGCGATTGGCGCCAACCCGTTGGTCGCGCAGGTGCTCAACCCCTACATCCAGGGCACGCTCAACAGCGGCAACGCGATCCAGCTCGTGACCATCACCAACGCGCCCGACCTGACGGACGCGAGCGAGCCCACACTCACCTTCCACCCAGGCGTCGATCCCAGCTGCCCAGAGAGCCCCTCGCCGGTGCCGTGGGTCAGCCCACTTGAGACAGACGCAGATCCCCATCCGATCTTTGGCGATGCGACAGCGTTTCCAGGCTGCATCGCGCCAGTGCAGGTGACCGACACCACGTTCCCTGCAAACGGAATCTTCCCTGAGCCCTTCGCGGAGGGTCAGCCGGAAGGTCCGCTGCTCTTTGCTTCGGTCGAAGGTTTGGTCATCCCAACGGGCGTGCTGGGTGACCTGGACGTGCAGCGCGGCCACATCGAGGCGACCCTAAGCCTCGACGACACGGGCCAGCTGCGGGGGCTCGATGACGGGCGACTGGGCGGCATCCTCAAGGCCGAGCTCCTCTATGGCATCGACACGAGCGCGCTCTTGCCCGGCTGCCCGACCGCTCTGCACGCGGTCTTGGCCTTCGCCGGGCACATTGACCAGGACATCGACGGCGCTGGTGCTGACTGGATCCAGTTCACGCTCGCGGGCACTCAGGCGCCCTGCATCGTTGACGCCGTCACCATCGTTGGTTGCTGCAACGATGGCGACTGCGTCGATGGCTTCATCAGTGGCGAAGACTGCGCGCTCGACGACGCCATCGAAGACGGCTACAGCGCGGGGCTGTCGTTTCATGCGCCCGCAGTCCACGTCCAAGAGCAGGTCGATCCCAACGGGTGCGCACCGTGAGCAAGACCGTCTCACGCGCCCTTCGCTTGCTCGCACTGGCCGCGCTGAGCCTCGCCGTGGCGGGCTGCTCGGGCAAGGCAACGACGTCCAAGCCGGCGGGCGCATCGTCGAAGCCAGGCGTCTCGCCGTCAACCGCGACAGCCGCGACCAGTCCCACCGCCACGCCAGCCGGCGTCAATGCGCCACTCACTGCGCCGAGCGATATCGACGACATCGGGTGGCTCGTGGGACGCTGGGTGGCCAACACCAAAGAAGATGGCTGCTTCTTTGAGCACTGGCTGAAGCCCGCGGGCGGCACCATGCTGGGCACGGGTGCTTACGTGCCGGTCGGTGGCAAGACGTACCAGGAAGGCATGCGTTTCCTCGCGAGCAAAGAGGGACTGACCTACATCGTCACGCCCGATGACCGGGTCGTGAAGTTCAAAGCGCAGCCCTCGAAGCCCGGCACGGTTCGGCTCACGGCTGACAATCAGTTCCCCGCGATCATCACGTACACGCGCAAGGGCCCCGACAGCTACCACGTACGGCTCGCGGCTCAAGACAACGTTGAGTCCCTGGAGTTCACGTACGTGCGCGTCGGCGCAGACGTCGACTGCAGCAGCTTCCCGAGCAAGGCAACACCCTGACGCGCTAAGTGCTGCCCTCTCCGTCGCTGCGCTTCTCAGTCGATGCCGCAGGCTTTGCGCGCGCGGTTGAGGACAGCGCGAGCGACCGGGCGAGCCCGGTCTGCGCCCTGTTTCAGCATGGCGTAGACGTGAGCGGGGTCCTTGTCGAGACGCTCACGCTCGGCGCGAGCTGCCCCGAAGACCTCCTCGAGCTTCTCAAAGAGCACCTGCTTCGCCTCGCCGTAGCCAAAGCCGGGCGTTCGGTAGCTCAGCTCAAGCGCCGCGACCTCGTCGCTCGTGGCCATGAGCTTGTAGAGCTCGACGACCGTGCAGCCGGTCGGGTCTTTGGCTTCTTCGAGCGGCGTAGAGTCGGTCGTGATCTTCATCACCCGCTTTCGCAGCTTCTTGGACGGGGCGATGATGGGGATGGCGTTGCCGTAGCTCTTCGACATCTTGTCGCCGTCAATGCCAGGCACAGGCACCGGCACGCCAAGCTCGAACTTGGGAAGCTTGAAGACCTCTCCATAGGCGCTGTTAAACGACTTCGCCATGTCGCGCGCCATCTCGACGTGCTGCACCTGGTCGCTGCCCACCGGGACGATGTCGGCATCAAACGCGAGGATGTCCGCGGCCATCAGCACAGGGTAGGTGTAGAGGCCGACAGACGCGGTCAGCCCCTTCGCCTCCTTGTCTTTGTAGGAGGTCGCACGGTCGAGCATGCCCTTACCTGTGACGCACGCAAGCAGCCACGCCAGCTCGGTCACTTCTGGGACGTCGGACTGAGCCCACATCACGGCGCGGTCGGGGTCGAGGCCCAACGCGAGGTAGGTCGCTGCGATGTCGTAGACGTTATCGCGCACCTGCTGCGGGTCGCGCTGGGTCGTCAGCGCATGGTAGTCGGCGATGAAGTAGTAGGCGTTGTCCTGAGCGGCGATGTGCTGGCGGATCGCACCGAAGTAGTTGCCCAAGTGCAGGTCACCCGAAGGCTGGACGCCGGACAGGTAGGTCTTGGGGGTCTCGGGGGCTGTCATCGTCACGCGCTCCTGTGAAGGGCGGCGAGGATACGGACGAGGCTAGGCGTCAGCAAGCATTCGTGTGTCGAGGCATGGATTCGGGTCCGCCCGACTCCGCTCACGCTCGGCGCCGGCGCGTCCAGATCATGGCTGTGAGGAGCAGACAGCCAAGCCAACACCATCCGAAGACGTCCGTTTGGACGTTCGAAGACCCGTACGGCAACAGGTCGACCACGCGAAGTGGCAGGCCCCTGTTGGCGACGTCAGTATGCGCGGTTGCTGCAATGTAGGTGACGAGGACGACAAGGTTGAGTCCCACGAGGGCGATGTCCCACGTCGTCGGAACGGATGGTGCGGCTAACCTAAGGACCATCAATGTGATGAGAGGGACGGCCAAAACCTGTCCTGCAGCGACAACGAGGTAAGTGTCATGCCAGTGAATGTCTATCGCCAACCCGAGATGCGGGGAGGCGAAGTAGGCAACAAACGCTAGCCCTCCTGCAGCAGCGAAGACCTTGTTAAGGCGTGAAGGTTGGCTCGGTAGCGCGCAGCGCACGAGCTCGCTGAGCAGTACAAGCATCGCCACAGCGCTCGTAGCCCGACGAAGATCTGGCTCGTTGAGCGCTGGCTCGACGGCGTGGAGATGCCCAGCATGCAGCGACACCGCAGCATCAGCGAACGTGGGAGCTGCCGACCACGCGACAACGGCCCAACTCGCGATGAGTAACCAGTCGGCCACCCGCTCGCCAATCGGCCGTGGCATGTTCAGGAGACTGAACAACAGAACACCTGCGTAGAGCGAAGAGGCCGCAAAGAGCAGCAACCAGAGCATCGCGTGACGGTCGGCTATGCCCAACAAAGCCGCAGCGACAAGCACCACGGCCGCAAGGTGAAGCAAGATCGAACCGACGTGGATGAGCCGTATCACTCCGGCCGGCAGACCAAGCGCGCCGCCGCGGTAACGGACGGCAACATCCCCGAGCCAGGGTAGCGCCATCGCAACGACCCAACACTCGACCCAAAGCCACGAGCTGCGCGGGCTGTGAAAGCCAAGCAGCGTCAACAGCGACACGCCTATCACGACGTGCGCGGCTAACAGGTATCCGCTGGGCTGGCCGGCCGAACGCCCTTGGGGTGGTTCGGCCACGTGGTCTATGCGCTCGGTGCGATCTCGCTAACGCGCATGTACGGCTGGAGCGCGTCGGGAATCAGCAACCGGCCGTCGGCGGTCTGGTAGTTCTCGATCAGCGCCATCACCGTGCGCCCAATGGCGAGGCCGCTGCCGTTGAGCGTGTGCACGAAGCGCGGCTTGGCGCCCGGCTCCGGTCGATAGCGGATGTCAGCACGGCGCGCTTGGAAGTCTCGGTAGTTCGAGCAGCTCGAGATCTCGCGCCAGCACTGCTGTACCGGCAACCACACCTCGATGTCGTAGCACTTCGCCGCCCCAAACCCTAAGTCGCCACCGCAGAGCTGCATCACGCGGTAGGGCAGGTTCAGCGCTTGTAGGATGGCCTCCGCGTGGCCGGTCAGCGCCTCGTGGGCCGCCTCCGAGTCCTCTTCGCGCGTGAACTGGACCATCTCGACTTTCTGGAACTGATGGGTCCGCGTTAGTCCACGAACGTCACGCCCGTAGCTACCTGCCTCACGTCGAAAGCACGGACTAAACGCCGTGAACTTGATCGGCAGGTCGGTGCCGGCCAGCATCTGCTCGCGCAGGATGTTGGTCACCGACACCTCGGCCGTCGGAATCAGAAACATGTCATCGGGCTCGGTCCGAAACGCGTCGTCTTCGAACTTCGGCAGCTGACCTGTTCCGATCATGGCCTCACGACGCACCAAGAACGGGGTCAGCACTTCTTCGTAGCCGTGCGAGTCGGTGTGCATGTCGAGCATGAAGGACGCCAGCGCCCGCTCAAGACGCGCGCCCAGGCCCCGGTAGAGCGCAAAGCGCGCGCCACTGATGCGCGCAGCTGCGTCAAAGTCCAAGATTCCAAGCGCCTCGCCGAGCGCGTCGTGGTCCTGACCCTCGAAGTCGTGCTCGCGCGGTGTACCCCAGCTGCGGATCAAGACGTTGTCGTCTTCCGTCTGGCCGGCCGGCGTCGATGGATCCGGCAGGTTCGGCGTGTTCATGAGCCAGTCGTTGAGCTCGACCTCGACGGCCTTGATGCCGTCGTCGAGGTCTTTGACGCCATCCGACATGACCTTCAGCTCGGCGCGCAGCGTTGACCGCTCCTCATCACTGAGTCCCTTGTCACCAAAGCCCTTCGACAACGTTCGCTGCTTGTGACGCAGGTCGTTGTGCTCGCCAACTAGCTGCCGACGCTTCTCATGGAGCGTCAGCAGCTCGTCGAACGAGGCGTTTGGGTCGCGCTTGCGCATCTGCTCAAGCGCGGCATCGAGATCGTTGATGATTTGCTTCGGATCGAGCATGCGCTCACTCCTTGGCGGCAGTCGTGTGCTTTGCCTTAAGAGCCGCGAGACGCTCAGAGACGCTCGCTGCAGATGCTGCCGCGGTCTTGTCGGTTGCGGCGGCTTTCTTAGCAGCTGTCTTTCCGTTCGTCGCGGCCTTCTTTGCCGGCGATTTCTTAGCTGCTGCCTTCTTCGCTGGGGCGGCCTTCTTCGCTGCAGCGCCAGTCGACTTCTTCGCCACCGCCTTGGCCTTTGCCGCAGTCGTCTTCTTCGCGGCCGGCTTCTTCGCCGCCGACGCCTTTGCGCTGGCTGCCGGCGCCTTGGCCGCAGAAGCCTTCGCTTTCGGCTTCGGCTCGGCATTCGCCTTGGCCTCGGCCTTCGCTTTGGCCGCAGGCGCCTTCGCTTTGGCCTTCGCGGGCGCCTTCGCTTTCGCCTCTGCTGCCGGCTTCGCCTTAGCCGCCGCTGCAGTCGCGGCCTTGGGCGCTGCCTTCGCCTTTGGCTCTGTCTTCGCCTTGGGCTCTGCCTTTGCTTTGACAGCCTTCGCGGCGTCGCTCTTCGGCTTCGCGGTCTTGCTCGCGGCCTTGGTCTCAACCAGCTTCGGCGACGACGGCTTCTTTCCGCCGCCACCGCGCAAGTCCACGACACCGCCGCCGCGGAGATCGATGACGCCACCGGCGCGCGGCAGCTTGTCGGCTGCCTTCTTCTCGCTGGCCTTCGCAGCGGGCTTGGTGCCGCCCGCCTTTACCTCGTCTCCCTTCGTTGCGGCCGGCTTGCGGCCGCCCTCGCTCTTGGAGTTGCCGCCATCGCTGGACTTCGCCGCGACGCCGTCGCTGTTGGGCTTGTTGTCGCCGTTCTGACCGCCGTTGTTGCGGTTCGCTCCGCCGCGCTTACGACGACGACGGCGCTTCTTGCCCGAGCTGTCGCCCTCGCCGCCCTCATGCTTGACCGCGCCATCCTTCGGCGCGTCCTTGCGCTCTTCGCGCTTGGCAGCCTCGTCACGTCCCGACCGGCCATCCTTGCG
>CALHXW010000086.1 GCA_938040325.1 uncultured bacterium | reverse complement strand
AGGCCCTCTATCGCAGCCAACGAAGACGGCCGGCAAACACCTCAGTCCCTCGGGGGGAGGTCCCCTAACGCCGTACCGTCTTCGACAACGACACCTACAGAGTACATGCCGCTGCGACTACGTTTTCATTCGTAGTCCCCTTTTGTTCCGCAGGAACAGTCGCTCTTCGTCAGTTCGCGTGGGTGGCTGCCTCTAAAGTGGATGTCCCGTGAGAGACGAAGTCGACTTTTGTTCCGCAGGAACAGTCTCCCCGACTTCTTTAACCGAATCGTACTGGAAGCACGAAGCTTGAATGCTGGCGAATGCCACTGTCAGCTTTCAAACTACGTATGTGAGTTCCCGTCCATCGTACAAAAGAGTGGTCGAAGGGAGCACAGAACTCATCACTCATTTCCTCATGAAGCAAGCCGACAAATCCAGCAACTGAAGCGCAAACTAGATAAGGATTCCCTGCAACTGCGAGTGTGTGATTCGACGGTGTGGTCGAAACCACCGCAATCCCACCATCTCTCGCTGCAGCAAGTGCTTCGCCTGAAGTCACACATAAAACTGCCCTGCGTGGCTTGATCTGCCAATGAGCACCGTCAGCATCTCTGTCTGCGAGGTCGCGTACTAGATCGAGGTCAATTTCTTGCTGGGAGGATGGGTTCTCAACAAGGAACCGGCCCACCAGATGTGCAATAGTCAGCGCGCGCTGCAGGCTCACATACTCCTTCTTTGTCGCTTGTCTAAGCACCGCAATAACCGCGGGAACAAGCCGCTTGCCTCCTGCGCTGACGATCATAGCGCGTTCATCGAAAGAAAAGGTAACTGCCGTGGTTTGCTTCGAGCTCTCAAATCCTCCTTGATCGTCGAAGCCAACGGCACGAAGCCCAACTCCCGCCCCCATTGAGTCGACAACACTAGCTGTTATGTCGTCAAAATTCCAACAGCGCAGCTCGACGTTACGAGTCGCTTTCAATACCGTCATTCGCCTCTCATTCTTCTTAGCAAGTCTCGTTCTATCTGCATGGCTTGGTCGTGCCAGTTTCCACGCAAACCAGTTTTCACTTGCCGCATGTACTCCGCCAAGCTAATCGCGTGACCACCATCACTATTCATCAATTGCATCATACGCCGTATCTCGTGTGCCTCATGACCGATCAAGGTGACGATGGCCTCGTCACTTTGTAAGGCTGCCCTAGAGATTCGCATCCCCATTCGACCATCCGGAAGCTCGAAGTACTCTGGATCGACGATCGCTGTTGAATTGTTGGGTACACGCGGCCCCCATGCTGCGTCCGCACCTTCGACACCCACATCGTCGACGAAGTCTACACGGATGTCACTGAGGTCAATACCGTGTGACTCTGCGAGCTCGATGGCTTCCTCAGGCGTTCGGACAGCGCCGTCCGCGTTTCGCCTGTGGACCTCATTGAACGAACTGCGTGTAGCTGAGCCCGAGCCGCCACTTCCCCCCCCTCTCCGGGCCGCGCCGCCTGTACCGCGATTTGGAATTCGGTTTAGGATCGCGCCAGCGCCGCGAGCAGCTGCGGCTCCAACAATCGCCGCCAGCTCCTCAGCCAGAAGCGCACCGTTTACGTACGCGGACTGAACCACGTCGGTGGTGAACATGGCGCTGCCGAATCGCTTGAGGGCGTCAAACAGTCCTGCTGCAGCGTCGACAATTCCAACTGCTGGCACCACCCAGCGGAGCGCGAGTTGCTTGAACCCCTCCCAGGAAATAGCGGACCTGAGTCCATCGGAGAGTGACTCGTAGTATCCTTTAAATCCTGCCCAAAAAGCATCCGTAGCGAACTGGTTCGCACACGCAGCATAGGAGCCGGAACAAGACCCAAGACTTACAGTATCGCCACTAGAGTCTTGATAACTACCCGCCCACGATCCGTCAGAGTTTCGCGTCACTTCTAGACCGTTCGGATCCCGCGCCTGCAGCAAGTTCCCGCTCACATAGTGATAAGAGTTCAAAACCTCCCCACCACCCACAGCATGAACATGCAGAGGATCCGGCGACGCCCACCGCCCGATCCGCGGAATCAGATAACGCTCCCCAAAGTAAACCAGCCCCACCTCATCATCGGCTTCCTTCCCGGTAAACCCGAGCGGCTCGATCTCAAAGTCAGGGGCATCCTCGTTCGTCCACAAGTTCTCCCGCCCGCCGTTCGGGAAGAAGTTGCCGACGCTGAGTAGCTGCCCGCTGTGGAGATCGAGGACCGCGGTCGATGACTGGAGCAGGTCGGTCGCCGTGTAGGTCACGCGCACGTTCGGGTTGAAGCCGCTGGCGCGCGGGTCAGGCGTGCCCTTCCAGACGATGCGCGCGCCTCCGATGAGGTACTGCGTCTCGGTCGGGACGACGGGCGACGGCTCGTATGCGGAGCCCGCCGCGTTGACGCTCATACCGCGCCGCTCGAAGTCGCCCGGCGACACGTAGAGCGCGGTTCGCTCGACGTCGCTCACGCTCATGGGTGACTCGCCCGCTTCTTCGCCAAACGTGACGTCGCCAAAGCTCTGCTTGACGGTGCGCACGTTGGCGGCGTCGTAGCGGTAGCGCTGCCTGGCTTCGAGGTCCCACGTGCCGGTGCCCGCGCGGTCGTAGCGGCGCGCTTCGGCCAAGCGGTTGAGCTCGTCCCAGCGGTACTGGTAGTGGTGCTCGACGGCGCAGACGCACCCGGCGCGCAGGTCGGCGTCGCGGTTCTCGAGCGAGCTGCCCAACGGGTCGGTGCATTGATCGCCAGGCGCGTTCACGCACTGGCCGCGCACCGTCATCTGCGTGACGTTGCC
>CALHXW010000085.1 GCA_938040325.1 uncultured bacterium | reverse complement strand
AGGAAACCCTGTCGGGACAAGGTGATCTCGAGATCGTTGGTCCAGTGGTGCGCATCACGAAGTCATCGGGAATTGCATTTCCCGGCAACGCTGCTAGAGCACCGATCAGATAGGTACCATGCGCCTCCACGCGGTTTTGGACCGACGCTGGGCGTCGCCCCTCGGTCACTTATCCCGCTAGCTCGATGATGAGGCGGAGGTAGACAGACCGCTCGACCTACGCGACGGACTTGGCCCTGACGCATCCGCCTATGCGTCGTGAAGGTTGAAATGCGGAGCGCGTCAAACTAGCTTCGGCGGACTTCCAACGAACGGAGCCTGGCATGGTCATGAAAGCCCCTAGTGCCGACATCGAGCCAACCCGAGCGGAACGCCGTGAGAAGCGTCAACGGACGCGAAGAGACAAGGCGGCTCGACGTCAGCTCAAGCGTCTTGGCTATGACGACGGAGCCAAGGCACTCAAGCCTGGCCAACGCGTACCAACGCGCGAGGAGCTCAATGAACAGGCCTACGAGATCACCGATGAGTTCCAGCGTCTCGTCGATGAAGCCGTCATGTTCAACATCGACCTCGTCGCGCGGTCGAGCCAGCCAGACGTCGCAAGTCTAGCGATTTCCGTGCAGGGCTTCTTTCTCGTCGAGCAAGGCAGCATGCTAGTCGACATGGACACCGACGCTGCATTGGACCTAGCTAGCAGCATCCGTCGGCTTGATGACTTTAGCGGCATGTTGACCCGCGTTCGCGTTGCAGTCGCGCTGGGTCGAATGCACCGGCAGCCCATCGACTACGCTCGCTTTGAAAAGCTTGAGCAAGACGTGGAGCGGTTGCTGCGACTTCAGCACCACTTCTTGGCGACGCAACAGCGGGTCCGAGAAGCAGAGCGCGCTCAAGCGCATCCATAGCGGAGTTGCCGCTTTCGCGGGTCTTAGGTGACGTCAGCCGGCCACGTCGAAGGTCGCAGCTCGATCGGCGCCGGGGAGCGCACGACGCACCGGCAGGGTTCCGTCGCGACGGTTGCGCAGCGCAGGAGTCGAACCCGCCGCTTCGCGCCGTTCGAAGAGTGAAGCTCACTCGCGGCAGTCGGCCGGAGTCGTCACCGTGAGCAATCTCATCTCGAAGAGGTCCACGGTCTCGCGCCCGTCGCTTGTCTGAATTGTGAGCTCTGAGCCTCGCGTGCCAACCAGCTTCCCAGTCGTTGACGTGTCGTCGCTGCGGCTTTGGGCAACAACCTCCGCACCAACTGCGTCGGAGAGCGCTTCGACTGCTTCTGCAACATCGTTGAGGCCGCCCAGCTCGAATGTGTCCGTTTCCGCCGGGCGGCACTCGGCCGAAGCGACGACGGTGGGCGACGCTTCGACAGCAGCGGACTCAAGCGCAGCCGCGTCGGCGGGCACCGGTGAGGCTGCCTTGATACACTTGAGCGGCCCGGCACGACTGACGTTTAGCGTCACCGATGTTGCGTTGTAGAGATCGACGTGGGTCGGTTCCGTCGCCCCAGGCGAGACAAGCCCAATCACCGAGCCACGAACCGACTTCAACGTTCCTACCATCTGTTCGCCCGAGCTCAGCGTCACCGACACGGTTTTCCCGGTCGCGCGCGACGCAATCGATGCGACGTCCGCGACCTCCCCCACTCCGCCTTCAAGACGAATCGTCTGCGTCTTTGTGACTGCCACCGACTTGCAGCGCGCGCCCGCTTGTTGCGCTTGGGCGCTTGAGCTTGACCGAGGCGCCAAACGAATCTCGCCGATGTGCCCCTGGAAGTGGGCCACACCCGAGACGTGTGTCGCCACACCAGCAGAACTGCTTGCGACGCCGTGATGGACAGAACATGTCGGCGCGCTCTGATTGAGCGACCAGTCCGTCCGATAGCGCTCCCGCTGTTCGAGTCGGCCTGGCACCCTGACCCTCTCAGGAACCGACTCATAGGAACTCTGACGCTTGTAGCGCGTCACATAACGACACACGCGCTCCGAACGGTACTCAGTCACGTACTGGGTCGTCGGACGCGACCCCGAGCGTCCGGTGCGGTAGTCGTAGCTGTAAGAGTAGCTGGTCTTCATCCGCCGATAGGGCCGCCGCTCGTAGCTACAAACCTGCTCCTGCACAGGTCGGGTGCTGGAGACATATTGGGTGCGGTAGACGGTCTTTGTCGTCCCGGGTACCCAGACGTGGTCGCGCTCTATACGAACGTGTGACTTCGGCTCGACGCGGACCACACACGTCGACATCGAGCCGTCGGGAGCCGAGGTCGCGGTCCAAACTTGCAGCTTGCTCACAGCAACCGCACCCGCCTGGAACGCCGCCACGGACACGCGCTTGGCAAGCGCTTTCGGCGTATCGCTCGTGTTGGACTCGACACGAACCTCGAAGGGCTTCGAGGTCGTTTTTTGGTTCAGCTTGTCCGGCGAGGTCACGATCATGCCCCCCTTGTTGGTGCGAAAACCGCGTGGTCCAAGCCGACAGCCCTGCAACACGAGCATGCACCCAGCAATCGCGAGCACCCAGTAGCTCATCGATAGCACCACCGAACGCCGATCGAACGTGTTGTTGTCTTGCATCACGGATGGTCCAATTTGAAGCTGTTGGGCTGAGGCTCGGCGCCACGTGGCATCGACCCGCCAAGGCTAACACTGCCCGCCATCTCATGCACGCGCGCCGACGCAACCGACGACGTCTTAGAGCGCACGCGTCGTCTCGCGAACTGCCCCCGCGTCAACCCGTGCGACTTTTCGCACTATCAGCCGACGACCGAGACGCGTTTAATCACTGGCGTGAACAGAAACTTACTCATCGATGCCATCGTTCGGCAGACCATGGTGCTCATCGCTCAGCTCGCGACCAGCGGCGGGCGGCGAGCTCCGCTGGCTGACGTCGCCAACCAGGTCTTTCTCAACCTCGTGCATGAGCTGCAGGCGGAGGGCCTCGGCAACAAGCTCATCGCCGACATGTTCGGCGTGTCGCTTCGCACCTACTACGACCGGGTGAGGCGTCTGTCAGAGAGCGCGACCATGCGCGGGCGGTCGCTGTGGGAGGCCCTGCTCTCGCACATTCGCCAGCAAGGGACCGCGACCCGGGCCCAGGTGCTCCAGCGCTTCCGCTACGACGACGACGCCACCGTCCGCAGCGTGCTGCGCGACCTGGCGACGACCGGGCTCATCGAGGTCCACGGCAAGGGCGACGCCACCCGCTACACCGCCAACGAAGCCGCGCTCGCCAGCGATCCGAGCGCGAGCGAGTCGCTCGTCTGGGTCGCCATCTACAACGCGCGTAGCCTCACCGCGACCGAGCTGGCCGAGCGCGTCCGACTGCCCGCCGACGTGCTCGAGGCCTTGGTCGCTGGCCTCATTGCTGCCGGCCAGGTCGAGCGCAGCGTCAGCGGCACCGACGTCGTCTACTCCAGCGAGCAGTGCGTCATCGGCTTCGACTCGGCCATCGGCTGGGAAGCGGCGCTCTTCGACCACTACCAGGCGCTGGTCGGCGCCATGTGCGCCAAGCTCCAAGGCAGCGCGCGCGGCTCGGCCACCGACACCATCGGCGGCAGCACCTACGCCTTCGACATCAGCGACGACCACCCGCTACGCGACGACGTCCTCGGGCTGCTCGCACGCTTTCGCACCGAGCTTGGCGCACTGCGAGCGAAGGTCGAGGCGAGCGCCGTCAGCACCGGCGACACGCGCGTCGTCTTCTACCTCGGCCAGAACGTTCACGCCGCCGACACCCCATCCTCCGAGTGACGCAGCGACCTGCGCCTCAACACCACCTCACGGAGACACACAATGACAGCAGCAACTCGAGAGAGCATCGCCGCTCCCCTCTTCGCTTTCGCCCTGTTGACTGCACCGCTCGGCGCATGCTTGGCCGAGCGCAGCGGCGACGTCGGCACCACCGGGGGCGAGACCCACTGGATGAGTCCCTGCGACACCGACTCGGAGTGCGGCCCCCTCGCCTGCATCTGCGGCACGTGCAGCTTCGTATGCGATGACGCGGGTGACTGCGGCGGACTCCCTAACGCGCAGTGCACGCTGACATGCGACGACGCGGCGTCCCAAGCTCAGTCCATGTGCGTCCCGACGATCCCTGCGCCCGATGTCAGCGACACCAGCGAGCCCGACGTCGGCGAGGACACGTTCGTGCCTGTCGACAGCAAGGAACCTGACGACGCGAGCGGACCCGTCGACGTCGGCAACACGCTCCCGGACTGCCCACCTGGCTACGACGCCGAGGGCGACATCTGCCGCCCACACTGCAACCACGACACCGACTGCAATGTCGGCGAGCTGTGCACTCAAGACTGCGACGATAGCTGCGACCAGTCGCTCTACCCCAACCCCTGCTGCACCCGCGCGTGCGTCGCCGAGCCGCCAGAGCCCAAGTGGGTGTGCGGCACCGGCGACGGAACGGCCTGCATCGACAGCGGCGAGTGCCCGCCCAACGCCATCCAGAGCGCGTCGTGGGGTGAGCTGAGCACCTGGACCTGCGACACCTGCTGCATCCCAGCGAACTGCGATGCCATCAACTCGCGCATTGTCTGCCGCGAAAACGTCGACTGCATCTGGACGCCTGCGCCTTGCAGCGGTGTAGGCGACTTCTGCACGTCGCCAAACGAGGGCGAATGCCTCTTCGCGGCCCAGTCGCCGTGCGGCGCGCCGCCAACGGCTGTCATCAACATCGGTTCTAGCCCGAGTGTGCTTGAGCCCCTCACCATGATGCTCAGCGGCGGCAACAGCTCGTCGCCCAGCAACAACGTCGTCCACTACGCGTGGCGCGTGATCTCTCCCGACGGCTCGCCAGCGGTCCTAGCGCCATCATCCACAGAGCAGAACCCAACGTTTTTAGCCGCCGCAGAGGGAACCTACGAGGTCTTCCTACAGGTCGCCGACGCCTGTGGCGCTCGGTCCGCTGAGGTGAGCGTGTCCGTCAGCGTGAGCGGGTGCTACTACAACGGCGTGGAGTGCAGCGCGGGGACATACTGCGGAATCGGTGACGGCGTCTGCGATAGCACCAGCCTATGCCCCAACTGCGATGCGTGTTTCGGAACCTGTGTGGCTGACTGATGCTACGGGCTAGTCCCTAATCAGTCGCTCTTTTCGAGCGAGGCAAGGCTTCTGACCCGTGGTCGGCGTCGCTGCAAGGGCGCCGCCCCAGAACCCTTCGTCGAGCCGGGCCACAGCCCCCCTTCGGTGCTGGTTGACGTAACCAGCGAGTGGCCGGCAGCGTAGTCGGCACATGAGCCCAAGCCGCCAGCCGATGACGACGCGCGTCCCACGACCCTCCGGCCCCACCAGACCGGCGGCGACTCGCCGTGGGGGCACGTCAGCACTGAAGCGTCACCGGCGGCAGCCGGAGTCCTGCGAGATGGCCGGATCAGGCGCTTGGATAGCGCAAGCGCCGTGAGCGGTCCAAAGGCACGCACTCTCGCCCTGCTCTGCCTCGCTGAGATCGGCGCGATGAGCTTGTGGTTTGTCTCCGCGGCCATCCTGCCAGAGATGACGGCCGAGGCGGGGCTCTCAGAGGCACGGGGCGCCGCGCTCTCGACGGCTGTCCAGCTGGGATTCGTTGTCGGAGCCATCGGCTTCGCCATCGCCGGGCTCGCCGACCGCCTTGATCCCCGCCGCGTCTTCTTCGTCAGCGCCCTCGTTGCCGCCGGAGCCAACGCGCTCCTGCTCGCGACGCCGGTTGGTGGCGACCTCCAGATCGCCCTGCGTGGGCTGACCGGCGCCTGCCTCGCCGGGGTCTACCCCGTCGGCATGACCATCGCCGTCGGTTGGGGCGACCGCGACCGCGGACTGCTCGTCGGCCTGCTCGTCGGCGCTCTGACCCTGGGCTCTGCCACCCCGCACCTGATCGCTCTGCTCGGGGGCGTTGACTGGCGGACCACCGTCGCAGCCGCATCCATCGTGTGCGCCACCAGCGCCGCACTCGCTCTCGGCACCCGGCTTGGACCTCACCACAAGCGGCGCGACGTCGGTGCCCGCGCCCTCGACCTCGCCGCTATCCGCGTCGCCTGGACCAACCGCCGCGTCCGCCTGGCTTACGCCGGCTACCTCGGCCACATGTGGGAGCTCTACGCCTTCTGGGCCTGGTGCGGTGCCATCGCCACCGCCAGCTTCAGCATCGCTGTCGCCAACGGATCGAGCGCCGCGCTCGACGTCGAGACCGCCGGGCGCCTCACCGCATTCGCCGCCATCGCCCTCGGAGGCCTCGCCTGCGTCCCCCTCGGCATCGTTGCTGACCGCATCGGCAAGGCCCGCGCGGCACGTGCCACCATGATTGCCAGCGCCCTGGCCGGCACCGGCGCCGCCCTCGCCTTTGGCGGTCCCGTCTGGCTGATGGCGACCCTGCTGGTCCTCTGGGGCATCACCATTATCCCCGACTCGGCCCAGTTCTCAGCCCTCGTCGCTGACGCCGCCCCTGCCGATGCCGTCGGCAGCCTCATGACGCTGCAGACCGCCCTCGGCTTCGCCCTGACCGCCCTCACCGTCCAGGTCACGCCAGCACTGGCGGCCTCCATCGGCTGGCCACTGACCCTCGCCGCCATGGTCCTCGGTCCCGCCGCAGGCGTCGAGGCCATGCGCCGCCTCATCAAGCTCGACGGCGCATGAGCCGGTCACGTTCTGTGGTCGGCGCCCATATTCCACGCGGCACACGGCCTGCGCAGGCGCTCAGCGCAGACGCACGACCGGGACGTCAGCTCGCAGGCGATAGCCGCCGTCCTCGCGCACGATGATCCCCTTGAGGCCTAGGCTCCGTAGCGTGCTCAACGCGACATGCACGCGGTTTTTGGCGGCGTCGGTGACGGCCCGCTGCTCCGGCCATGCCGCTCGCACCAGGTCGCCGATCGAGAGGTTGGGCCCGCCAGCAAGTCGTCGCGCGACCAGCGCTTCGAGGACACGGGCAAGGGTCGGTCGCGTCTGCAGGCTGACCTCGGTCCCGTCGGGAAGCACCAGCTCGGCCGCGCCATCACCGACGCGCAGGCTCTCGCCATAGAACGCCTTGTCTGCGGCGGCTTGGGCCATCAGCCGGGTCGCTAGCCGGACTTCGTCGCTGTCGTCGGGCGGCACAGGCGCGTCGGCGCCCAGGTAGAGCCCAGCAGCGTCGACGATCGGTGGGTCGTCGACATCTCGCAGGAGCTCACGGCTTCGATTGGCCGCTTCCGACGCCGCGGCCGCCCGGCCCAGCCGGCCCTCGCACGCGCTCAGCGCCGCCAAGAGAAGCGCCTCGTGACGCCAGTCGCCAGCGAGGCGAACCGCTTCGATCCCCAGTCGATAGTTCTCGGCGGCCGCCTCCAGCTCGCGGGCCTCGGCATGGAGTCCAGCGAGGTCGCCATACGTGATGCCAACAAAGCGCCGATTGCCAAGCTGCTCGTGGAGCTTCAAGGCGGCGTGAAAGCTCGCGCGGGCCGCGTCGAACGCGTTGAGCTCCTGCTCAAGCAGCCCCTGGTTGCCGGTCGTGACCGCCTCCAGCCGAGCGTCACCGGCTGCCCGGAGCGCCGTCAACGCGGCGTCGAAGAGGTCTCGGGCTTCATCGAGGCGTCCACGCTCCATCACCAGCCCCGCCAGGTTCGACAGCGCTCGGCCATGCCGTGGCGACCCGCTGTCGCCGAAGACATCCGCTGCCTGCCGATAGGCGGCCTCAGCCTCGTCGAGGCGGCGCTCGAGGCGCGCGACCATCGCACGAACCATCAGCAGCCGACCGCGCAGCTCGCTGTCCTCTGCGCCAACCGCCTGCGCACGCTGCTCCGCCTGCTCCAAGACCGCCGCGGCAGCGCTGGCGTCGCCGAAGAGGAGCTGCGCGCGTGCCAGCGCCACCCTCAGCTCGAGCTGGAGCGCGTCTGGCTGAGCGTCGCGGGGCACAAGGCTTAGGGCGGCCTCCAGCACTTCGATGGCGCTTGAAGCAGGCCCCTCATGCTCGAACACCGCCGCGAGTCCTAGGCTGATCTGCGCCGCGAAACGAGCGCGGTCGCTTGGGCCGACCGCGCCCTCTGAAGACGCTGACAGCCAGGCCATCGCCTGCTCGAGGTTGTCACGCTCGGCACTCAGTGCCGCTGCCGCATGCGTCAGGCCGCGCGCGCAGGCGGCGGCGGCCCACTCGGCGTGGCGCAGCTGGGCCGCTGAGTGCGCGTCTCCTGCGAGCTGTTGGGTCGCGTAGGCAGCCACCGACTGAAAGAGCGCTAGCCGGGGTGCCCCGTCGGCCCCGACCGTACGGTAGATGAGCGAGCGGTCCAGCAGCTCGCCCAGCAAGGTCAGGCCGGGACGGTCCAGCCCCGCCAGGAGGTACTCGCCAGCGTCGAGGACAAAGCCACCGCGGAACGTCCCGCACGCTGCCAGCGCCTGCCGCTGGACGGCATCGAGCGTCGACCACGAACCCGCGACAGCACTGCCGACGCTCCGCGCCGCGCCCGCATCCAGCAGCTGAGCGGCATCGCCGAGACGGGCGAGCAGCTGCGTTGGATCCATCAAGCGAAGCTGTGCTGCCGCGAGCTCGAGCGCCAGCGGCACACCCTCGAGGCGCTCGGCGATCTCGGCCAGGACGCCAGCATCGAGCGCCAGCTCCGGTCGGTGCCGGCGGGCACGCTCCAAGAGCAACGCAAGCGCGTCCGGAAGGTCGTCACCCGCGGCCTCGCGCCGTTCTGTGGCCATCGCTGGCACCACCAGGCTGACCTCGCCCTCGATGCCCAGGCGGCGGCGAGACGTGACCAGCAGCGTCAGCTCGGGAGCGGCGAGCAGCCACGCATGAAGCTGGCTGCTCGCCGACTCGACCAGGTGCTCAAAGTTGTCGACCAGCACGAGCAAGGCGCCGCGGGCAGCGAGCGCCGACGCCACGCCGTCGAGCGAAGCGGGCAAGGCGCGCGCCACGGTGCGGACCAGATCGGCCACGTCGTGGGCTGCCCGTGCGTCGACAACCACCGTCGGGCCGTCCCAGCCCTGCACGAGCTGCAGCGCCAAGCGCGTCTTTCCAATGCCTCCGGGCCCCATCACGGTCACCAGCCGGTACTCCTTCACTAGGCGCTTGAGGCGCGACAGCTCACGCGCGCGACCGACAAAGGTCGTCAGGGGCGCGCGGTGAGTCGGCGGGTCGGCAGCCATGGTCCAGCTCGGCGAGAGTCAGCGGGGTTTGCTCGACCCAACCTACTGCGACCTGGCCCGGTGCGCCATGACGGCGGTCAGTCATCGCATCCAACGACGATGTCCTCCGCCACGACCGAGACCGACAACGGCACGTAGCCGTCAAAGTAGCTCAGCCACACGTCGTAGGCCGCGCCGCGATACGCGAGGCCGGCGTAGGTCCGCTCAAGCCCCGGCTCGCCGACGCTCTCCACCAGCAGCGTGTGTGCGCCGGTCGCTTGCGACACCAGCATGACGCCCGCGGCGTCCTGCACGCGCGCAGGCAGCGTACTCGCGACGGTCAGCGCGCCAAGATCGACCGAGCCCGACAAGCGCGCGACGCTCACGTCAAAGACCGTCTCGGAAGGGATGCCACCGACCCGCAACTCGCCCAGGACTCGATCGCCGACCGGGAGGACCGACTGTGCGTAGGGGGTCGGCAGATCTTTGCCTACCAGCGTCATGGTCGACAGGCTCGCCTCGTAGTTGCCTGCCAGGAGCAGCTGCTCGCTGACGGCTGGGCCCGACTCCCCGAGCGGAACGGGCGCCGAGACGATGCCCGGGCGGTCGAGGCTGCGAAAGCTCAGCGCACCACGCGGCTCGCCGTCGACCGGCGCGTCGCTGGGCATCTCCGCACCGTCCATCGTGACCTCGACCACCGTGGAGAACGCCGCCGACGAGAGCGCGATGTGGAGCGGCTCCGGCGCGGCCTCGGGGCTGACCAGCTCAGGCGCGCCGACCACAAGTCCTTGCTGAGCAAGTGCTGCGCCTTGCGCGCAGCTGCCGAAGCCGCCGACCAGCCAGACATCGTAGCTGCCGGGCCGCAGGCGCGTCTCAAAGACGCCGTCCGTGGCGGTCGCTCGGCCGGTGACGGCGCCGAGCTCGCGGTGAACGAACTGAACCTCCATGTCGCCGCAGGTGGGGCTCGTCAGCTCGACACACCGGCCCGGCTCCGTGACCATCGCGATGGCAACCGTGCCCGTCACATCCGCCTTGGCGCCCTCCCCGTCGGGGTCCATAAAGTCCCAGACCAGCTCCTGCCCAGCGAAGAACGTGCACCCCGAGCCGCCGAGATCCTGCCCACAGGAGGCGCGATAGAAGCCGGCCTCGACGGCGTCTTGCCCGCTCTGCTCGCCGCCGAAGAGCATCGCTTCGTACTCGCCCCAGAAGACGCGGAGCGCGACGACCGCGTCACCGGACTCTCCCAGGTCGACCTCGAAGGCACCACCGGGCCCTTGGGTGCTCCACGAGCGCACGTAGCCACGGCTCTCACCGTCGAGGATACCGTCGTCAGCAAGGTCTCGGCCGGCGACCTGCACTCGCAGTGACGTCAGGACGCTGCTGAGGCTCACCCGAAGTCCACCGGTCTCCGTCTCGCCCCAAGAGCAGCGCTGGCCGGTCGCATACACGGTACCCGAGTGAGCCTCGATCAACCCGAGCGCGTAGGACCCCACCGGCAGGGCCCGCGCAGGCTCTCCGTGGCCCTGGCGCACGCGCTGCTCGGTGGTCCAAAAGGCGTCGTAGTCGCGGTTGTCCGGCACCCAGAGGAGCGCTGCGGCTGGACCGTCTGCAGGCAGCTCCTGGCGGAACGTCCGCCCCGTCTCGCGGTCGACAAGGGCGAAGAAACCACGCTCGGTGAGCGCGTCGCTTGGAGGCACGGCGTCCCCATCAAGCCAGAGGGTCACGTCGACTGGCACCAGCCCAACCTCCAGGTCGAGCGGCGCCATCGCTGGGGCAACAACCAGCTCGGCGTCGACCGTCACGTGAGCGCAGACACCGCTGCACCAGGGCTGGGCGAACGCCACCTGGAGCTCGTAGCGCCCTGGCATCAGCTCAAGGTCAAACGCGCCGTCGGCCGTCACGCCCCCGCGGACACGAAACCCGGTCGCCAGGTCGATGGCGCGGACGGCGAGCGGGCCTGCCGCGTCATGGAGCTCGGCGGGCGCGATGTCGAGTGCGTGAGTCGTCAACACGATGTCGCCCCGAACACTCACCGGCGCAGGCGCGAGCGCCAGCTGGGCGCCGGCCTCGCAGACGAGGCGTTCGGTTGGACCGACCTCGCCCGATTGTTCGCCGCTGTCGCAAGCGGCGACACTGGCGGCGGCGAAGAGCGTCAGGGCTAGGAAAGCGGGTTTGCGCCGGTCGAGACAGGAGGGCGTGGGGCGGTGCGCGGTCATTGGGGGTGCTCCTCGTTCGTGGTTGAGGGGAGCG
>CALHXW010000084.1 GCA_938040325.1 uncultured bacterium | reverse complement strand
GTGGCGACGCACAGGCTGCAGCTCGACCACATCCACCCCTTTGCACTCGGCGGAGAGCACTCGGCATCGAATCTCCGCGTGCTTTGCCAGCATCACAACAATCAGCGCATCCCCCCGCGGTACCGGCATCGGACGAGCAATCCATTCTCGTCGACCCGTTCGTGACCCACGTCTCGGCCAAAAAGAGAGAGTGCTTGGAGACAGCGAAGCCTCCGATTCTCAAAATGGCTAAAGTCGAGGCTAGCAGCGTTGTCGGGAAATGCGGATTCTGGGACGCAGCGAGGTGTGCCGCTGGTGTGATGAACGAGAGGAAACCACAGCGCGCAGGGGCGCAGCTCCTGAGTGATCTCGAGATCAACAGGAGCTGTGCCCCTGGGACCCGCGTTGAGCGCATCGCAAAGTCATCAGATTTCGCATTCTCCCGGCAACGCTGCTAGTGTCGATTCGTCGGAACGAAGGTGCTACCATCGCGTCATGGCTTTCAGTCCAGTCACAAGCCGCAAGCGGACTCTTCGCAGCCGATGGCGGTCGCTCGCGTGTCTCGCGTTGGCCGCAGGATCGGTCTCTGGCTGCTTGGTCTTGCAGCGCGGCACCGCACCTGACGAGTCGGCCACTCGCATGGAGCTCGGGACGTACTGGGGACCCATGCCAGACGCCGACAGCTTCGTCTTTGGGGTCGGGTTTCTGGCTGGCTTCGACCTAGGTCGGAGCGCCCGGTACGGGCCGATTCAGTTTCGCGGCGACATGAAGTTTCGGCTCGGCCTGACCGAGGACAGAAGCCGCGTCTACCTGTCGGCAACGCCTACGGCCGGGCTCGACATCTTCCCGTGGAGCGTCTTTGGCCTGATGGTGGAGGCCGCTGCCGGGCCGACCACTCAGATCGGCGATCGCAGCGACCTAGGGCTCATCTTCATCGGCTCGGGCGGTTTCACCCTTCGCTTCTCCGAGGATCCGCGTAACCACATGAAGCTCTTCCTATCGCTCGGTACTGCCACGTTCTTCCGCAGCTCACAGCACGCGCTCTTTGAGCACGAGCCTGTTTCAGGCGAGCTCGGGATTTCCTACGAGACGTCGTTCTAGCAGCGCTCACAGCCAGTCGGTGTGTGTGAACGGGCCATCGAGTGGGGCGTCGTTGCGCTGGTAGGTATGGCTTCCGAAGGCGTCGCGCTGGGCCTGCACAAGGTTCTGCGGCAGGCGCGCCGTGCGGTAGCTGTCGTAGTAGCTCAGGCTTGCCGCCATGGCGGGCACAGGGATCCCGTTCATCTGCGCCAGTCCGATCGTGCGCCGCCACGCTCCCTGCGCATCGTTGACGGTGGCGCGAATCGTCGGGTCGAGCAGGAGGTTGTCGAGGCCCTCGTCGGCGTCGTAGGCCTTCATGATGGTGTCGAGGAAGGTCGCGCGAATGATGCAGCCGGCTTTCCAGATCCGGGCCGTCTCACGCAGGTTCACGCCCCAGCCATACTCGTCGCTGGCGGTCTTGATGAGCTTCATGCCCTGGGCATACGCACCGATCTTTGCGGCGAGCAGCGCGTCGTGAACGTCGCCGATGAGCGCGCGGACATCCGGCGCACGCGCCGGCGTTGGTCCTGACAAGAGCGGCTCCGCACGCACGCGCTCGGCCTTCATGCTCGAGAGCACGCGGGCGTCGATCGCGGCCGCAATCGACGGAATCGCCACGCCCAGAGACAACGCTTCCTGCGCGGTCCAGCGCCCCGTGCCCTTCTGGCCAGCCTTGTCGAGCACGTAGTCGATGAGGTGCCCGCCAGACGTCGGGTCCTTGATCTCAAAGATCTTGGCGGTGATCTCGATGAGAAACGAGCTGAGCGGTCCGGCGTTGTACTCGGCAAACACGTCGCCAATGGTGTTGGCGTTCAAGCCACCAAGGCGCCGCAAGATGTCGTACGCCTCGGCGATGAACTGCATGTCGGCATACTCGATGCCGTTGTGCACCATCTTCACGAAGTGTCCGGCGCCGTCCTTGCCGATGTGAGTGACGCACGGCCCCGAGTCGCTCTTAGCCGCAATGGCCTCCAGCACCGGCGCGATCCGCTTATAGGCTTCACCATCGCCGCCCGGCATCAGGCTCGGCCCGTTCCGGGCGCCGTCCTCGCCGCCAGAGACCCCGACGCCGAAGAAGTTAAAGCCGTGCTCGGCCATCTTCTTCTCGCGGCGCTGGGTGTCTTTGAAGTAGCTGTTGCCGCCATCGATAACGATGTCGCCCTTGTCGAGGAGCGGAATCAGCTGGTCGAGCACGATGTCGACCGGTCGGCCCGCCTTGATCATCATCATGATCCGGCGCGGCTGCTCGAGCGAGTCCACAAGCTCCTTGAGCGACTTCGTCGGATGCAGCTTGCCTGGCTCGACGGCCACGACTTCGTCGGTCATCTCCGGCTCGAGGTTCCAGACCGACATCGAGAAGCCCTTGTCGGCAATGTTCCACGAGAGGTTCCGGCCCATCACGGCCAGCCCGATCATCCCAAACTGATACTTCTGCTCGCTCACGGGCGGCCCCCTCTCTCTCGGTGTTGTTCGTGTTGTCTGTTCGAGCCACGCAGCCCGTGTCGCTCAGTCGAGCTCTTTGAGGCGCGCTGCCAGCAGCTCTTCGAGGTTCACGAGCGCTTTGCTGAAGCCCTCGATGCCTTGTGCGAGCTTGTCGGTGGCCATGCGGTCGGCCGCGTGCATCTTGCGGAAGACATCGAGGTTCATCTCGATCTTGTCGCGACCCTTCGCTGGCGAGTCGAGCGCGTTGAGCTTACGCGGCAGCTTGCCTTCCGTCTCGCGCAGGACACTGAGGAACTTCGGCGCAATCGTCAGCAGATCGCAGCCCGCAAGCTGCGTGATCTCGCCCAGGTTGCGGAAGCTCGCGCCCATGATCTCGGTCTTGTGACCGTGGCGCTTGAAGTAGTGGAAGATGCCCGTGACCGAGAGGACGCCAGGATCCTCGTCGGCCGGGTAGCCGTCGCGGCCGGTGTCTGCTTTGTACCAGTCGAGGATACGCCCCACGAAGGGAGAGATCAGCGTCACGCCGGCCTCAGCGCACGCCACCGCTTGGTGCATGCCGAAGAGCAGCGTGAGGTTGCAGTGGATGCCTTCCTTCTCGAGGGTCTCCGCCGCGCGGATCCCCTCCCACGTCGAGGCGATCTTGATCAGCACGCGGTCGCGCGAAACGCCGGCGTCCTCGTACATGCCGATGAGGAAGCGGGCCTTTTCGACCGTGGCTTTCTCGTCGTAGCTGAGACGGGCGTCGACCTCGGTGGAGACGCGGCCCTCGATGATCTCGAGGATCTTGAGCCCAAACCCAACCGCCAGCCGGTCGATCGCCAGACCCACGACATCGGCCTCGCTCGCGCCGTCGCCGGTCTCCTTGGCGGCCCATCGCAGCGCGTCGTCCACGACGCCCTGGAACTTCGGCATCTTCGCGGCCTTGGTGATGAGCGACGGATTCGTCGTTGCATCCCGTGGCTTGAACGTCTCGATGCTGTCGATGTCGCCGGTGTCTGCGACGATGACAGTCATCGCTTCGAGCTGCTCGTAGAGGTTGGCCATGTGCTTGTCGTTCCTTGCGTCTTGCTCGCCAGGGCGCGGTGCCCGTGGCCGAGTCTGGTGTCATGTGCGTCGTGTCGGCCGAGGTCCTACAGGTCGCGTAGCTTCTTATAGGTATTGATCAACCCGTTCGTCGAGGCGTCGTGGCTGCTCACGGGCTCGTCGCCCTCAAGCTCGGGCAGGATCGCCTTCGCGAGCTGCTTGCCAAGCTCCACGCCCCACTGATCGTAGGAGTTCACGTTCCAGATGACGCCCTGCACGAAGATCTTGTGCTCGTAGAGCGCGATGAGCCGGCCCAGGGCCTTTGGCGTCAGCTTCTGCATCAGCATCGACGTGGTCGGTCGATCGCCCGGGAACGTCTTATGCGGCACCAGCTCCTCGATCCGCGCTGGCTCAACGCCCGCGGCTTCGAGCTCCGCGCGTGCTTCGCCGGGCGTCTTGCCCTTCATCAGCGCTTCCGTCTGGGCAAAGAAGTTCGCCAGCAAGATCGGATGGTGGTGCGCAACGTCGCTGTTGCCTTTGGTGTGGTGACTCTGGGCTGAGGCAATGAAGTCCGCCGGGACCAGCCGAGTCCCCTGGTGGATCAGCTGATAAAAGGCGTGCTGCCCGTTGGTGCCGGGCTCGCCCCAGATGATGGGCCCGGTCGTGTACTCGGTGATCGGGTCGCCGCTGCGGTCGACACGCTTGCCGTTGCTCTCCATGTCGCCCTGCTGGAAGTACGCCGCAAAGCGATGCAGGTACTGGTCGTAAGGCAAGATGGCGTGGCTCTCAGCGCCGAAGAAGTTGGCGTACCAGATCCCCAGCAGCGCCATTCGCACCGGGATGTTGTGGCTGAGCTCTGCCGTTCGGAAGTGCTCGTCGGCCTCGTAGGCGCCGGCAAGCAGCTCCTCGAAGCTGTCCATGCCAATCACCAGAGCGATCGACATGCCAATCGCCGACCAGAGCGAGTAGCGCCCGCCGACCCAGTCCCAGAACTCGAACATGTTCTTGGGATCAATGCCGAACTCGGCGACCTTATCGGCATTCGTCGACAGCGCCGCAAAGTGTTTCGCCACCGCACGCTCGTCGCCGGCGGCCTTGAGCAGCCAGCGCCGGGCCGTGTGGGCGTTGGTCAGCGTCTCTTGGGTGGTAAACGTCTTGGACGCGACTAGAAACAGGGTGTTGGCTGGTCGCAGCTCGGCGAGCGTCTCAGCCATGTGGGTGCCGTCGACGTTGGAGACGTAGTGAACCCGCAGGCCCTTCTGCCAGTAGGGGCGTAGCGCCTCCGTCACCATCACGGGACCAAGGTCCGAGCCGCCGATGCCGATGTTGACGATGTCGGTGATGCGCTCGTCGGTGTAGCCACGCCAGGAGCCATCCCGGACCGCGGTCGTGAACCGTCGCATACGTGCCAGCACGCCGCGGACGTCCGCCATCACGTCCCGACCATCGACGACGAAGGGCCGTAAGCCCCGGTTTCGAAGCGCCGTGTGGAGGACGGCACGGCCTTCGGTCTGGTTGATCGGCTCGCCGGCGAACATGCGCTCGATCCATCCCGGCACGTCGACCGCTTTGGCGAGCGCGTTGAGCTTGTCGAGGGTCTCGTTGGTGACGAGGTGCTTGGAGAAGTCGACCAGCAGGTCCCCAAGACGCACCGAGTGCTCCTCGAAGCGCCCTGGCTCCGCGGCAAAGAGCGTGCGCAGCGAGGTCTCAGCGATCACTTCCTGGTGCGCCACGAGTGCTTTCCACTCCGGCCGCTCGGTCAGCTTGGTCGTCCGGTCCGTCATCCTGCCTCCGATCCCTGGGCGATCATCGCCCGCAGTGCCCGTCTCGCCGCGCCGTAGAATGCCGCGTCGCTGTTGAGTACGACCCTTACCGGGATCGCCTGCATGAATTCCTGGAAGCGACCCTTGCGTGTGAAACTCTCCATGAAGTGCTGGTCGAGCAGCGGCAGGATCTTCGGCGCCACTCCGCCGCCGACGTACACGCCACCCGTGGCCATTGCGGTCAGCGCCAAGTTGCCCGCGACCGCTCCGTAGATCGACGAAAAGAGCTTCATCGCAAACTTGGCGATCTGGTCGCCGTCGAGCGCCGCAGCGGAGATCTGTCGGGGAAGGTCTTCAGCGCAGGCGGCCATCGCTGCATCAAGCGCGGGCTTTGAGCGGACATGGTCGGACATCGCGCTGTACGCGTAGGCGTAGACGTGGGGGATGGCCGGTCCACTGACCACACGCTCGACACTGACGTGGTCGGGGAAGCGGTGGCTCAGCAGCTGCCACAAGCCCTGCTCATGGCGGGTCTGCGGTGCAAAGTCTGCGTGGCCACCCTCAGACGGCATCGGAATCCAGCCGCCGGATGCCTGGTCGGGCACCAAGAGCGCCATGCCCAGACCGGTGCCTGCCGAGATCAGTGCGCCCGGCTCGGGAGGTGTACCCTTGGCCCGTGGTCGCACGACCCCCTCATTGAGGGTGTGCAGCTCGTCGTCGCGGAGCGCAGCGATCCCCTCGGCGTTGGCCACCAGGTCGTTGACGAGCTCAAAGCGCTCGACGCCAAAGCGCGCGCCCAGCGCGCCAGCGTCGAGGTGCCACGGAAGGTTTGGGGTCTCGACCTTGCCGCCAACGACCGGACCGGCCACGCCAAAGCACGCGCTGGCGAGGGCCGGAGGTGCCGAGCCAACATCGGCGAAGAAGCGCTCGATGACGGAGGCGAGACCATCGAAGTCCGCCGAGACGTACGTGCGGCGCTCAAGAGGGCGGGGCGCGTCTCGGGCGTCGTCGGCTGCGTGGGCATCGAAGAGCCCGATGTGGGTCTTGGTGCCTCCGACGTCGCCTGCAAGGAGCACGTTGGCGGTCATTCGGCCCTCCCTGCACCCTCGGGCAGCCGCGCCGCCGCGGCGTCATCGACCAGCCAAAAGAGCTCGCCAGACGCAGGCTGAATCAGCGCCGCCGGGTGCTTTGGCTCCTGGCTGCGGAGCTCGTGGTAGACCTCGGCGAGCTTGTCGGCTTTGCCTGCACCCTTCATCAGAAAGACGACCGTGCGCGCGGAGTTGAAGACCGGGTAGCTCAGCGTGACCCGGTTCGGCGGCGGCTTGCTGCCGATGACGTGCTCGACCCAGCGTGTGGGCTCCGGGTTTTCGGGAAAGAGCGACGCCGTGTGGCCATCCTCGCCCATGCCCATGATCGCCACGTCGAAGGCGCCGCCGGCACGGATGACGGCCTCGTAGTGGCTGGCAGCCTCGCTCGGCGGGAGCTCTCCGCGCACCCGGTAGATGTTGTCGTCAACGATCCCAAGCGGCGCAAAGAGCGTCTCCCGAGCCATGTGGTAGTTGGCCTCTGGGCTGTCAGGCGGCACGCAGCGCTCGTCGCCGAAGTAAAAGCGCACCTTCGACCACTTGATGTGTCCGCCCCCCTGGCTGCTGATGCGTGAGTCACAGAGCGCCTGGTGGACCGCTCGAGGCGTCGAGCCGCCGGAGAGCGCGATGCTGCAGGTGTCGCGGGCTTCGATCGCCTCAAAGATGCGCTTGGCAATGAAGATAGCAGCGCCCTCGGCGAGTGCGTCCGCGGTCGGAAAGCGCACGATTCGCGGCATGACAGCCGCGGTTGACTCGGTGGCCGTCATGTCGGCTCCTTGTTGTCCCAGCGGTCTTTCCAGAGGTGATCGCAGGCGAGCGCAAAGCGGTCGGCCTCGGGCGGACCCCAGCCGCCAGCGTCGTAGCCGACGACGCCGGGGTGGCTCTCAAAGAGGGGCGCATAGAAGGCCCAGCTCTGCTCGACTTCGTCGGCGTGCACAAAGAGGGTCTGGTCCCCCTCGAGCATGTCGAGCAGCAGCGTCTGGTAGGCCGCCGGAATGCCCTCGAAGAGCTCGTCGTAGCGGAAGTGGAGGGGGATGCGCTGCGTCGCGAAGACGCCGCCGGGCTTCTTCACGTCGAAGTGAAGCGAGAAGCCCTCGTGAGGTTGAAGCGTGATGACCAGCACGTCGGCGGTCTCCCGCGGTGGCGCTTCCTGGTCAGGCTCGTTGCCGCGACCGAAGTTGTCGAAGAGCGAGACCGGCGTGTGGCGGAACTGGACCGTGATGGTGCTGAGCTTCTTCTCGAGGCGCTTGCCTGTTCGCAGGTAGAAGGGCACGCCCTGCCAGCGCCAGTTGTCGACGAAGACGCGCATGCCGACGAAGGTCTCGGTCGTCGAGTCCGGGGCAACGCCGTCGGCCTCGAGGTAGCCAGGGACCGGCTCGCCGTCGATCTCGCCGGCCCGGTATTGCCCGAGCACAACATCGTCCTGGGTGAGCGGTCGCAGCGAGCGCAGCACCTTGATCTTCTCATAGCGAATCGCGTCGGCTTCGTAGGCGGACGGCACCTCCATCGCCACCAGCGTGAGCAGCTGGGTGAGATGGTTTTGGATCATGTCGCGGAGGGCGCCCGACTGGTCGTAGTAGCCAGCTCGTGTGCCGACGCCGAGGCTCTCGGCAACCGTGATCTGGATCGCCTCGATGCGGTCGCGGTTCCACATCGACTCAAAGATGGTGTTGGCAAAGCGCAGCACCATCAGGTTCTGCACGGTCTCTTTGCCCAGGTAGTGGTCGATCCGGTAGATCTGCGACTCGTCGTAGACCTCGTGGACATGAGCGTTGAGCTTGCGCGCTGACGCGAGGTCTTTGCCGAAGGGCTTCTCGACAACGACGCGCGTCCAGCCGGCGCTCCTGTTGAGGCCGACCGCGCCAAGACCGTCGATGGTCGACGCGAAGACGCGTGGGGGAAGCGCCAGGTAAAACGCTCGGTTGCCAGGGAGACCCGAGCCGGCCTCCAGCTCACGGATATGTGCCCCGAGGGCCGCGAAGTCAGGGGCATCGCGGCTGATCGTGTGATAGCGGACCCGGGCACGGGCAAAGGCCGTCGCCTCGGCTTCGTCAATCTTCGCGGCGACCAACGCATCGATGGCGACTTGCTGAAAGCTCGCGTCGTCGTGGGCGCTGAGGGCGACGCCGAGCACCAGCGTGTTGGCGTGAAGCCGCCCTTCGGTGCTGAGCCGAAAGAGGGCCGGCAGGAGCTTGCGCCGCGACAGGTCGCCGGTGCCGCCGAAGATGATGACGACGCATGGGTCGAGGGGGGACCGGTTCATAGAGGTTCTCCTGCGGCGGCGGGCTCAGCGGTGTGGTGGTCGCCCGCAATGAGGCTGGCCACCAAGGCCGTCCAACCGGTCTGGTGACTCGCACCCAGGCCGTGGCCGTCGTCACCATGGAAGTACTCGTGGAAGAGGATGTGGTCTCGAAAGTGAGGGTCTGCCGCGAGCTTGTCGTGATAGCCGTGGGTCGGGCGCCGGCCGTTCTCGTCGGCCAAGAACAGGCGAATGAGGCGCTCGCTGAGGCGGTCGGCGATGACGTCCAGCGTCAGTGTCTCGGTGCGGTTGTCGCGCGTTGGCATGTCGACCGTGAACGCATCGCCGTAGTAGTCGTGGAAGCGCCTGAGCGAGTCGATGAGCAGGAAGTTCACGGGGAACCATATGGGGCCGCGCCAGTTCGAGTTACCCCCGAACACGGTCGACTGGGACTCGCCCGGCTCGTACCCGATGGCCATGTGGACGTCGCCCTTTTCGAAGACGTAGGGCTCGGCTTCATGGCCCTTCGACAGCGCCCGGACACCGTAGTCGCTGAGGAACTCATCGGGGTCGAGCATGCGCCGCAGGAGCGCCCGCAGTCGGTGCCGGCGCAAGAGCGAGAGCAGCCGAACCTCGCCGCGGCCTGGCTCGAGGAAGCGTGACACCAAGCTCGACAGATGCGGCAGCGACCGAAAGACCCACTCCATGCGCCGCTTGAAGCCAGGCAGGGCGTCGAGCAGCTCAGGCTCAAGCACCTCCACAGCAAAGAGCGGCGCGAGCCCGACGATAGAGCGGACCTTCAGCGGCACGCGCTCGCCGTCGGGGCAGCGGAGCACGTCGTAGAAGAAGCCGTCCTCTTCGTCCCACAGGCCAATCCCGTCGCCGCCCATGTTGGTCATGGCCTCGGCGATGTGCAGGAAGTGCTCAAAGAATTTCGACGCGATGTCTTCATAGACGGGATTGTGCAGCGCGAGCTCGAGCGCGATGCGCATGAGGTTGAGGCTGTACATCGCCATCCAGCTCGTGCCGTCGGCCTGCTCGAGGTGGCCACCCGTCGGCAGCTCGTGGCTGCGGTCGAAGACGGCGATGTTGTCGAGCCCCAGGAAGCCGCCCTGAAAGACGTTGCGGCCCTCGGCGTCCTTGCGGTTGACCCACCAGGTGAAGTTGAGCATCAGCTTGTGAAAGACGCGCTCGAGGAAGGCGAGGTCACCCGGATCGGGCGGCTCGTTGAGTGGTTTTTGACCGGCGGCCCGTTTCTGTGCCGCTCGCCGGCGGTCGCGATCGATGCAGAAGACCCGCCACGCCGCCCAGCCGTGGACCGGCGGGTTGACGTCGCTGAAGGCCCACTCGTAGGCGGGGATCTGGCCGTTGGGGTGCATGTACCACTCGCGCGTGAGCAACACGAGCTGGCGCTTGGCGATGACAGGATCGATGAGGGCCATGGGAACGCAGTGAAACGCGAGGTCCCAGGCGGCATACCAGGGGTACTCCCAGGCGTCGGGCATCAGCAGGACGTTGCTGTTGTAGAGGTGGTCCCAGTCGCTGTTGCGGTTGCGTCCTGGCGGTGGTGGCGGGTGGCCGGGGTCGCCCTTGAGCCAGCGGCGCAGGTCATAGCGATAGTACTGCTTGGAGTAAACGAGCCCCGCGAGTGCCTGGCGCTGCACGAGGCGGCGGTCGGCGCAGGCGATGTGATGCTGGAGCGCGGCATAGTAGTCGTCGAGGTCGGCGAGACGCTCGTCGATGGCCAGGCTGGCGGCCGCTAGGACGTCCTTGGGCGTAGAGGCTGCGGCGGGCGGGCGGACGTCTCGGCGGGTGAGCCGAGTGACGACGCTCTCAGACGCGCCCGAGGCTAAGCTCAGGGAGTGAACAGCGCCGCACTTGGTGCCGAACGCGGCGTCGGCGGGGCGTACGGCGTCGAGCTCGCCGTCGACGATGTAGCGGTGAAACGCATCCTTGGGGTACGCGGCGCCAGGGGTGTTCCATAGGCGCTCGGCATGGTTTTCGTTGTCGCAGAAGAGCAGCGTTGCGTCGGGGTCGACCTGCCACTCGAAGTCATCGACATAGACGTGGCTGGTGGAGACGCAGCCGGGGCCAACGCGCTCGATGCGAGGCTCGCTGACGTCGTCGCGAAAGCGCCACTCGTTGCGAAACCAGAGCTGCGGCACGACCGTGATGTCGGCTCGCTCTGGGCCACGGTTGGTGACGGTGACGCGCATGCTGATGTCGCCGGGGACAGACTGTGCATACTCCACGACCACGTCGAAGTAGCGGTCGTCGTCAAAGACGCCGGTGTCGAGCAGCTCGTACTCCGGGTCTGTTGCGCTGCGTCGGCCGTTCTCGTCGACAAGCTCCGCGTAGGGAAAGGCGGCTTGCGGGTACTTGTAGAGGGAGCGCAGGTAGCTGTGAGACGGAGCGGCATCCAAGTAATAGTAGAGCTCTTTGAGGTCTTCGCCGTGGTTGCCCTGGCTGTTGGTGAGGCCGAAGAGCCGTTCCTTGAGGATGGCGTCGTTGCCGTTGTGGAGCGCCAGCGATAGACACAGGCGCTGCTTGCGGTCGCAGACCCCAGCGAGCCCGTCTTCGCCCCAGCGATACACGCGGCTGCGAGCGTGGTCGTGTGGGAAGTACTCCCACGCGTTGCCGCCTTCACTGTAGTCCTCGCGGACGGTGCCCCACTGTCGCTCGGCGAGGAACGGGCCCCAGGCCTTCCACTCTCGGGGAGCGTCCGCGACGCGTCGCGCTTCCACGGTGTTGTCGAGGGTGTTGGCGCTCTTGGTCGTCTGGTCGTGTGTGCTCATCGACTACGACCATAGCGATGGGGACAGAGACGTCACCCCGAAGGCGCCGGGTTTGATAACCGGCGCGGCCAGACGTTCGCCTCAACGGCTACCCGTCAGGCGGGAACGGTGCGACAACACCGCTGCGGACGCCGATCGCAGATCCGCGCTGCCAGCTATCTGTGATCGCTGGCGTGACGTCAGTCCGGTAGGGCAACGAGCGTGAACCGAGGGAACTGGAGCGAGCGGCGTCCGGTGGCGACCTGGGCGAGGACGCGAAGCGGCAGGGGGCGGCTTGCTGCCCGGCCGTCGAGCCGGGTGGTCAGGGCCGAGATGAGCTTGGTCAGCGACGACCACGTGACCTCGGGTTGTGCGCCGACCATCAGCACAACGCCTTGGTCTCGGTGGGTGGTCGCCAGGTGTCCCAAGATGTCGTTGAGCGCGCCCAGTGGGGTCACGCCCTCCAGCGCCACGTAGCGCTGGCGCTGTCCTCCAGAGCCGATGACGGACACCGAGCCGTCCGTCTCAAGCACGGTCGTCAGCCGCAGGGCCGCGTAGGACGGGCTGAGCGAGACCGTCGGCGCCGAGTGCGCGAGGCGTCCATCCACAAACCAACGTCGGTCCAGACCGACGAAGTGGTGGTGGCCGTAGCCGCTGGCGGCTAGCGTCGCGAGGACGTCGACCACAACGCGGTAGGGGGCATCGTGGGCGATGGCGACGCTGACGGTCTCGCCGGTGTCGAGGTGCTGGCGCAACGATCTCGCGAGCGGCGCGACGAGAACAGACCGCCCACCGTCGGGTTTCGCGGTCGCTGGGACGCGATAGCTGGGGCCGAGTCGGAGCGCCATGTCGCCGCGGACGCGGATCGCGTCTCGGGTCACGCTGATGTCGGCGTCTGGGAGTGGGCCGGTGGCCACGCCAGCGGTCGAGGAGCTCGTCGCACAGCCCATCAAGGCGATAGTGAGTGCGATGAGTCGGCCTGCCCACCGGCGATCGAGGTGTTGAACATGTCGGGTCACCGGCGTGATTGAGCACACCTCAAAGCGCGTTGACAAGCGACCGGCCTGTCGGGTGTTTCCGTCGAGGAGCGAACGCGGTGCTTTGTAGGCCCGCTCTCGCCAAGCCTCTGCGCTGCTCGCGTGATGCGGACGTGCTTGGCAGCGGGCACAAGGACCGTTCTTCGCTGCGAAATTGCGCCGGTCGCAAACGCTCCGTAAAGTGCGCGACGCGAAAGAACAGCCCCGACGGGCAGGAGAACATAATGCGACAATGGATGACGATCGCCGCCCTCTCGATGGGCGTGGCGCTGGCACCTGCCTGTGGTGATGACGACAACAACGAACCCGCGGACACCACGACCGACGTGGTCGATACGACGGACACCGGCACGCCGGCGGACACCAACACGCCGGCGGACACGACCACGCCAGCGGACACGACCACGCCGACGGACACGGACACGACGCCGCCGACGGACACGGACACGACGGGTCCTGCGACCTGTGACGAGGTGACGCTGGTCGGCAACATCACCCAGAATCCCAACCAGCTCAATCAGTACATCTTTGGGGATGGCGAGACGGATCTTGGCTTCGGCGGACCGGAGCCCGACCTGATCTCGTTTGAGTTCTACACCGAGGATGTCGGCACGTTCGACCTGAGCGCCTCGACCAACTACGCCGACTGCCCCCAGTGCGTGTTGGTGCTCTCCGACATCGTCGATGGCTCTGCGACGCGCTTCTTGTTGCACACGGCTGGTTCGCTGACCGTCAACAACGCACCCCAGAGCGAAGACCTGCAGATCACGCTCGCCGGCTTGAAGGTCGCTGAGGTCACGATCAACACCGAGACCTTTGCGAGCACGGCCGTCGCCAATGGTGCTTGCGGCAACGTCGCTGACGTTGCGGTGTCGACGCCGCCCTGCGAGCCCGTTTGCGGTGACAATCAGATCTGCGGCGACAACGCGTGCGGCGGCACCTGCGGCACCGGTTGTGCGGGTCAGGTCTGCTCGTTTGACGAGGCGTCCTGTGTCGCGGCTGGCGAGACCGTCAACGGCATGCTCAACGGCGACTTCCAGGCGAACCCGGCCACCAACAACGACAACGGCGCGCGCTTCTCGTTTTTGATGGATCCGATCGGTCAGGAAGGCGACGACATCATCATTGTCGAGATCTACGGCACAGGCACAGGTTTCACGCCGCCACTCCCAGGCGCTGGCACCTACGATCTGACGATGGCTCCCGACGACAACTACGGCACGTGCGTGGTCTGCATCCGCGCATTCGCTGGCGGTCGTGAGTTCTTCGCCAACGCTGGCTCGGTCGAGCTCGGTGCAGGCACGACGGCCGACGGCCAGGCGCTCGAAGCCACACTCACGGGCGTCCAGCTCGTCGAGGTGGAGATCGACCCGAATACGTTCACGTCGACTCCGATCGCCAACGGCCACACCTTGGTGATCAACTCGCCGGCCGTGCTCTCGGTCCCGAGCGGTGCCTCCACCCCTGCGGACGTGCCAGCCACTCCGTAGCGCCAACACGTTGATTGACGAAGCGCCCGGCGAGGTCCTCGCCGGGCGCTTCTTTTTCGTCTGCAGCGCTGGAGGAAGCGCAAGCTCTGCGCCGCTGGAGCACACATCGCTGAATCACTTTGTCCCGACAGAGTTCTCCGCTCTGAGCACGAAAGCGCACACCTCCCATCGCCCCAGAGTTCGCGTTTGCTGGCACGCTCGGGGTTTTGGCGGCGCACGAGACCCCACCAAAACGGGTCAGATCGGCGCCAATAATCTGCAAAGCTCCGTTTCGAATGGGTTTTCATTCGGTGGGGCGCAAAGTACCCAGCTGGGGTCTCGATCCCCCGAGCAGAGCGGGTCAAAGATCAGACCCATCAAGGCCGACCGCCCGGCCAGCCACGGTGGAAGTTAGGTTTTGTCCATCCACAACAGTGACTTAGGTCTCCGCCGGCGCCAGCGAGGCGGATTGGCACAGCCCTTGCTCTAGGGGCAGGCAGCGGCCACGCACTCGGCCACCACCCTAAGGAGCAGCTAGATGAAGATGTTGATGAAGCGCGGGTTCGCGCTCATGTCGTTGTGTGCCTTGTTTGCGGCATGTGGCGACGACACGATGGAGACGACGCAAGTCCTCGATGACACGGCTGTCGCGGACACGGCAGGCGGTCAGGACGCAGTGGCGGACACGGCCTCGGGTCCGGACGCGGGCCCAATCGACGACTCGACGGTGCCCGCCACGCCGTCGCCGCTATCGCTCAACATCGCCGGCACCACCATCGATAACGGTGGCGTCCACAACGTCGGTATCGGCGGGAGCGTTGCGCTCTTTTCGAAGAACGAAGACAACCTCACGCTCATCAACCGGAGCAACGCGCCGCTGACCGTCGTGTCGATGACCATCACACCGCACGCCGGCGTGATGCGCGAGGAGCTCACCCTCCGCGACTTCAGCGACCTCACGCGGCCGGTCCTCACGGTCAACAGCGAGCATCCCGTGACGCTCGAGGCGGGCGCGCGCTTCGACTTCCTCGTCCGCGTCTATCCCGTCCACAGCGGACGACGCTCCGGGACGCTCACCGTCGTCTTCGGCGATGGCGAGGTCTTTGAGGTCGAAGTTGCTGGCGAGGGTCACGAGGACCCCTCGGCGCGCTTCACGCCCGAGTTCGAGGTCACCCAGCAGACCCTCTTTGCTGCGGTCAACCACATTGGCGGGGCCAACTCCGAAGAGTTTGCGACCGGGTTTCGCGTCGACAGCGATGGCGCCTCGATCTTTTCCGGCAACACGGTCGGACCGCAGGGCTTTCACGACGTTGTCTACGTCGGCAAGGTCGCCGCGGACGGTAGCCCGTTGTGGGTCAAGATGCTGCAGGGGCAAGAGGACTTGCCGGGTGACTCCGACGCTCTGCAGGTCAAGATCGCCGATGGCCAGTTCGGCGGCAGCGTCGACAGTCTCCACATCGACGATGCCGGTGACGTCTACGTGATCGGCGGCATCTACGTCGGTTCGTCGGCCTTCTCACGCGCCTTCGTCACCAAGCTCGCTGGCACCGACGGAGCGACGCTCTGGACCACCGCGTGGCACGCGTCGGGTCTGGCGCCCAACGAGTCCATGAAGGCCAAGCACTCGGCGCTGGCGTTTGCCGGGGCGCTCAGCGGAGACGTGCTGCACGTCACGGGCGGAACCGGGGCCAACGTCACCACCGAGCGCGGGACGACGTTGCTCCTGAGCATCGATACCACCACAGGCGAGGTCGTCTCGCAGCTCGCGATCGACCAGATCGAAGGCCTCGTCGACGAGGGCTACACCATCGCTGCCACCGACGACGGCAGCGTCTTCATCGGTGGCAAGGCTGGCTCAACGGCGTCGATGGTCCGTGTCGACAACATCCTCACCGCACCGTCCATTGGCTTCACCAAGACCTACCCGTGGGGCTTCGGCGGGCGCTTCATGTCCCTCGACACCGACGGGCAACGTCTCTACGGGACCGCGCGCGGCAACGGCGCCGCCAACGAGTTCTTCGCCTTCGCGATGGAGACCGACGGCACGCTTGCCTGGGCCAAGGCCTACGGCGACGAGCCCAACCAGCAGAACCTGGCGTCCGTAGCCCGAGTGGTCGACGGCACGGTCTACGTCGGCGGTCAGATCGGGCTCTACGGCTTCGACGGCTCCCAGGGTGACGGCATGCTCGTCGCGATGGACGCAGCCGACGGCGCGCTCCAGTGGGCCAGCCACTACTACTCCGGCAAGGGACCTCAGACCATCGGCACCCACCGGGTGACCGGCATCGAGCGCGTCGGCGACACGCTGCGCCTCGCGGGCCAAGCCTACACGGGCAACATGAACGGCCAGCGGTACTCCGGCTACTGGTACGTCGGTACGGGCGACCTCTATGACGTGCCCGATAGCGAAGACTGGGCAGCCGACCTCGACCCGCCGTCGACGCTGCTGACGGTCGCCACAGGCGAGGTGGTCGACCCCGACACCATCCTGACCGTCTTTGACGCTCCCAACACGCCGCCGCTGACCGAGGATGACCCGCTCAGCTGGGAGTTCACCCCAATGGACGACAAGAACGACGGTCACTCGCCTGACGCCGATCAGTTCCTGATGACGCTGCAGCTGAACTAGCCCGCCAGAGCTGACCCCAGACGGGAGCGCGGTGCCAGCCACCGCCGCGAGCTCGTGCGTCCCGTTGTGGTTGGTCGTGACAGCGTCAGCCACTCGCTCGATCGCCAACCACGGCGGGCCGCTTACCGCGACGCTTCTTTGAAAACTAGCTTGTCCCCCGCGCGCGCCGCGTCAGCCACCCGGCGCGTGCTCGGGGCGTCAGCAGCAGCGCGCGCTCAGCCACAATGCGCGTCGCCGCTGCTGATGCCCCGCCCTTGTCCCGCGCGCGCCGCGTCAGCCACCCGGCGCGCGCTCGGGGCGTCAGCAGCGACTCGCGCTCAGCCACAAGGCGCGTCGCCGCTGCTGAGGCCCCGCCCTTGCCCTGCGCGCGCCGCGTCAGCCGCCCGGCGCG
>CALHXW010000083.1 GCA_938040325.1 uncultured bacterium | reverse complement strand
ATGGGGCTGGTCTTCGGCTTCATCTGGCGAACCCCACAGCACCCAGCGAACGCACCCTCGTAGGCACGGCCGTCGCCAGGCTGCTGGGGGCAGGGCAGCGACGCTGCGCGAGAGCTTGGCCGCGCGCTCACATTCCACTACGCAGCACCGGGCGATTCGCTATAGTCCGGTCCATGAAACGCCCCCTCCGTCTGTATGCTCTCGTGCTCCTCACTGTTGCCTTCTTCGGGGGATGCTCTGACGCAGACCCGGAGCCAGACGCCGCCGCGGACGTGGTCGAGGAGACCGCCGCGGCCGACACGGAGGCCGACGCTGCGGTCGATGCTGCGGCCGACACTCCCGCCGACACGACGCCTCCAGTCGAGTGCGCGCCGCTGGACTACGACTTCCAGACGTTGATTCCAGGCCCATGCGAGGCCGGTCACGACGCCGATCTCGCCGCGCTTGCCTTGCGCTATGACCGGAGCTTCCATGCGCTCAGCGCGGTGTCGACAGGCGGCAACGCCGATGTGCACTTCGACCTCGCGTTGACCGACGAGCGCGCCGCCATCGAGGCGTTCCTCGCCGATGACGATGGGGGCTGGGACCTCGCGGACCACGGCGGGGTCGACGCGCTCGCTAGCGCCACGCACACCGGCAAGACCACAGGCCTCTACGCGGGCGTCGGCATCGCTGCGGATGCCTACCGCTACGCCGTCCTGCGAGACCAAGGCTACCCTGAGGCTGAGGTCGCGCGCGCCCGTGGCCACGTCGTCGACGGCATGGAGCTGCTCCACACCGCTACCGCCATCACCGGCATCTCCGGTGGCTTGGCCCGCGCGGTCGCCCGCACGGACATCCCGGGGGCCGGTCAGTCCGTTGTCGTGCCGCTCTTTGACGATGCCGGCGCGGCGCTTCCCGAGCCGAAGAACAATGGAACGTGGCGCGCCGACAACTCCGAAGGCGGTCAGTACCCTGGGCTCATCTGGGAAGACTCGTGCAGCCGCGACATGGCCTTGGGCTGGGTCACCGCGTACGGCGCCATCTGGGAGGCCATCGCCGATGACCCGACCTTTGATGCCGCCGACAAGACCCGACTCCAGGCCGACGCCAAGGCCATCGGCGAGCACTTCCAGACCGTTCGCGCCAACGGCTACGACCTCGAGCTACACGACCCCGACGGCCGTCGCACTCAGCATGGCTGCTTCCACGAGTTCAACATCGACTGCGGACCCTACAGCGAGCTGCTCCGCAACGGCTTTCATGCGTTTATGGCCATCGGCATGGTCAGCACGCTCGCCTACGTCAGTGACGACGCTGGGCTCAAAGCCTACGTCCAGGACGACCTTATCGACGCGCGCAACCTGCCTGGCGTGACCCTCGACGACCTGGTCATCGACGCGGACCTCGGCCACAAGACCAACTTCAGCGGCATCAACATGATCTTTGGCGGTGCGCTGCTGGCGATTCGCTACGTGCCCGACCCCGCGGCGCGTGCCGATCTGCGGCAGGCGCTGGTCGAGCGCGTGTACTTCCGCAAGGAGCAGTACCCGTGGCACCCCGAAGACATGAGTCAGTCGCTCTTCGACATTGTCTACGCGGCCGCCATCACGGAGGGCTCGGTGTTCTCAGCGCCAGCGGTTGCCCCACCCGCTGAGGCACTCACCCGCGGCATCGCGACCCTCAACGCGTTCCCGGCGCCCCCGTTTTGGAACCACGCCACGGTCAACTGCCCTGACGTGAGCTGCACCTGCGACGAAAAGCAGATCCCCGAGGCCCAAAAGACCTGCGTCCTTGCTGACGGGACCTCGCTCGAGCTGCTCGGCTGCGTCGGCTGGAACTGCGAGCTCGTCTCGCGCACGCCGGTCCCGAAAGCTCTGCGCTCGCCATCGAACTACGAGTGGCGCTCCAACCCCTACCGGGTCAACGGCGGCGGCAATGGCCAGACGCTGATGCCCGGCGTCGACTTCCGCTTCGCCTACTGGCTCGGGCGTTTCCTGCGGCAGCCTGCGCCCTAATGCGAGCAAGGCGACGGAAACCACCGTCGCCTTCTCACCGACCTAGTAGATGTCTAAGTCTTCGACGACATCACACTGCCACGGCTTGCCCGACGCGTGGACCGTACCACCCGGCCAGAGGACGAAGAACGAATTCCAAGTGCCAAACACAACCTCGACATCCTTGCGACCGGCTTGGACGATTGGCACCACGCTCGGGACGTAGGCGATGTCCGTGTTCGGTTGGATTTGGTGGGTATTGGATTGATCTCCGATCAGGATGTTGCCAATCGACTCGGAGACCTCGCAGAGAACGTCGCTGCCCCAGCCGCCGACGAGTTTATCGCTGCCGTAGCTGCCGTAGAGCCAGTCTGTTCCGCTGCCGCCATCGAGCGTATCATGGCCTGGTCCGCCGTGGATCCTGTCGTGGCCACTTTCGCCATTGAGGTGCGGATCACCACCAGGGCCTCCGATGATGATGTCGTTGCCACGGCCGCCGAAGACTGAGTCATTGTCATCGCCGCCGTCTAGGTGGTCATGCCCGCCGTCGCCGTAGATCACATCCCCACCACCACCGCCGATGATCGTGTCGTTGCCAGGCCCTCCGTAGAGCACGTCAATCGCATCGCCGCCTTCAATATAGTCCTCGCCGGCAAGTCCGCTAATCTCGTCGCCACCGTCGTTTCCGAGCAGCACTTCAGTGTACATGCGCAACACGCTGTTGGATCCGACAATATTATCGATCTGGTCAGACCCAACGGCGATGGCTTCGAGCGTGGCGTCTGGCTGCGCGGTCAGGTTACGGCCGAAAAAGTTGAATCCCATCTCGGTGGCACCTTCGGGCGGCGCGTGAATCGTAATTTGGTCGGCGGGATGCACGGTCAGGTCATTGTAGCAGCAAAAGGTCGGGTCCTTATCCTGCCGTTGGCTGGATGCCGAGCAGTAGCCGAAGATGGAGATCTCAGTCGGATCGTTGTTGTAGTTGACGGCGTGGATCTTGCCTTTCAGACCGTTGCAAAATTTGGCGATCGCGTCGAAGTCGCACTCGATCACACCGGTATCCGAGACCTTGCAGACTGCGTCTCGCCCGAAGGAGCACTGGGACGACTCGTAAGCCACAGGGCCGTTGCCCGGACCGCACGCCCTGAGAGCCGTGTTGCACGTGTTGGTGGTGATGCAGCTTGTCGGACTAAAACCGGCTGCGGCGAGAACTAAAATCGAGAGCATGGAGGCCTCCATGGCGCTGCATTCGCCGCGCCCAAGATGGGGTGGTTGCTTGTGGTTGAAGTCGCTGGCTCGCAGAGCGTGCGATGCCGGCTGAGCACGACCCTGACCGAGCGGCTGCAGCGGGGCAACTAACACCCTCTAACAACGCCTTTCATCGTCCGACCAGCGCGCTGTCGACATCGGCCGCGAGCCAGTGACCATGCGGGTCGCCGCGCAGCGAAGCGGCGCCAGTGCCGCCGCCAAACGCGCCCCGCGACATCGTGTTGGTGCGGTGTCGCGCCCCTTCTTACACCTTCTTACATTCCGTTCTCTGCGAAGAAGCCGAGTTAGCTCTTCAAGAGCCCGGCATCGCTCAGCGTCTTCTGGATATGGTCGAGCATGGGCGTTAGCAGCGGCGTCTTCGCCAGCGCGATGAAGGGGCCAAGCGCTTCCACGCCGCCGTCGATGAGGGCGTGCGTTCGGTCCTGCCGCGGGGAGTCGTCATGGACAAAGTAGAGCATCACCGCCATGTGGGTTGACCACAGCAGCGTCGGCATCAGCTCGAGCGCGTGGCCCTTCAGCTCACCTGTGTCGCAGAGCCGCTCGAAGACAGCAACGGCTCGGGCCCGGATCTCGCGGTTGTCTTCGTTGAAGACACCGGCAGCTGACGTCTTGTCGGCGGTATATTTGAACACGTCCGAGAGCATCCGCTGGTCGGGTTCTAGCGCGCGCAGCTTTGCGTGGAGGAAGGCGCTCAGGCGCTCGGGGAGGCTCTCGTGGGCGGCGATTGCGGCGTCGGCACGTTCTTCGTCGGCGTCGAGGGTCTGGTCGTAGTAGGCGGTGACCATCGCTACTTTGCTCGGGAAGTAGTGGTAGGCCGAGCCCAACGCCATCCCGGCGCCATTGGCGATGTCACGCATGGTGGTGGCTTCGAAACCGTGCTCTCGAAAGAGCGCGAGCGCTGTTGTGAACAGTCGCTCGCGCGTTTGCCGACCTTTCTTCGAACGTGCCATCCGGCCAGACCTCCGTGGCTGATCGCCTACCACGGTCGGCGAGGCTCTGACACCGATATCGAACGGCAGCTCTTGCTGTCGCAGCGGACCCCTACCATGCGTCCCAGGCCGCCGCGCCTTGTCGACAGCGTCTCGAAGAACCAACGTGCCAGTGGCCTGAGCGCTGTGCCGCTGAGGCGGTAAGACCAGGCACGCCACTTGCGCAGCGACCAGAGGCACATCAAGAACGCTGCCGGCCCCACCCACACTGCACCCTTGTCGCTGACGACGACGAGCTCAGCACCAAGCCACGGCACCTGACTGTACCGAGCGGCGGCGACCGGGCCACCCGCAGGGACGAGCTCCAAGTGGACCAACTGCTGTTGTTGGGCCAGCCAGTCGCGAGCCCGCACACAGACCCCGCACTGCTCGTCATACAGAACGGTGAGCTTTCCGGGCATTAACGCCACAGCGTACGCGTCGTCGACGCGCTCAGGTCGCATGAGCTGGCTCCTCAGCATGGCCGCGGTGCTGTATCTCGTGGCCGTCCTCCATCCACATCTGCGGCACGACAGGCGGCGCCATCGTGCGCATGCGGATGTGCTGACGCCAGCGGCTCAGCACAAAGACGTTGAAGAGGTGCACACCACCGAGCGTGAGCATGAGCATTCCCAGCTTGGCAGCAAGTAGCTCCGCGGTCCCGATGGGCGTTTGATAGAGCGTCTCGCCCTGCATCGTGAGGAATGCGTACCCGAGGCAGAGTAAGTAAAAGCCTACGGTCAGCAGCTGGTTTACAGCCCGCGCCAGGTCTGGCTGATCGTCGAACACATCACGCAGAAACACCTCACCGTTTGCGCTGAGCGTGCGGCCTAGCCAGACGATGAGTCCAATGGCAACAACAAGGTAGACGGCATATCCAAGGATCAAATAGTTCATCTCAACCTTCATTTTTGAACGAGTTCGAAAGTGAATCGCAGACGAATCATCGACACCTATGAGCTCGCGTCAACCATTTATCGAACGCGTTCAATAAATGCGTATAGGGCAAAGACTCCGCATGGGTCCCGCGTCTCGAATCGGACGATCGTTGCATTACCTCTATGGCTCTGCCTATAGCGGCGTTCCCCCGGACACGGCCTTAGGTGTCCGAGACGCGACCCCTACGACCCCGAGGTAGCTATGCGCACGACGACACTTCGCCTGCTGACGCTTCCGGCCGCCATCGCCATGACGGCGGCCGCGTGCGGCCATGACAACCAGGCGAGCGGTGACAGCTGCCTGTCCGTGTGCGACACGCCACCCGTCGCGTTCTGCGTGGGCTCGACGCTCCGGAGCTTCGCGTCCCCTGGCGCCTGCGATGCCTCGGGCGAGTGTGCCTACCCGTCGGTCGACGTGCCCTGCGCTGCCGGCTGTGTGGATGGCGCTTGCGCTGGCGATCCCTGCGCCGGCGTCGAGTGCGTGACGCCGCCCGATGCCTGCTCGTCCGCCACTGGTGTCTGTCAGAACGGCGTCTGCAGCTACACGGCGCTCGCGGGTGCCTCATGCGACGATGGTGACGGGTGCACGGCTACCGATTCCTGCGGCGATGACGGGCTCTGCCGTGGCACGCCGGTCGCCTGCGACTCGCCACCACCTGCGGTCTGCTCGGACGCGACGACGCTGACCGTGTTCGCTGCCGCTGGTGTCTGTGCCGACGGCCAGTGCGACTACACCCAAAACACCGTGAGCTGTGGCTCGGGCTGCCTCGATGGTGCATGCGTAGGCGATCCGTGCGCCGGCGTTGTGTGCGACACGCCACCCTCGCCGTGCCACGAAGCCACAGGGGTCTGCCAGAGCGGAATCTGCGAGTACGCAGGCGTAGAAGGTCTCGCCTGCGACGACGGCGACGCCTGCAGCGACGGCGACACCTGCCGTGCCGATGGCCAGTGCCACGGGACGCCGCGTGCCTGCGTGAACCCGCCGGAGACCACCTGCGGCGACGCCACCACGCTGACCGTCTACTCGCCTGAGGGCAGCTGTACCCAAGACGGCAGCTGCTTCTACGCGCCGGTCGCTGTCGACTGTGGTGGTGCCTGCAACGACGGCGCTTGCGCCACGGACCCGTGCGCCGGCGTCGTGTGTGACAGCCCGCCGAGTGGTTGCCACCAACCGACTGGCCTCTGTACCGATGGCCTCTGCAGCTACGCCCACGCCAATGGCGTCGGGTGCGAGGACGGCATCGAGTGCACGACGGAAGACGCGTGCATCAACGGCAGCTGCGTCGGTACCCCCGTGGTCTGTGAGAGCTCGCCAAGCGACTCCTGCCTTGATGCCAACACACTGCTCGTGCACGACGCCATCGGCTACTGCGATGACAGCGCCTGCATCTACGAGACCACCGAGATTCCATGTCCGGCGGGCTGCTCCGGCAATGCCTGTGTTGGCGATCCGTGCACCGGCGTGGTCTGTGACGCCCCGCCTGGTCCCTGTTACGCCGCAACGGGCAGCTGCCAGAGCGGCGTCTGCAGCTACGCGCCAGCGGCCGGAAGCTGTGACGATGGCGATCCCTGCACCACAGGCGATACGTGCAGCGCTGGCACATGCAGCGGCACCAACGTCGTCTGCGACGCGCCTCCCGCGACGGTCTGCAGCGATGCGATGACGCTGAGCGTGCCGGACGCCACCGGCACCTGCACTGGCGGAAGCTGCGGCTATGGCGAAACCGCTGTCGCGTGCGCCAACGGCTGCGTCGACGGTGCCTGCGCTGGCGACCCGTGCACGGGCATTGTCTGCGACACCCCGGGCGCACCGACCTGCTCCGGCGCAACCACCCTTGTGACACCCGCCGCCACCGGTACCTGCAGCGGCGGCGCCTGCAGCTATGCGCCGACGTCTACCGACTGCCACCATGGCTGCGAAGACGGCGCTTGCCTGCCGCCCGACGGCCTCGTCATCAACGAGCTGCTCTACAACTCGCAGGGCTTCCCCGACACCGACGCATTCATCGAGCTCCACGGCGCGCCGGGGACGGACCTGTCCGGCCTGTCCATCGTCGCCGTCAACGGCAACGGCGGCACAGACTACGAGACCATCGACCTCGACGGCGTTATCAACGCCAACGGTCTCTTCGTCGTCGCCCACCCAGACTCAGCAGCGGCCACTGCCGGCCTGGCGGACCAGACCACCAGCGACATCGATCTCCAGAACGGGCCTGACAGCGTGCAGCTGCGCTTCGGCGCCAGTGTGCTCGACGCCTTGGCCTACGGCGACTTTGGCGGCAGCTCAGTCGCGGCTGGCGAAGGGACGCCGCACCCAGGCGCACCCGCAGACAGCAGCTTGTCGCGCGACGCCGACTCCACCGACACCAACGACAACAGCCTCGACTTTGCGCTCGGCATGCCGTCGCCGGGTGCGCTGACGCCGCCCGTGACCGTCGAGCCCCTCGTGGCTGCGATGGTCTGCCCGAGCGGCTCGGTGATCGCGAACACCCCCGTGCCCTTCCACGGCTGGGCGGCTAGCGGCGGTCCGGTCACCGCGTGGCTCTGGGACTTCGGCAACACCCTCACCAACAATGACGACGGCACGGTCGAGACCAGCTACGCCAGTCCGGGCCAATACACCGTCACGCTGACGCTCACCGCCGACAGCGGCACCGACGCGGCGACCTGCATGGTCAACGTGGTGGCCGCATCGAGTGGGGATGTGGCGGGCCCGAGCCTCTGTGGCGCGGCCGCGGTCGGAGGCTTCGTGACCCACACGTTCACCGGCGTTGCCGAAGCGCAGAGCGACGTTCTCCTCACCAGTCGCTACCGCGGTGACGCCGCGACGAGCCCGGCCTACATGGTCTGGGAGCTGCTGGTGGACCCCGCCACCAACTCGTGGCTTGGCCATTATGTCAGCGACGACGTTACGCAGGTCAACGGCGACCTGTTGATGGCCATCAACGTGCCCAGCGCGACCTTCAACAGCGCGCTTGCGGCCAACGGCGGAGACATCGTCATTCGCCGCAGCGGACTGCTCGGCCCGAACGACTGCGATGAGCTCTCGCTCAGCTACACAGCGGTTCCCCCCACTCAGGGCGGTGCGGACTTTGAGGGCGATGAGCAGTGCTTCGACGCTGGCCAGACCTACCTCTACACCGTCTTTTCTAGCCCCCCGGTCGCGACGTCCGACGGCCAGCTGACGGTCCGCTTCAAGGGCCAGAGTCCCTATGGCCCGCGCAGCTACGACATTCAGCTCGAGACCGCGCCGAACCAGTGGACCACTGTCGCCACGACCATCGAGTCGCTGACGACGTTCCGGCAACAGCCCTTCCCGCTCACAGCCGACGTCATCAATGACGCCATCGCAGCGGTCGGCTGGCTGCGTTTTCGGCACTCGGCCATCTACAGCAGCGCGGGCGGCAACTGCACCCAGATCTCACTCGCCTACAACTGCCCTGGCTGCTTCGAGTGCCCGGCAGGAGAGGTCGACTTGGGCATTGGCTGCGAGTCGGAGAGCCAACCCTACGACTTCACGGCGCTCGATCATCACAACGGTCTCTGCACGGCCTTCAACTGGCGCGAGTTCACGTTCCCTGGCGTTCCGCAGGCGGGCGGCGACGGCACGCTAACCTTCGACTTCCTGCCCTGCGACGGCGGCTCTGTCGACATGCAGCTCGAGACGTCGACGGTCGGCTGGGTCGACATTGGCAGCGGCAGCACGTCCGCCTCGTGCGGCTGGTCGGCCCAGAGCTGGACTGTGCCGGAGGGCTACATCGATGCCGCCATCACCAGCGACAACCGCCTGCGATTCCGCTTTGAGGTCGACGATGGCTGCCAGCCGGGCGTCGGCTGCAGCTCCCACAGCGACCCATGCGGACGCCGGGCGACGCTGACCTTCCCGCGGGAGTGACGGGCTGGCGTGCCAAACGAAGAGAGCCCGCCGGCAGCTGCCAGCGGGCTCTTTCGTTTCTACCGGACCTTGCCTACTCGGGCTGTGCGGCCGGGACCGAGGGCGTTGTCGGCTCGTCGGCGACGATCGGGACGCAGGTCGTCGTCGGGGCATCGCAGGTCTCGACGTCCACGGCGTTCTCGTCTTGGTCGGCAGCGCAGGCGGCGGCACCCGGAGAGGGGAGCGCGCTCATGGAGCAGTCGCCCGCTTGGTCGTCGCAGCGCCTGACCCAGTGGCCCATCGCGACGCCTTGGCCGGCCGTGAAGCCGACACGCGCCACGCCGGCGAGCGCTCCTTGCACCTCGCCGTCGGCGCGTCGCCAGTGGCCGCGCATCACGACGCCCTCGAGGCCAGCGGCATCGGGGAAGGGCAGGTAGGCGCCGCGTAGCGTGCCGCGGAACTCTCGGTCGGCGTTGAGGTAGACGCCCTTGAAGCGACGCTTGCCGGCAACGCGGCCCCAGAGTCCAACCACGTAGCCGTTGTGCATACCGTCGCGGTCAAAGGTCTTGCCGCCGAAGATGCCGCCGCGGGCGTTCTTTCGCTCCCAGCGGAGACGGTAGGTGCCTCCGCCACAGAGGTGGTCGGGGACAGTGCTCACGTGGACCATGTTGGCGTCATCGTCGACCCGCCAGGTCTTGTGGAGCCCGTCGGCGAGGGCGGCAAAGGGGATGGCCTTCTCAAAGACACCCGTCTTGAACACGACCGCACCGGTGGCGCCCCGAGGCACAAAGAGGCGCACGAGCAGTCCGTCGTTATGAGGTCCGGTGGTGGTTGAGAAGCTGACGCGCGCGCCGTCCTGGTCGCGGATGAGCTCGTCGGCGCCCTCGAAGCGAATCTTTCGGAGCGGTCGAACGCGGCCGGTGGTGGTTGCGATGGCTCCGCGCCACTCCACCGGGGCGATGAAGTCGGTGTCGAGGACGGGCTTACCCCACACGAAGAGCAGGTTGCGCGCCACGTAGCCTTCCGGCGCTGGCTCGAGGTCCACATCCTCAAGCTCGTCGCCGATCGGCAAAGCGTCGCTGTCGTCGTCGCCCGTCTCGTCGTCGAGCTCCGTCAGCAGTGCGCTGGGGTCGGCGGCCTCGTTGAAGCCATCGTCGGCTTCGTCGTCGGCGCTCAGCGCGAAGTTGTTGTACTCGAAGGTCTCTTCGTCGTCGGGGCCGTTGTTGGTTGCTGGGTTCGTGTCAGCGTCGCAAGCGGTGAAGCTCAGCGCGGTGAACACCATGGCGGTGGTCAGCCATGAGAGAGATGAGGTCAAGCGTGTCATGTGGTCACTCCATGCGGGGTCGGTGTCATCGTCGAGC
>CALHXW010000082.1 GCA_938040325.1 uncultured bacterium | reverse complement strand
CGCCATCGAGCCGACGTGAAGCGGCCCAAGCAGACCAACGCGGCCCCAATCAATGGCGCCACGAAGCCCCAAACCTGCGACGCAGAAGCACGATCCCCGGGGACCGTCGCAGGAGCGCGCTCGCGCCACGTCCCTGCAAAGGTTGTCCGGAAGGTCTTTGAACGTGACGGTGAGCGATGCACGTATCGTGACCCAAAGACGTCGCAGCGGTGTGTGGCGACGCACAGGCTGCAGCTCGACCACATCCACCCCTTTGCACTCGGCGGAGAGCACTCGGCATCGAATCTCCGTGTGCTTTGCCAGCATCACAACAATCGGCGTATCCCCCCGCGGTACCGGCATCGGTCGAGCAATCCATTCTCGTCGACCCGTTCATGACCCCGTCTCGGCCAAAAAGAGAGGGCACCTGGAGACAGCGAAGCCTCCGATTCTCAAAATGGCTAAAGTCGAGGCTAGCAGCGTTGCCCGAAGTGCAAACGTCTGATGACGCTGCGAAGCGCTCAACGCGGGGCTCAGGCGCGCAGCTCCCGTTGAACTCGAGGTCCTCAAGTCCACGTAGAGCCGCGCTCGTCGCTCGCTCTTGAATTGACCCGCCAGTCCGCTAAATCTCGCATCGTGACGTTGCGTGTGGCGCACCGACGACGTCTCTGCCGGAACGCTGGCAACGCAGGAGCAGCGTCGCTTGGAACGTGAGGTCGTTCTTCGTTGTCCGGGGTAACGCGTGAGGCTTCCACCACCTGCGCGCCAATCCTAGACGGAATCTCCCCCGACACCGCGGCAACACTGGCCTCGTGCTGAAGTGAGCACGACCACAGCGGGCTTAGGCGAGAGAAAGCCGCGCGAGAGCGCTGACCCAAAACGCCAGTCGCTGGCCCGCACGGGTGCCCAAGTGCCGTCGTTGCTCGTCTTCGACGCGTGCGCAGGCATGACTAGCCGCCTAGCCGGCTAGCCGCTCGAGCGCGCACAAGACGCTAGCCGAGCGACTCGAGGACGAGCTCCGCGATGTCCTTCGACTTAACCTCAACGCCCTTCGTGCCGATGCCGTCGGCCATCATGAGGTTGCAGAACGGACATGCGACCGCAATCGTGTCGGCCTTGGTCTCAAGCGCGTGCTCAACACGGACATGGTTGATTCGGTCGCCGTCATGCTCTTCCATCCACACGCGAGCTCCGCCAGCGCCACAGCACATGCCGGTGGTCCGGTTGCGCGCCATTTCCTTGAGCTCAAGGCCAGGAATCGCGCTGAGCGCCTTGCGCGGCTCTTCGTACACGTCGTTGTAGCGCCCGATGTAGCAGGAGTCGTGATACGTGACTCTCTTGCTTCCTTCCGGAGTCTGCTTGGGACGGATCTTTCCGTCAGCAATCAGCCGATCGATGAGCGTGCTGTGGTGGATGATCTCGAACTGGCCACCAAAGTCTGGGTACTCGTTCTGAATCGTGTTGAAGCAGTGAGGGCAGTGCGTCACGAGCTTCTTCTTGTCGGCTTCGTAGCCTTTGAGCATCTCGACGTTGGCCGTTGCCTGCATCTGGAACAGGTACTCGTTGCCGGCGCGACGCGCCGGGTCGCCCGTGCAGCCCTCGTCGTTTCCTAGGACAGCAAACGAGATCTTGGCCTCGTGCATGAGCTTGACGAGTGCACGAGAGACCTTCTTCTGGCGGTCGTCGTACGCCCCGGCGCAGCCAACCCAGAACACGTACTCGGCGTCGGGTTTCTCGGACAGATGTGGGACCTCAAGCCCCTCCGACCAGTTGGCACGGTCACCTGTCGGCAGTCCCCACGGGTTGCCCTTGCTCTCAAGGTTCTTGAGCGTGGCCCCGAGCTCCTGCGGGAAGTTCGCCTCCATCAGGACGAGGTGGCGACGAAGGTCGACGACCTTGTCGACGTGCTCGATCATGACGGGGCAGGCCTCAGAGCACGCGCGGCACGTGGTGCAGTCCCAGATAGCAGCGAACGACACGTCATCGACGAGCGTGTTGGGGTGCTTCTCGACTTCCCACCCGGCCAGGTCTTTGTCGCCGGCCAGCAGCTCCTTTTCCCGGTTGTAGAGGTGGTTTCGGATGTTGACGATCAGCCACTTCGGGTTGAGCGTCTTGCCGGTGATGGTCGTGGGGCAGTTGACCTCGCACCGGCCGCACTCCGTGCAGCTGTAGAGATCGAGGTACTGGTTCCACGTGAAGTCGGCGACATCGCCAACGCCGAACGTTTCCTGATGCTCGAGGTCCTCGATGGGCTCGATCGCGCCGCGCGGTCGAATCGCGTGGTCGCTGAACAGGACATTGGGGATGGCCGTGATGACGTGGAAGTGCTTGCTGCCTGGGAGCACGTTGAGCAGCGTCAGGACGATGAAGATATGGACCCAGTAGGAGATCTCCATCCCGGAGACGAGACCTGCGTGGGACATCCCGGAGAACATGTGTGAGAAGAGGTTTCCGACGGGCGCCCAAGCTGCTTCCTCGGCTACCGCCCCGAGCTGGTCGGTGATGTTCGCCCAGTCGAAGAACATCGCGTCGGTGTAGTTTTCAGGCATGCGAGCGAGGGCGAACGCGAAGCCGTCGACCATGAAGTCGCTGATCATGAGCGCTGCCAACATCAACAGGATGAAGATGGCTTCGCCGGAGAGCGTCAGGCGCTTCGGCTTGGTCACGAGACGCCGGTAGAGCGCGTAGCCGATCATGCCGAGGACGACGACTTCCGTGATGTCTTTAAGAAGCGCGTACGGGTGGTGGATTCCGAAGGGAATCTTCGCCGTCGGATCGAACGCACAGTAGATGAGGTAGAAGGTTCGGATCTGGAGGACGAGGAAGCCCCAGAAGATGAAGGCGTGCATGATGCCGGCCTTCTTCTCCTTAAACATCTTCTTCTGACCGAACGCGTACGTCATGACGTTGCTGATTCGGCGCGGGAACTGCGTGAAGAATCGCTGTCGGTGTTCGGACACGAGCAGCAGCCGAAGCTTGCCCTGCATCACGATGCCAAAGTAGGCGAATGCGATTATCAATGCTGCGATCATCGGCAGCCAGCGGACGTCATTCATGGGGATGCCTCCCTGACAAAACGGAACTGGTAGACGGGTATGCCGAGCTCCACACACTTCTTCTCTCGATGGGAGCGAGGAAGGGTGCCGAGGACGGGGTCAGCGTAGTTAGTCCCAGCGAGCGTAAAGTCCGCTGAGTCGAAAAAGAGCTCATCGATGAGGTCAGCGTACGCTTCGACGTCAGTCTTGGCGACGACGATTCCACCTGGCTTGAGCCGATCGGCCAGCGTGGCGATGAACCCTGGTTGAAACACCCGCCGCTTGTGGTGCTTTTTCTTCCACCACGGGTCGGGGAACAACACGTAGGCGGCGGCAAGCCCGCCACTGGGTATGAGTCGTTCGATGTAGGGGCGTGCATCGCCCTCGACCGCCCGAACGTTCGTGAGTCCGTCGCGAGTCGCTCGCGTCGACGCTTGCTGGACCCATCGCCGCCGAATCTCGAACCCAAGGACCTGTGCGTCTGGCTTAGCTGCGGCCAGATCGCAGAGGTGGTGCGGGCGGCCGAACCCGACCTCAAGGTGGAGGTTGCCCTGCCGCACGAAGTCTTCGAACTCCGGCCGATCGGCCGGGCGTCGGAAGGGCGCAAGAACGTGGGCGGCGTCCAGGGGGGGGACCCGTGCGTTGTCGACTCGAGCATCGATGCTGCCGCCTACGAGGCCCACATCTTGTTTTTCCTCTGGCCGGCTCAAAGGGCTCCTTGGGATCCTGTGGTTTGAGGGTCGTGCGAAGGCGCGAACAACCCGCTGCCGACGCCGTTACTAGACAGCGCGCGGCCTTTTCGCAACGGCTTTTGGTTACCGCGAACGGCAGCCAAGGCGCTCGGGCCGCCACGTCTCCGCTGCTCCCCAGCGCTTCAGCGCGTCGCTAATGCCAACTCCCCCTGCACCGACCCAGCCCCACGCGTCACGAGCGCCAAGCTCCCGCCGTGCTCGCTCGAAGTCTTCGGATGACGGCGCCCGAGGGTTCTCGATGGCACTGATTGCGGCCTGCGCTAGCGGTTCGTTGTGGCGTTTGAGCCAGCTCGCATCTCGGGTAGGCGGCGTGCCGCCGTGCGTCGAACCCAGGATCGCGAGCAGCTTGTCGGCAAGCTCGGAGGCCTGCCACGTGGGTCCCTTGGCGGTAACCAGCAGGACCGCCTCGTTGCCAAACTCAACGAACTCGACGCGGAGACCGTTGTCGCGAAGCGTTTGCAGCCCGCGCCAGCGCGCGTGCGTCAGGACCTGCTCCCAAGCCCGTCGAGCGGGCTGCTGGAGTCTCGACGGGGCCTTGCGTGCAAGCCACAGGCTCGCGCGGTCCTTGTTCGCGGAGAGGTACCGCCCGGCCGCCTTTGGGCGGACGCATCGTGTTTGTACGCCGAGCTCGACTGGCTCCGACCGCCAGTCGGTCAGGGGCCGAAGCTGCTCACGATCGACGTCACCGGCAACGACCAGTGTCGCGCGCTCAGGGCTGACCAAGCGCCGCTGGAGTCGTGCCAAGTCGTCGCGCTGCACCGACGCCAACGTGCGTGGGGCGGTCGCGCTCCAGAGCGCTCGGTCCTCATTGAGGGCTGCACCGATCGCCAGCGCACGACCCCGTCGGTGCGGCCGATCTGCAGCGTGCTCGATCCGCTCGCGCTCCCGCTCAGCGAGCGCTTGGACTCGGGTCGCAGGAAACGTTGGGCGCGTCGCGACATCCGAGAGGAGTTGGATCAGTCTGCCCGCCTCCGTGCGTGGTCCGGCCACAACCCAGCCGAGGAGCTGGCCGTCGCTGTATGCCGTCAGCTCTCCTCCCAAGAGCAATGCACGCTGGTGCGGGCGAGTTGTCCGATCTGGGTCGCCTTCGGTTGCAAGCGTCGCGGCGTCCACCCAAAACGCCTCGATGCCCTGCAACTCACGCGGTGTCGTCCACGGCGACGCCGACACGAAGAGCCCCGCGCGAAAGGTTGAGTCGCTCGCCGGCACCCTAACGATGCGCGCGCCGTTGTCAGCGACGTCAGCACGAACGCTAGGCGCACCGGGCGGGACGGGCACAACGAGTGGCGGTGGCCCGAGCGTCCAGCTGGTGCGCGCAGGTGCGGTGCCGTTGGACGCGCAACCGACGAGCACGGCCAACACCACGCACTGAGCGAGGCCAATGAACCCGCGGGCATGCCGCGCGCTGGATCTGAGCGGTCGTTGCCGAACGACAAGAAGGTCCATTGGGTTCATGGTCGGCGACTCGCAGGTCCATGGAGCGGCTTGCAGCGGGCGTCAATCGCGGCGAGCTTCACGCGCATTGACATGTCCTCAGCAGCGAGCGCCATGCGTGGCCGGTAGATGGACGGATCGAGGTCGAATCGGTCGAAGATCGACGACTGGAGAGCCTCTCGGCGGTCACTGTCGTCCACTTGGGCCGGGCCACACGCTAGCGCCTTGTGGAGCGCGAGGGCGCGCGTGTCGTTGACCACCTCAAGCAGTCGCGTGTGCTCAAGGCAACGCATCTCTGCCTCGGAGTTCAGGTCGCGAAGACGTCGAGGTTGCCGGGCGATCGCTCGACTCAGCGCGACGTATTGCTCTCCGCTGAGTTGGTACTTCGTCGCTAACAAGTCCTCGGCTCGGCGCGGGTTCCCTGGCTTCGGACAGCGCAGGTCAACGAGGATTCGAAGGAAGCGGTTGGAGGTGTCGGCATCGACCACCACATCGTTTTCGGCCGGCATCGACGTCGGCATCATCTCAACGATGGCCAGCCGGTCGCTGGCGAATGCGTAGCTCGCGAAGTCGCGCATATCGGCCGGCTCCAAGCTCACGAGCGCGGCGCGAAGCTGTGAGAAGACAGCGGCAGGGGCTTCGCTGCTGAGCCGTCGCAGCTCTTGAACGAGTGCAGCTCTGGTCTCAGGTGCACTCCAGCGCGCGTCGAGGCGCATGACCGCGATGCGGCTGATACCGCGCATCAGCCGGCGCTCAAGCCGTCGCGAACCGAGCTGCTCGATGCTCGCGACCAGTCGTGACCGGGCTTCGGCGAGCTGTCGGCCCCGAACCTCGGCGGTCAGGCCGACCGCGGAGTGCTCACCGCTCCGACGGTGCGACCAGATCTGTCGCGCGAGACCGTGGTTGTCGATAAGGTCGCGCGCGACCGGGCCGCCAGCTGCGGTCATGAGTGTCTCGACCGCGAGCAGACGCGCCATCATGTCGTGGGGCTTGAGATCGAGAATCCGCGCAACTCCTGTTGTGTCCCATGCCAGCGTGACCAGGTGGCGCGCATCCACGGTATGCCGCAGCGCGAGACGTCGTCCGGTGACGTCCGTGGGGGGCAGGGCTGGTTGAGGAGGTTGCAGAGGCACGGGCTCAACGCGACCTCGGCGCGCTTGGCGTAGGTAGCGCGTCGTCAGGGCCGGGACGCGCTCAAGCAGCCGGCGTGGCCCCACAACCGTCGCGGAGACCCGGCGGGTCGTGAGGACCGCCTCGACCAGTCGCGAGTGGGCGGCACTCTCCTGTGACGCGCGCTCGATCGAGGCACGCGAGGATGCCGCAAGGCGCGGACCGAAGAGCAGGGACAACGCGTGGTCGAAGCCGTCGCCCTCTGCAGAGACAGCCGGTGGGGCGTCCTTAGGGCTTGAGGACAACGCGCCGCGGGCGAGTCCCTGACGAACGTCGCTCGGAGGTAAGGCGCTCGAACGTAGCCTGGCCGCTGCCAGCCAAAACGCGAACTCGAAGCTCTCGGAAGGCCCCGTCATCGTGATGCGCAGCTTCGTCCAGCCCAGCGCGCCCGTTGTCACGATGCCGGCCCGCCCGGCGAGCGTGTCGAGGTCGAAAGCTGCAAAGCCGTCGGTCGGTCCCGCGACCAGCGCGGCAAGCGTTGCTGCCGCGCTGCCCCAGCTGGTCGGACTTTCGTCGCGGACTCCGAAGTTCACTTCGAGGACCAGCGAGAAACGCTCACCGTCGAGCTCGCTCTCGGTGACCGTCAGCACCTGGTCGCCGGAAGCAGCGGCGCTCGGCTCAGAGAGCGACACCGCAGAGGTCAGCACGACAAGCGCAGCGAGGTGGCGTTGTGTCTGGCCCAGCAGTAAAGCCCCAGCGGTGAGAGAAGACACGGACAAGCAGCTCGGGTACCGAGCTTGCTAGGCTATAGGATAACCGGAAACAGCATCCTTGTCGTGCATCCTGCCGCGTGGTAAGGCCGGCGCTCGATACACTTCAATACCTCTTGGAGGCACCTGAAGTGGGCTTTCTGGCCCGCTTTTTTTTATGGGCAACGAACGACTAGCAGAGACCATCGACAGGCTGATCGGCATGATCGAGCCCGTGGCAGCCCGCGAAGGGTTTGAGCTGGTGGACCTCGTTCTCAACCGAGGGCCGAAGCGCTACTTGCTGCGCGTCATGATCGACCGCGCCGGCCGCGTCGACTACAAGCCGCCTGCCCGCGTCCCCGGCGAGACGCTGGCGACCGACGGCGTGAGCGTGACGGACTGTGCACGGGTCTCCAAGCTCATCTCGCCACTGCTCGATGTTGAGGACCTCATTGCCGACGCGTACACGCTCGAGGTCTCATCCCCAGGCGTCAACCGTCCGCTACGCACGCCCTCACACTTCCGGCGTGCCGTCGGAATGAAGACCCGCGTGAAGACGCGGGTGCCGGTCGATGGCGAGTCGTTCTTTATCGCGCCGATCGCCACAGCAGACGACGAGGCAGTGACCCTCGATGTGCGTGGCGAGTCCGTGGTCGTGCCCTATCGCCTGATTCAGCGCGCCAACCTTGAGTTTGAGTTTTAGCAGCGGGGGCTTCGGTTCACCGCCACAGTCGCGCGCACCGCGTGATGGAGGAGCAAGACGATGGATGTCGATAATCTAAATCTGACTCTGGACCTCGTGGCCAAGGAGAAGGACATCAGCCGCGACGTGCTCGTCTCGGCTATCGAGAGCGCCATCGAGACGGCGGCCCACAAGGTGTTCGGTGCAGACCGTGAGCTAGAAGCCACGTTCAACTCCGACACCGGGCAAGTCGAGCTGCTCCAGTTCATGGAGGTGGTGGACGAGGTCGACGACGAGTCCGTCGAGATCACCATCGACCAGGCCATGCGCGTCGACCCCGAGGCGGAAGTCGGCGACCAGCTGGGCTTCCAGATCTTCTACCTCGACCGCGACAAAAAGCAGGCCGAGGACGAAGACAAGAAGTTCGGCGACATCCTGGGAATCAAGCAGGCCCGCCAGACCTTCGGTCGGATTGCGGCCCAGACCGCCAAGCAGGTCATTATTCAGCGCGTTCGCGAGGCCGAGCGCGCTCGAGTCTTCGAAGAGTACAAAGACCGCGAGGGTGAGATCGTCACCGGTCGTGCACGTCGCTTCGAGCGCGGTCACGTCATCGTTGCGCTGCCGCGTGCCGAGGGGATCCTCCCGAGTCGCGAGCAGATGCACCGAGAGAGCTACCGCGCTGGTGACCGAGTCCAAGCCTATGTGAAAGAAATCCGCGCCGACTCGCGCGGACCACAGATCATCCTGAGCCGCACCGATCCGGGCCTCATCTACAAGCTCTTTGAGATGGAGGTGCCTGAGATCTACGAGGGCATCGTTCGGATCGTCGCTGTCGCCCGGGAGCCTGGCGAGCGAACCAAGATCGCGGTAGCCAGCCGTGACGCTGATGTCGACCCGGTCGGCGCGTGCGTTGGAATCAAAGGCTCTCGCGTCCAGGCGGTCGTTCAGGAGCTGCGTGGTGAGAAGATCGACATCGTTCCCTTCTCGGAGGACGTTGCGAAGTTCGTCTGCAATGCCATCGCGCCTGCCGACGTCGTTCGTGTCCTGATTGACGAGAAGAACGAGACCATCGAGCTCATCGTTCCTGACGACCAGCTCTCGCTCGCGATCGGACGCCGTGGCCAGAACGTGCGACTTGCCTCACAGCTTGTAGGTTGGCGCATCGACATCAACAGCGAGTCGAAGGTCAACGAGCTCAAAGACGAGCTGCGCTACTACCTGGCGCTCTATGCTCCCGACTTTGAAGCCGATGACGTCGAGTACATGTTCAAGCTGGGCTTCCACTCGGCCGAGAACATCATCAACGCCGACCCCATTGAGCTGACCGCGATCCCAGGCGTCGACGAAGACTACGCTGAGGGGATTCAGGACGTCTGCGAAGACCTGCTTGAGGCTCGTGCAACGAACAAGCTCTGGGGGCCAGACGGTCGACAGGGATCGATGAATCGTCTGTACGCCGGCGAAGTCGAGGCGCTGGTCGTGGTGACCGAGCGTCACATCGACGAGGCGCCGGCAGCTGACGGAGAGACTGCTGCGCCAGCCGAGGCCGCCGCGGCAACCGACGATGTACAGGAGGCTGCACCCGCAGGTGGCCAACAGTGAACACCGGCTCAGGTCAACGATGCGGTCATGTGCAGCATGCCGCGCCAAGATGCCTGCTTCCCAGCTCGTACGCTTTGCGTGCGAGGATGGGCAGGTGCGCGTTGACCTGAAGCGCCGCGTGGCGGGCCGAGGTGTCCACCTCGGTCCTGCTCGGCACTGCCTTGCGGTCGCGGACAAGCGTCGCGTCTTCCAGCGGGTGCCAGTCTTACGCAAGACAACAGCAGCGGAACTGATTCCGCTGCTCTCGAAGAGCTTCGGGGTCGCGCTAGAGCGAACCTTGGAGCGAGGGCTACGTGGCGGAGCATGCCACGTGGACTGCGATGATAGCGGGACGAAGGGCCTCTCTGAGGTCGTCGACCGGTATCTGTCAGGAGACACCCGTGTGATCACGGTCGGAGCCGCAGGATTAGCGGCTCGGCTGGACTTTCTGATCCGCGGCGCGTCGGAGTTTACTTTCAATAAGTCGGGTGGTATGAAGCGCCGCCTTTGGATTCCGAGGGCGTGTAACACCGCGTCCCGCCCCGTAAATACAGTGAGCGCATGAGCAAGGTCCGTGTATACGAATTGGCCAAAGAGATGGGCCTTGAAGCAGCGATGGTTGTCCAACGCTGCGAGGAACTCTCGATTACGGTCGACAATGGCCACCTTACCCAGCTGGGTGAGGGTGACGCCGAACGCGTTCGCGCCGCACTGAAAGCGGCGCCATCTGTAGGCGTGACCCAAAAGCGCGTTGGACGCACCGTGGTGCGTCGGCGTCGCCGCGCTCGCGATGAGTCCGAAGTGCAGGCAACGCCGCAGCCCGTTGTGGCTGCCGAGCCGAAGCCAGCGCCCGTAGCGGCTGCGACGGCTCGCACCCCGGTGGCAGAGGTCGTCGCGCCGGCTCCAGAGCCCGCGCCGCAGCCCGCCCCCGTTGTTGCGGCACCCGCGCCTGCGCCGGAGCCTGTGGTCGAGGCGCCTGCGCCCGCACCTGGACCCGCGCCGGAGCCTGTGGTTGAGGCGCCTGCGCCCACCGCTGCGCCCGCTGCGCCGGTCGTTGAGGTCGCCGCGGCAGCGCCGGTTGCAGCCGAGCCGGTTGCGCCGACGACGGTGGCGCCAGCACCCAAGCCGAAAGTCGTGCAGGCGGTCGCCTCTTCGAACTACTCGGACTTCGAGGCGGTCAACACCGGCGAGAACAAGAAGATCGTCGAAGAGCCCGTCGAGAACCGCGAGTCGTTCGTCAAGGTCGTGCGCCGGCTCGATCCGGGCCTGACCCAGAACCTCATCGTCGAAGCTCAGCGCCGAGCCGATCGCGTGGCTCGCGGTCCGCGTCCTGGCGGTGGTCCGCGCGGACCAGGTGGGCCTCCCGGCGGACCTCGAGGACCCGGTGGCCCTCCCGGGCCCGTGCCCGGCATGCTGCCAGCGGGTGATCCTCGCAGGAAGAAAGCACGTCGAGGCGGTGGTGCTCCTGGTGGCGGCCGTGTCGCATGGGAACGCCACAAGGACCGTCGGTTCAACGACCGTTCGTCTCGCATGCGAGGCAAGCGTCGCGGTCAGCGCAAAGTGCGTACCGGCGCAGCGACGGAAGTCACGGTTCCGAAGGCATCCAAGCGTGTCGTCAAGATGGAAGAGACCATCACTGTCGGCGCGCTGGCGCAGCAGCTCTCTGTCAAAGCATCGGAGATCATCAAGATTCTGATGGGTATGGGAGAGATGGTCACGGTCAACCACGTCCTCGACCTCGACACCGTGTCGCTCGTCGCCGAGGAGTTCAACTTCACGGTTGAAAACGTCGCGTTCGACATCGAGAGCTTCATCCCGAAGGTCGACACCGACGAAAAGGATTTTGTTCGTCGAGACCCGGTTGTGACGGTGATGGGTCACGTCGACCACGGTAAGACGTCGCTGCTCGACTACATCCGGAAAGCGCGTGTTGCCGCGGGCGAGGCCGGCGGCATCACCCAGCACATCGGTGCCTACAAGGTGCCGGTGAAGGTGGCTGATGGAAAGCGCTCGGTCGTGTTCCTCGATACACCGGGTCACGCGGCCTTTACGGCGATGCGCGCACGCGGTGCTCAGGTCACCGACGTTGTCATCCTTGTGATTGCTGCCGACGACGGTGTGAAGCCGCAGACGGCTGAGGCGATCAACCATGCTAAGGCGGCTGGCGTCCCGCTCGTCGTGGCCATGAACAAGATCGACAAGCCAGAGGCCAACCCAGAGAAGGTCAAGCAGCAGCTGACCGAGTTCGGCATTATCGACGAGGCTTGGGGCGGCGACGCTCAGATCGTTGAGGTGTCGGCGAAGACAGGCCAGGGCGTTGACCAACTGCTTGAGTCAGTGATTCTGCAGTCCGACGTGCTGGAGCTTCAGGCCATTGCCGACAAGCCCGCCATGGGCGTGGTTGTCGAGGCCGAGCTCAGCAAGGGGCGTGGTCCCGTCGCAACGGTGCTCGTGCAGGAAGGCACGCTGAGCCGGGGCGACATCGTCGTTGCTGGCAAGGCGATGGGCCGCGTTCGCGCGCTCGTCGACGACCGTGGCCGTCAGGTCAAGCAGGTCGGTCCGGCGACCCCCGTCGAGGTCTTGGGCCTCAACGAAGTGCCGCCTCCTTCGGAGCGTTTCTTTGTGGTCAAGGACGAGCGTGATGGCCGCCAGGTCGTCAGCCACCTTGAAGACAAAGAGCGCGAGAAGCGCCTTGCCGAAGAGCGCAAGTCGCGACGTGTCTCCCTCGACGACCTGCTCGAGCATGTCGCCGCAGGTGACGTCCAGTCGCTCAACCTCATCATCAAGTCCGACGTACAGGGCTCGTTGGAGGCGCTGCGACACGCGTTCGGTAAGCTGACCCACCCCGAGATTGAAGTGCGTATCGTGCACGCGGCTGTGGGTGCGATCAGCGAGTCGGATGTGAACTTGGCGTCGGCGTCCAACGGCGTCATCATCGGCTTCAACGTCCGGCCAGAGAAGAACGCGAAGAGCCTGGCCGAGCAAGAGTCGGTCGACATTCGGCTCTACTCGGTCATCTACACGGCTGTTGACGACGTCAAAGCCGCGATGGAGGGCATGCTCTCGCCCAACATCGAGGAGCGCTTCCTCGGTAAGGCCGCCATTCGAGACACCTTTGGCGTCCCGAAGGTCGGTACCGTTGCGGGTTGCGCTGTTCTTCAAGGCAAGCTTGTTCGAAACGCGCGATGCCGACTGGTCCGTGACGGAATCGTCATCACTGAGAGCCGCTTGGACTCGCTCCGTCGGTTCAAAGAGAACGTCATGGAAGTCGACCGCGGCCACGAGTGTGGTGCGCACATCGAGAACTACAACGATGTGAAGGTTGGCGACGAGATCGAGTGCTTTGAGCTTATCGAAGTTGCGCAGACGCTCGACATCTAGCAGGAGTCGCCGAGGCTGCTTGCGTGCGACGTGAGCACTCGGCCGGCTTTGGCTGGGGTTTGTGGTGCTTGGCGAGTTGGTCTTGGAGTCGAGGCCAACGCGTCGTGTGAGTTTGCCTCGCTGTAGTTTTCCTTCTCGTTTTTCGCCGAGCGACCACAACGGTCCGCTGAGGACGCTTGAGGCGCTGCCCGTTCGCTGTGGGACTGAGAGACCATCATGGCAAAACGTCCATTCCGACGCACCGACCGGCTCTCGAGCCAGATCAAGCAGATCCTGGCGATCTCCCTCCAGCGAGACTCTCGAGAGGAGGCGCTTCGCTCGGTCGTCATCACCGACGTTGAGGTCACGCGAGACCTTAGCCTAGCGCGGGTCTACTACTACCTCATCGACGGCGACCAAGAGGCTGCAACGAGCGCCTTCGGTCGCGCGAACGGCTACTTGCGGACGGTCGTGGGGCGTGGGATCAACGCTCGTATCACGCCGGAGCTACGCTTCATGCATGATGACGCGCTCACGCGTGGTCGCCGTATCGACGATATCTTGTCGACCCTCGATATCCCCGAGGACCACCGCGAGGAAGAGTAGGTGGGGCGACGACGTCGCCGCGGGGGACCGCACGGGGTCCTCATCATCGACAAGCCGGTTGGGCCGACGTCGTTTACCGTGTTGCGCAGCGCGCAGCGCGCTGTCGGAGCGTCGCGCGCGGGGCATGCGGGGACACTGGATCCGGCGGCATCGGGTGTGATGGTGGCGCTCTTCGGCGAGGCGACCAAGCTGAGTCCGTGGCTCATCGCCGATGACAAGGTCTATCGGGCACGCGTCCTGTTTGGGGTGGCGACCGATACGTTGGATCGAGAAGGCGCGGTCGTTGAGACTCGGGAGATTGTGGCCGGCATGGTCACCGAGGCAGCGGTCGCGAGTGCGCTTGAGACGTTTATCGGCACGCATCCCCAGCGGCCACCGCGCTACTCGGCGCTCAAGAAAGACGGGCGTTCACATATGAGCCGAGCCCGTGCCGGTGAGGTGTTCGAGGTCGAAGAGCGGCCAGCGACGTGCACCGAGGCGACTCTGCTCGGCGTGGGTGTCGACTGGGCCGACATCGAGCTGCACGTGCACAAGGGGTTCTACGTGCGGTCGTTCGCGCGTGACCTTGGCGTTCGTCTTGGGCTGCCGGCGCACCTTGGCGCACTGCGACGGACTCAGTCTGGGCATCACCATATCGAGCACGCCCACGCGCTCGACGGGCTTGATGCAAGCGCGATCATTCCAGTCGACAAGGCCGTGCCCGACGTGGCCACCGTCGTGCTCGACGCGGCCCAGAGCGAAGGTCTGCGACATGGACGCGCTCAGCCAGCGGCCGACGTCTCCGACGGAGAACGTGCCATCGCTGTGAGTCCAGATGGCGTCGCGGTGGCAATGGTTGAGGTGGTGTCGGGTGCGTGGACGGTCGTGCGCGGGTTCCGGTTTGAGGACCCGCCGCCGCCGGCCTCTGACGCTTGAGGCGCTCGCCTGGAATCGGCTAGCTGCACGCGTTGTAACGCCCACTTCGGCACACCAAGCTGCGTAGCGTCTGGGGCACGCCACAATGCCTGTCCGCGGAGGTGAACGGGCTGTTGACAGTGATTCGGCAGGCGTATAGGTTTCGCGCGCTTTACGAAGGACTACGAAAACACGGAGACGCTCAGTGGCAATGACGCCTGAGAAAAAGAAAGAGATTATCGATAACTACAAGCGCGCAGAGGGTGACACTGGGTCGCCTGAGGTACAGGTCGCGCTGCTGTCGGAGCGTATCAAGGGACTCACAGGCCATTTCGGCGGTCACAAGAAGGATCACCACTCGCGTCGCGGGTTGCTGAAGCTTGTTGGACAGCGCCGTCGGCTTCTGAACTACCTGAAAGCGATCGACGTTGAGCGTTACCGAACGCTGATCGGGTCCTTGGGGCTACGTAAGTAGGCACACCGCCTGGGCGGCTACGGCTGTCCTCTAGCCCGGAGCCTCGCAAGAGGCCGCGACGGAGTGGTGCGTCTCGCACTCATCTGTCGTCAACAAACCAAGAACCCACACATCTAAGGAGGCCCACGTGGCGCTCTTCACTAATATTGCAAGCGAGTCCATCGAGTTCGGTGGCCGCACACTCACGATCGAGTCAGGCCGTCTAGCCAAGCAGGCTTCCGGTAGCGTTGTCGTGACCCACGGCGAGACGGTTGTCCTCGTGACGGTCACCACCAGCTACGCACCGCGGCGTGGCCTGGACTTCTTCCCGTTGGTCGTCGACATCCAAGAGAAGACGTACTCGGCAGGCAAGATTCCAGGCGGCTTCTTCAAGCGCGAGGCGCGTCCGCCGGAGTCGGCGACGCTCATGGCCCGTCTCATCGACCGTCCGATTCGTCCGCTCTTCCCGGAAGGCTTCAAAAACGAAGTTCAGGTTGTCGCGACCGTGCTCTCGGTTGACCACGACACGGACCCTGGCGTCTGCGGGCTCATCGGTGCCTCGGCGGCGCTTCACATCAGCGACATCCCATGGGCCGACGGCGTCGGTCCCTTGGCTGGCGCAATCGTCGGCATGAAGGACGGTGAGTTCACCATCTGCCCGCCCATCACGGAGCGCGGTGAGCTTGACCTCGAGATCCTGCTCGCCGCACACGCCAAGGGCGTTGTGATGGTCGAGGGCTCTGCCAACGAAGTCAGCGAAGAGGACGCCGTCGCCGCACTGCGCTTCGGTGCTGAGGCGCTTGAGCCTGTCTTCGGCGCCATCGAGGCACTCCGCAAGAAGGTCGGCAAAGACAAGCACGCCTTCACCCCGCCGGAGAAAGACCACGGCTTCGAGTCGAAGGTTCGCGAGCTCGCGCTCGACAAGGTCAAGAAGGCTGCGTTCATCGCCGAGAAGCTTCCGCGCTACGCCGCGATGAAGACGATCTCGCAAGAGGTCATCGCCGAGCTCGGCGACGAGGGCGCCGAGCGGAAGGGCGAGGTCAAGGACATCGTCTCGCACCTCAAGGGCGAGGTTGTTCGCCGCAAGGTCATCGAGGACGGCACGCGCATCGACGGTCGTAAGACCACCGATATCCGCGAGATCGACTGCCAGACCAACGTGCTGCCGCGTACGCACGGCTCGGCCGTGTTCACCCGCGGTGAGACGCAGGCGCTTGTCACCATCACGTTCGGTACCAAAAAAGACGAGCAGCGCATCGACTCGCTCTCTGGTGAGTCGTTCCGCCGCTTCCTCCTCCACTACAACTTCCCGGCCTTCTCGGTCGGCGAAGTCCGCATGATGCGTGGACCGGGGCGTCGCGAGATCGGTCACGGCAACCTGGCTTGGCGCGGTGTCTCTCCGGTGCTGCCCTCGGCTGAGGACTTCCCCTACACCATTCGGGTCGTGGGCGAGATTCTTGAGTCGAACGGCTCTTCGTCGATGGCGACGGTCTGTGGCGCATCGCTTGCGCTGATGGCCGCCGGCGTTCCCACGAAGGCCCCTGTCGCTGGTATCGCGATGGGGCTCATCGAAGAGGGCGACAAGATGGTCGTGCTCAGTGACATCCTCGGCGACGAGGACCACCTCGGCGACATGGACTTCAAGGTCGTGGGCACCGAGGCGGGCATCACCGCGCTGCAGATGGACATCAAGGTCAAGAAGCTTGGCTGGGACGTCCTCACAACGGCGCTTGGTCAGGCCAAGGACGGTCGTCTCCACATCCTTAGCGAGATGAACAAGGCCGTCAGCGAGCCGGCCGAAGACCTGTCGGACTACGCGCCGCGTATCTTCACGGTCCTGATCGACAAAGAGAAGATCCGCGACCTGATCGGTCCCGGCGGCAAGCACATCCGTGGCATCATTGCTGAGACGGGCACCGAGATCGACATCAACGACGACGGTTGCGTCAACGTTGCTGCGACCAACGGTGAGGCTGCTGCGAAGGCTATCGAGCTCATTCGCGCCTACACGGAAGAGCCCGAGGTCGGCCGCATCTACTTGGGCACCGTTGCTAAGACGGTCGAGTTTGGTGCGTTCGTGACGATCATGCCGGGTACGGATGGTCTCTGCCACATCTCGGAGCTCGCCGACGAGCGTGTTCGCAAGACCGAGGACGTGGTCAAGGAAGGCGACGAGGTCCTCGTGAAGGTTCTCGGCATCGACCGTCAAGGCAAGATCAAGCTCTCGCGTCGCGCGGCTCTCGAAGAGCAAGGCGCTGGCGCCGAAGAAGAAGAGTGAGTTTCTCCACGCCTAGCGAAGGACCGGCACCTACGCCGGTCCTTCGTGTGGCGTGGGTTCGCCCCAGCCATGGCGAGCAACGTGAGTTGCCTCGTTATATGACGGCCGGGGCGGCGGGGATGGACGTACGTGCAGCAGCCGCGTGTACGCTCGACCCCGGCGAGCGAAAGCTCGTGCCGACCGGGCTAGCGCTTGAGATACCCGAGGGTTTCGAGGTGCAGGTTCGGCCACGGAGCGGACTCGCGTTCAAGCACGGTGTGACCGTTCTGAACGCCCCGGGCACGATCGACTCGGACTATCGAGGCGAAGTGGGCGTCTTGCTCATCAACCTTGGATCGGATCCCTTCGAAGTGACGGCTGGCGAGAGGATCGCACAGCTCGTTGTGGCGTCGGTGGCGCGTGCCGAGGTTGTTGAGGTGGCGGAGCTCAGTGAAACGGTGCGTGCTGGTGGCGGATTTGGCCATACCGGGCGGGGCTGAAGCCTCGTCGCGGGTGACGTCGCGAAAATCTCACCCCTTGAGGAAGACCTCGTCGGTCACCACCGTTGAAGGACATGCGGCCGTGGGCTGCGTTTGAACCTCGATCTGAAGCGGGATACGCTAAGCATCAGGTTCGGGTTCTCTGTACTGAGGTGGGTAGCGGATGCATCGACACGATTTGGTCGAGCGAGAGTCAGCCAATGACGCGCAAGAGCGCACGGCCATCACTGGACGGCTCCTTCGGGGCCGCGTGTGTGCGTCGTATCGTTGCTTCGGCTGGCTCCTTGCCGCGACATCGCTCGCAGGGCTTGTTGCGTGCGGCGTCGCAAGTGCTGACGGCGAACCGGGCGACCGGACGCTCGCTGCTCGCGGCGGCAGCGGAGGTGCGCTGCTCGCGCCAAGCGTGGCAGCGGACTCCCCAGACGACAGCGATGAGCCGAAGGACTATTGGGGCGACGTCTCATTCGACCAGCGCAACTTCGAGGAAGTGCGCCAGCGGGTGCGTAAGGCCTACATCGATCCCGTCCATGACGACGTGCTCTCCTACGCTCACGCCGCGTCGTTTGCGGTTGGTTCCCACGAAAAGAGCGGCAAGATCCTGCTGCCGGAGAAGTTCTGGCGTGCCCGAAAGAACGACAAAGCCGAGGAGGGCGGGCTCAGCGGCAAGATGCGAAAGCTGCATCCCAGCGACGCGTTCGTCCTGCTCGACGAGGTTGAGATCAAGGACTCGAACGAAGCGCTATCGGACAAGGAGCTACGTAAGCGCCGAGCGGCTCAGCGCGCGCGCTCGAAGGCGCTGATGCAAGCGTGGCGAGACACGAAGTTCTCGGCCAAAGATTTCGACCGCGTCATGGCCTACATCAAGCGCGAGTTTAAGCCGGTCGACCGCTGGACCTACAAGAAAGCGTGGGTGGCGGCGGCTCAGGGCTACCTCTACGCGCTCGATCCGCACTCGTCGCTCGTGGCACGCGCTGCGTGGGAGGACTCCACCCGGAAGACAACAGATGCGTCCTTCGACGGGATCGGAGCGATCCTCGCGAAGCGTCCCAGCTCCCGATATACCATCGTTGAGAGCCCGATCGATGGACAGCCTGCTGTCAAAGCAGGCCTCCGCGCGGGTGACCAGATCATCAAGGTCGACGGCAAGAACACTCGGGACGAGTCGTTGAGCAAGGTCGTGTCTCGGATCCGCGGGCCCCGTGGCAGCACCGTCGTCCTGACCGTTCGTCGCGAGGGGCTGCCGAAGCCGAAAGACATCGCGATCCAACGCGCGCGCATCGACTCCAAAAACGTGCAGGCTCGACTGATCAAAGGCGCGAGCGACGTCGGCTACATCAAGATCACCGGGTTTGTGCGAACGACGGATCGGGACCTCGACCGAGCGTACAACGAGCTTGTCGACGCGACTGAGAGCGGCAAGCTCCGAGGCTTGGTCCTCGACATGCGCAACAACTCCGGTGGGTTGCTCAACCAAGGCATCAAGGTTGCAGACCGCTTCTTGCGTGGCGGAACGATCGTGACCGTGAAGAACCGCAGCGCACGCGAGGACGAGTCGTACATGGCCCACGCCGAAGACACGTGGGATGTGCCAATGGTCGTGCTCGTCAACGATGGCACCGCCTCGGCCGCCGAGATCGTTGCTTCCGCGGTCCAAGACAACCGCCGCGGTCTCGTGATTGGGGACCGGACGTTTGGCAAAGCCAGCGTGCAGACGCTCTACTCTCCGATCCTCCAAGACGACTACTACATCAAGCTCACCGTCGCTCGGTACTACAGCCCTCTTGGGCGCACCCTCCAGGTTGTCGGTGTTCAGCCGGACATCACCGTGTCACCAGACTTCAAGGGCGACATGCCGCTTGGTTTCCGCGAGGAGAATCTCTGGGGGCACCTTGGTGCGCTGGACAAGCCTTACAAGTCACCCAACCAGAAAGCCGCCAAGCGCGCCGAAGCCTGCGCTGCGGCGACTGGCAAGCGCGCACAGCGCCACGCCGCCGATCCCAACCCGGCGATTCGCTTCGACAATCAGCTGATGTTAGGCCTCGACGTGCTGGAGTGCGCGATCGGTGATCGGTTGGCGGTCCGCGGGTCGGGGACGAAAGACCGGTAGCTGGCCGCGAAAGATCAAACTCGCTCATGGGACTGCTGCAGCAAGGCAGGAGCTTGGAGCGATGCCCGACGACGCGGGTGACCGGCTTTGGTGGGCCCTCCGCTTCCGCGGTCGCGCCGCCGCAAGATGCAGCCCAGATGGGAACCGCTGGCCCTCGCGTGATGCCGGCTCACCGGCTATGGTGGGACGAACTCAAGAGGAGCAAGACCGTGAGCGAACCGACCGCGAAGGATGTGCTGGCTAAGCTGGACTCGATTGAAGGGTTGCTTAAGCAGCTCGTTGGCCTCGTCGGCGATGGCGTGACGAACGCGAAGGCGCCGAGGAGTCCGGCTGCGGTTCCGGCCGCGGCTGCCGTCACAGGCCCAGCCCCGATCCGAGTGCGCCCGCCAGCCAAGGCTGCTGTCGCTGCCGCTGCGCCAGCGAAACCAGCTGAGCCCGCGCCCGGCGCCGTCAAGGCCGTGCCTGCGACCGTCGGCGGTCCACTTGTCATCGAGCATGATGATGGCTCTGAGGTCGTCATCCCGATGCCGTCTACCGATGCCACCTACCGGGACGTTATCCAGCACGTGTTCACGGCCGCCACCATGGACAATCGCGAGCACGCCTTCTTGGTTCTTGAGCAGCTCACGCACTCCAGCCAGTTGCAGGGCCCGCGCGCGATCGAGCACTACAAAGCCTTCTCGTGGGTGAAGCTGCGGCGAAACACCAAGGCGTTCCTCGCGGGCGGCGACCCGACGTCGTTCGTCATTGCCTACACGGAGCCCCGTGAGGTCACCAAGGACGACGACCGCGTCAAAGTGTTCGTCGAGTCTGTCGACGGACGGATGCCGTCACCCGTGACGCTCCGTCGCGAGGCGTCTGCGGCTGGCGCTTGGCGCGTGACACAGCTCTCGCTCTAGGTCAGGTGTGGTTTTCGTCACGCGTTGGGCAAGCCGTCGCTTCATGCTGCGTCCCTAGGGCGGCCATGCCGGCGACGCCGACCGCTGTGAAGTAGCCCCGTGGCTCCGCAAGGACGAACTCGCCGGGAGCGGGTTGCACGGCGATCGGCTGGTGGGATCGCAGATGTCGCGTCAGAGGCGGCTCACGAGTGCCGAAAGGACAAGCAGGGCGCGCCAGTGCACGGGCGTGTTGACAGCTTCGAGTGACCGAGCTAGACACTCCGAGCCTTGGCGCCATGGCCAAGTGGTAAGGCAGAGGACTGCAAATCCTTTATCCCCGGTTCGATTCCGGGTGGCGCCTCTAGAGCCGGTCGACACTGTCGACCGGCTCTTTCGTTTTCCGCACCCGGCTACGAGCCGCGCGTTCCGCCCGCGCGGCTCATCGTCACCGCGAACGCTCCTTTGGCCAGACAAGGTGCGAAGCGCCGAGGCCATCGCAGAGGACTCCGCGGCAAAGAGGGCTTGATCTGGGTCTCGGCTGTAGTATCTCCGGCGTCTATCACGAGGAGGCGACGATGCGAGCCGGACGACGTACCTGGATCGAGCTGCGAGACCCTGTACACGGTCCGATTGCCGTGACTCCTGCGGAGCTGGGGGTGATCGACACGCCCGTGTTTCAGCGCTTGCGCGGCATCAAGCAGCTTGGTTTCGCCGAGCATGTCTTTCCGGGCGCGGTCCATCACCGCTACCTCCACAGCATTGGCGCGCTGCACATCGGCGGCGAGCTCGGTGAGCGCGTGTTCGCGACGCTGCCCTACCTCTCGGAGCTTGAGCGCCGCCGGTTCACACAGCTGGTCCGGCTCGCTGCACTTCTCCACGACATCGGGCACCCACCGATGAGTCACGCCGCCGAGGCGCTCCTGCCGTCCAAGTCCGCGCTTGGGATCGCGACAGGGGCTGCGGGCGATGTCCGTGCAAGTCACGAAGACATGACACAGAAGCTGCTGCTCGACAGCGTGCTCACGAAGGCCATCGACGACGGCTTCGGCGATCTCGGTGTCACCGCACAAGGCGTTGCCGATGTGTTGTCCGACGACGACGTCGTCGATCCCGGAGCCTTTGTCATCAACGGCATCGATCACCGGCCACTTCTCCACGCCATGGTGAGCGGCGAGATGGACGTCGATCGGATGGACTACCTGTTGCGCGATAGCTTCTTCACCGGGGTGCGCTACGGCCACTACGACCGGGCGTGGCTGATGTCGAACGCCAGCGCGATCGTCATGGACGGAGCCGCGCGCCTCGCGCTCGACATGACGGCGCTACCAACCTTCGAGCACTTTCTGCTCGCGCGCTATCACATGTTCCAGATGGTCTACTTCCACCCGAAGTCCGACATCTACGACGCGATGTTGCGGCGTTGGCTGGATGCGGTTGGCGATGAGGCACGCTTCCCCGCGTCGTCGGAGGCCTACACGGCCTGTGACGATGCGTGGCTGTGGCAGCGGCTCCGAAGCTCTGACGACCGCTGGGCCCGGGCCATCGTCGACCGCAAGCCTCCGCGGCTTCTGTGCGAGCTTCGAGGCGAGCAAGCACCCGCTCAAGCGCAGACGCTGCTTCGCGCGCTCGCTGACGCAGGAGTGCAGGCCCTTCATCACCGAGCCAAGCCAGTGTTGAGTCGTTACGCCCAGTCCCCGGCGGCGCTGCGTACCAACCCGCTCTACGTCATCGACAGGCGCACGGCGTCGGGTGCGACCGTGCGGTCGCGGATCGAAGACGTGACCGACCTCTTCAGTCGCTACGACCGAAGCATGGCCGTCGAGCGACTCTACGTCTCCAAGGACGACCGAGCCGCCGGCCAGCGCGCCCTCGAAGCGGTTAAAGCCGCGGGCTAGACCTCTGCTACGGAAGTTCTGTTGGTTTGGATTGCGTCGTATTGGCGTGAGGCCAAGGAGCGAGGACCGAGCATATCAAGATACGTGAACGACGAAGTGACGCCGGGATCGCGTCAATACGGCCGAGCAAAACCCTATCAAGACTTCTGTCTGATCGGTGCTCTAGAAGCCAGCTTCCGTGCTCGCGACGGGCTTGAAGTCGCTGTGCACGAGGTGTTCTTCACTGACGATGCGGCCAGGTTCCTGCTTCACTTGGTCTTGCAGCATCATGATGGCATCCATGACGGCTTCGGGCCGCGGTGGACACCCTGGAATGTAGACGTCGACCGGGATGATGTGGTCGATGCCCGGGACGGTCGCGTAGTTGTCGTAAAAGCCGCCGGTGCTGGCGCAGACGCCGAACGCGACGACCCACTTGGGCTCCGCCATTTGCTCATAGATGCGGCGCAGGACCGGCGCGTTCTTGTGGGTGATGGTGCCGACGACCCACAGAACGTCGGCCTGACGCGGCGAGAAGCGCGGTACCGCTGCGCCGAAGCGGTCCATGTCGTGGTGGGAGCCCGCTGTCGCCATGTACTCCATGCCGCAGCATGCGGTCACGAACGGGTACTGGAACAGGCTGTAGGCGCGGCACCAGTTGACGAGGGCGTCGAGCTTGGTCGTGACGACCTGCTCTTCGAAGCCACCAGCGGTCGGGTTCTTTGCCACGTTGGGATCTCCTCTCAGGTCGTGTCGAAGTAGCATGCGCACCGCCCGAACTCAACGCTGACGCGCCGTGGCGGCGTGCGACTTGTCAGCCAGCAGCCAGCGGGCTTAGGTTAGGGCGGATCGTCTGCCAACGAGAGAGGTCTCGATGCCCTTTGAACCCGCGCGCCCAAACGCGATCAACTTTGTCCGAATCCGCGAGCCAGGTCGGCCAGTCGAGCTCACATGGGTCGCGCCGCACGCGGAGGTTGCAGGCTACAAGCTCTACGCCACCGACAACCCGTTTCCGGCGGAGATGGCGGGACCACTCTTTGCCGGCCAGATGCGGCAGTTCGTCGACGAGCAGACGCTTGGGCCAGGCGAGACGAGCTACCGGGCCGCGCGCGCCGACAACTTCTATGCGATGGTTTGGTACGATGTCGACGACAACTACTACGTCGTTGACGGGCTGCAGGAGCCCCAGGAGGCGGCCGAGATCTTCATCGACGTGACGTCGATGGAAGCGACTCAGCCGAGGACCTACTTGCGCGTACGCTGGGTCCCACCCCCCGTCGACATGCGCGACAGAGAAGTTCACGTGTTCGTGCGCGACGTGGCGCCCAACAAGTCGGCACTGGGCCGGATGGCGAGTGGCGCGACAGAGCCTGACTTCGTGCTGCCGCCGCGGGGTGATGGTTTCATCGACACCGTCACCGAGGTCGAGTGGCGAAAGCACTACGTGGCTCTCGCGGTTGCGCGTGACGGCAGCAGACGCCCGCTGGATTTGACCTCTGGCGGTTTTCTGCGACTTGAAGCTCCAAACTACCTCGAGCGAGAAGGCGCCCGAAAGGCCGCGAACCTCTTTGGGAAGGTTTGTGAGCAGCTTCAACGAGACCTCGAGCGCCGCTCGATCACCGCCGATGACATGCGCGAACGCTTTGAGCGCGCCGACAACCTCAGCCCCTTCGATCCGTCGCTCCAGCAGCTCAAGGACAAGGCTGCCGAGCGCTACGGCGAGACGTTCTGACAGGGTTCTCACCGCACATTCGGGTGGGTTTTGCGCAGGCCTTACATCGGACCGGTTCCCGGTTGGTATGGTGACTGAGTGGCCGACTGGAGAGAGGCGAGATGAACATCCTGGTTGTCGAAGATGAGATGATGCTCCGCGAGGGGCTCGTGGACCTGCTCGAGGGAGCTGGGCACGAGGTCACCGCCGTGGCGGACGGCGTGAGCGCGGTTGACGCCGGGACAAACGGCACGTTCGAGCTTGTCCTGCTCGACTGGATGCTTCCGAAGCTCGACGGCGTCGAGGTCTGCCGGCGACTCCGGATGGCAAGGCCCACGCTGCCCATCCTGATGCTGACTGCGAAAGGCTCGGAAGCCGACAAGGTCGTCGGGCTCAAGACCGGTGCCGACGACTACGTGACAAAGCCGTTCGGCGTCAAAGAGCTGCTGGCCCGCGTGGAAGCGTTCGAGCGGCGGGCTGCCCGGCAGCCAAGCGGCGCCGAGGTCGTCGACCTCGATGGCTGCGTGCTCGACCTCGGCCGGTGCCGTGGCACGCGTGGTGACCATGGCTTCGAGCTGACCGCACGAGAGGTTGGTATCTTGCGATGGCTTCACCGACACCGCGCCCGCACCGTGAGTCGCGGCGAGCTCCTTCAGCACGTCTGGGGCCTCTCGCCTGAAATGGAGACGCGCACCGTGGACGTCACCATCGGGAACTTGCGCAAGAAGATCGAACGCGACCCAGCGAGCCCGGCGATCATCGTCTCGGTGAAAGGGGTTGGCTATGCGTGGGGCGGCGCATGAGACGCGCGCTCGCAGGTGGCGTGTTGGTGCTCGCGGCGGTCGTCGTCCCGTGCGCCTACTGGTACGTCTCGGGCTCGCGGGCCGTCGACGCCGAGCGGACGGCTCTGCTGAGCGCGCCTGAGGCGAACGCAAGCACCGCCGCCAATGGCGTCGCAGCGCGCGTTTCCGAGCGGCTAGCGAGCCTGCTCCAGCGTGAGGATGAGCGTCCGTATTTTCACTACCAGAACCTCTTCGTCGACCCCCTTGGGGCCTACGACGGTGCTGGCGTGGTGCCGTCGCCACTGGCCAAGGGGAACGCCGACCCGCTGGTCGTGACAAACTTCCAGCTCGAGGATGGCCTGCTGACCGTGCCGACCTACAACGCCGAGGTCGAGCAAGCACCTCAACAGAGAGCGTCGGCGGCTCCGCGCGAGCTGCCAGAGGGGCTGCGAGTGCAGCTCACCGAGAGGCTCAAGGGACGGCGCCTCGCATCCCACGGTCCGGCGGGATCGGGACCGTCGATCCGGCTGCCTCCGCCGCCCGCGGCCAAGACGGCACAACGCCGAGCGCCGCCGCAGGCGGTAAACGCCGACACCGCTCAGGCTGGGATTCAGAACGCCCCGACCGTCCAGCGTCAGCAACGGCAGATGGTTCAGGAACAACGTCTGTCCGCGAGCTCCTATGTGGCCAACCTCAACGCCAACCGTCTCTACTACGACATCCAGAGCAAGAAGGGGCCGGTCGCGCAGGCCAAAGCACCCGCGCGCCGGAACTCTCGTGCCGAAGCTGCAGCGGGAAACGCCGAGGACGTGGTCGTGCGCGTGGGTCCGCTTCGGTGGCACACGCTCCCGATCTCGGGCGCGCCCACGCTGGTGGCGCTTCGAGACGTCGAGACCCCGGATGGGCTGCGGCATCAAGGCTTCTTGCTCGATCAGTCCAGGCTCGCGCCATTGCTCCAGGACGGTGACCTCGTTGCAACGCTCGAGCCGGGGGTCGCGTCCGCACCAGGCGAGGCCGCGGTGGATCTCGATGGGAGCCCGTGGCGCGTGCGGGTCGACTTCACGACGCAGCTCGCGCGTGCGCAGGAGGAGGCCTCCGATCTCGCGCCAGACTTCCGAGCCCGCTTCTTTCTCTTGGCGAGCCTCGCGCTCCTTGCCGGCCTTGCGGTCGTGTGGTGGCTGGTCCAGTCCGAGCGCCTCGCTCAGCAGCGGGTGCGTTTCGCAGCGTCCGCAGCCCATGAACTCCGTACGCCGCTCGCCGGGCTACGGATGTATGGCGAGATGCTCGCTGAAGGTCTCGGCAACCCGGCAAAGCAGCAGGTCTATGCGCGGCGGATCGCCAACGAAGCCGCACGGCTTGGGCGGGTCGTGTCCAATGTGCTGGACTTCACGCGCCTCGAGCGAGGCTCACTCGCGGTCTCACCGGTGCCGCACGACGTTGGCAAGCTCACAGACGAGATCGCCTCCGGGCTGGAGCCGACCGTTGCGTCGGCTGGCGCGACCCTCACCGTGGACGTGCCGACCGACGAGCCACTGCGCGCCGCCGTCGACCGGGACGCGTTCACTCAGGTGCTCGCGAACCTCGTCGACAACGCCGAGAAGTATTCGCGAGAAGCCGCCGACCGTCGCATCGAGATTCGGGTGGGCGCTTCAGCAGACGGCGGGGCGGTTGAGACACGCGTACGCGACCACGGACCCGGACTCTCCGCCGCAGCTGGCCGGCGGCTCTTCACAGCGTTCGAGCGTGGCGGCGGCGACGACCAGCCCACCGGCCTCGGCCTCGGGCTCGCGCTGACACGTGCGCTGGTGCGTGCTCACAACGGGACGATTCGTCACGAGTCGCCGGAGGGTGGGGGGGCCACATTTGTGGTTGGCTTTCCTCGACTAACCAGCTGACGGGCAGGGTGCGTTCTTCATCATGGGCAAGCCCTGCGACCGGCGATGCCCACGGGACCGTGCCGCTCGAGTCTCAGATTCGGCGGGACAGGGTTTTGAGTCAGACCGTTTTGGCCTATGCTCCGCGGCCATGCACACCGACCTACCGGTATTGAGCTCCCCCAGAGCGTCTTCCAGCGACCCCGAGGCTCACCATGGCCGCTAGACTCGCACGCGCCGAGCTCGTCGCCGGCTTGGCTGGCATCGTCGGTCCTGAGCACGTCTCAACCAGCCAAGCCGACCTCGTCGCCTACAGCGCCGACTTCTGGCCGAAGGCTCAGATCTGGAAGCTCGCAGGCGACGTCCAGCGTTACCCGCCGGACTGTGTCGTTTGGCCGGCCGACGAAGCGGAGATCGCTGCGGTGCTAGGTTTCTGCAACGAGCACAATGTCCCGGTCGTTCCCTACGGCGGCGGCTCTGGCGTGTGCGGGGGAACAGTCCCGATCTCTGGCGGCGTCACCGTTGACGTCAAGCGTCTCAATCAGCTCCTCGAGGTGGACGACGCCTCGCTCATCGTTCGCTGCCAAGCGGGCATCAACGGCCAGCGCTTTGAAGACAAGCTCAACGCGCGCGGCCTCAGCCTGGGGCACTTCCCATCGAGCATTGCCTGCTCCACGCTCGGTGGGTGGCTCGCTGCGCGGAGCGGGGGGCAGTTCAGCAGCAAGTATGGCAAGATCGAAGACATGGTGCTGAGCCTGCGTGTCGTGTTTCCGAATGGCGATATCCGCGATACCGGGGTGCGGGGGCCTGGAGCGCCAGACTGGACGCAGCTCATCGTTGGCTCTGAAGGCACCCTCGGCATCATCACTGAGGCGAGCCTTAAGGTGCATCCCATCCCGAACGCGCAGCGCCTGCGGGGCTACCGGTTCCGAAATCTCCACGACGGGTTCGAGGGCATGCGCGCCGTCATGCAGAGCGGGCTGCGCCCGATTGTCGTCCGCCTCTACGACCCGTTCGACTCGATGCTGGCGCTCGGCAAGCAGCGCAAGGTCGATCGACACGGCGACGAAGCAACGGATAGCGGCGGCGGGGCGGTCGGTGCGCTGCGACGGATGCTCTCCGAGCGAACCGGTCCGAGCGACGCGTCAGGGGACAAGTCAGGCGGCGGAGGGCTCTTGAGCCGCCTGTCACCGCTCGCCGACAGCGCAAAGCGGCGCGCGCTCACGACGGCGCTGAGAGCGCCCAACGTGCTCAATCGACTCGCTCACTCCGCGCCCTCGCCGTGCCTGATGATCATCGGGTTCGATGGTGAGCCGGATGGGGTCGCCGCTGACAGCTGGAGCGCAGGCGAGCTGCTCGCGGAGGCTGGCGGCACCGACGCAGGCACCGGCCCAGGGGAGGCGTGGCTCAAGCACCGGTACTCGGTCGCCTTCAAGCAAGCGAAGATGTTTGAGATGGGCGCGTTCGTCGACACGATGGAGGTCGCGACCACGTGGGACCGGCTTGAGTCGCTCTATCAAGCGGTCCGCAAAGCGGTTCGACCGCATGCGTTTGTCATGGCTCACTTCAGCCACGCCTACCGAGAGGGCTGCAGCATCTACTTCACGTTCGCGGCCTATCACAGCGACCCGCTTCGGGCCGAGCAGCTCTACGACACCATCTGGAACGCGGCATCCGAAGCGACGCTGCGCGCGGGGGCAACGCTGAGCCATCATCATGGCGTTGGGCTGTCCAAGCGCAAGCACATGGTCGGCGAGCACGGTGCGATGGTTCACGTGTGGCGAGCGCTGAAGGACTCGGTCGACCCACGGGGAATCATGAACCCAGGCAAGCTCTTCACCGACGAGTCCTTCGCCGATCCGACGCATGGGGCAACCGCATGACGCCGCCGACCTCATCCGTGCAGCCTATTGGCAGCCTCCACGAGCTGCGCCAGATCGTGCCGACCGAGCAGATCGAACCGCAGCTGGATGGCGAACAGGGGGCCGGCGGCTCGTGGGCCTTGGAGCCAGCGACCCAGGTCGAGCTGGTCGAGCTCCTAAAGTGGGCCAACCGTCGACATGCGGCGGTGTTTACACGCCGTCCGCGGCGGGGTGACGCCGAGCGCTTTGGGCGCCGTCCTCGTCTCTACCTACGCGGCCGGCGCATGAAGCGGGTGCTCGACCTCGACATCGTCAGCGGGACCATCACGGTCCAGTCGGGCATCACGATGGCCGAGCTGCACAACACGCTCGACGAGCGGACGTACACGACGGGGTTTCCGACACGTCCGTGGAGCCAAGAGCCGCTCGGCGCGGTCTTGGCCGCGTCGCTGGATGCCCACTGGGGACCAGCCTACGGCAAGATGGAGTCCCAGGTTGTTGGGCTGGGTGTCGTGCTTCCGAATGGAACTGCCGTCGAGAGCCGTGTGGCACCTCGCAAAGCCGTTGGTCCGGACTTCTCAAGGCTCTTTCTGGGCTCCAGAGGACGCTTCGGAATCGTCCATCAAGTGACGCTTCGCATCTACCCGTCGGCTGGACGGATCGTCTCAAGCTTTGGGGCACCGGATCTGACCACAGCCCTCGCCGCCGTCAAGCGCGGCATTGAGCGAGGGCTCCACCCTCGTGCCATCGAGATTCTGTCGCCCACGGCGGACCGAAGCTGGGGGCGAAAGCGCGTGGGGCTCAGCGACGCGCTTCCCTTGCTCGTGGTGATCGAGCCGTGGGGCCCGCTCGCCGGGCGTCCGCTCTCGTGGATCGACGAGCAGTTTGCAGGTGCGTTGACCCGCCTCACGCCGCCTGTCGGATGGAGCGTTCACGACGGACTGCTGCCCCCGCCGCGCGCATGGACAGCGCCCGTGGTCGGCATGTCGTGGGCGGAACTCGAAGAGCTCGGCATCTCGCTTGGCGCCGACGTGCCCGCTGGCCTGTGGGTTGTCCGTATGAGTCGGCAAGGCGGCTGGCTGAGTATCAGCGACGATGTTCGCGGCGAGGTTGCTGATCGCGTGCGCGCTCGCATGCAGCAGCACCATGTGGCTCGGCCGACGCCGTGGGACGATGTCCAAGAGCGGCTGGAGCGTCAGCTCGATCCCAAAGGGATCCTCAACCCCGGCGCCTAACCCCACGACGCTCGCGGTCGGCGAGCGAGTCTCCTGTCCTTAATCGCACCGTGTTGACCCTTAGGAAACCCCATGGCACGCGCTCAGTCTGACGCTCCGCTCGCGGCATACGCCCACGAACTTACGCTGTGCGCGTACTGCCCCAGCCTATGCCGCGACGAGTGCCCGGTGGCAGAGGCCGACTCGCGCGACACAAGCACACCGTGGGGACTCATGAGCTTGGCCGATCACGTCCGTCGAGGCGCGATCGAGCTGACCGATGACGTGGCTGACGCATGGGCGCGCTGCGTTGGGTGCGGGGCATGCACGGCGGCGTGTGGGCACGACAACGACGTCACGGGGGTGCTGCTGGCAGCGCGCTCGGTGGCAGTTCAGCGGCTCGGGCCGCCGAGCGGCGCAGCCTTCGAGCCGCCGGAGGTCACTGAACGTGCAGGGCGGTGGGAGGCGCAGCCGAAGTTTGCGCTCGTCCCTGGGCCCGAGGTGCTGCGAAACGCGCCAGCCGCTGTGGATGCACTCTTTGACCTCTGCGACATCCTCGATGAGCCGAGCCTCAGCCTGGGCCCTGGGGTCGAGCTCGACCTTGGCTACGCGGCCTGGCACAGCGGCGACCATGCCCAGTTCGCGCGCCAGGCAGCCCGCGTGCACCAGCACCTCAACACCGCGTCGCGGATCGTCGTGATGAGTGCCGAGGCGTTGCACCTGCTGCGCAACGTCTACCCGGAGTTCGGCTTACGCCTCGACGCCGAGGTGATGCACACGACCGAGTTCTTGGTGCCGCTCCTAAGCGGCGCAGTTGTTCAGCGGGTCTCGGGACGCGTGGCGTACCACGATGCCTGCCACCTCAGCCGCCACCTCGGCGTCTACGATGAGCCCAGGCAGCTCCTCGAGCGGGTCCTCACCGGCAGGCTTACCGAGCTGCCGAAGGCCGGCGATCGTACTCGCTGCTGTGGCGGCACGGGCTGTGCGGTGAACCGGCAGCCAGCGACGGCGGCGACGATGGCGAGCGAGGTCATCGCGCTAGCGGTCGACGTTGGCGCTGAGACGTTGGTCAGCTTCTCACCGGAGTGCGTGGTCTCGCTGCGCGCTGCCGCCGGAGACCGCATCGCCGTCGAGCACGGCGTGGGCCTGATCCGCCAGGCGGTCCAGTCGACCGGGAGCGAGACATGAAGACACTGGTCGTGGTCAACGAGCGGGCCGGCGGCGGCGAGATGGCCGATGTCTTTCGCCGTGTCGAACACCAGCTTGAAGACGCCATCGGCGCGTTTGATGTGGCGTTTACCGACCATGTTGGTCACGCCACGACCCTGGTCTCGGAGGGCTTGGAGGCCGGCGTCGAGCGTGTGGTGGTCGGGGGCGG
>CALHXW010000081.1 GCA_938040325.1 uncultured bacterium | reverse complement strand
CCCCCTCCCCCTCAAGCGATTGAGACGGGCGGACGCAGCAGTCCTTGACAACCGATCGTGGCTCATGCAGAACGCGTCCTCGGTGGTACCCACCTCACGCGGGCGTGTAGCTCAATTGGCAGAGCACCGGACTCTTAATCCGTAGGTTGTAGGTTCGATTCCTACCACGCCCACCAAAAGGACAGACGCCTCGGCGCCTGTCCTTTTTTTCTTTGCATGACTGATAGATACGCGAGAGTGGCGGAACTGGTAGACGCGCTGGGTTTAGGTTCCAGTGGATTTTTTCTGTGGGGGTTCGAGTCCCCCCTCTCGCACACCTTACACAGAGCGACGTGATCGCTGTCCCGAGGAGCACCATGAAGACGTCGGTCCAACAAGTCAGCGAGATCGAGATCAAGGTTGATGTCGAGATTCCCGCCGCCGACGTCGACACCGAGCTGTCCAAGCAGCTTCGCATCGTCGGCAAGAAGGCCCGCATCAAGGGATTCCGCCCCGGGAAAGCACCGCGGGCCATCATCAAAAAGAACTTCGCGAGCACCATTGCTCAGGAAGCGACACGCAACCTGATCTCGGGCTCTCTTGAGGAAGTCATCGGATCGCTGACGCATACCCCGCTCGGAGAGCCGTCCATCGAGCCTGGGATCGCCAAAGAAGGCGAGCCGCTAAACTTCGCTGTGCGGCTTCAGGTGAAGCCTGAGATCAAGCTCAAGAAGTGGAAGAAGGTTGCCGTCGCCGTCCCCCCCGCGGTGGTCGACAGCGCAGAGATCGACGCTGAGCTTCAGCGACGACGCGAGCAACAGAAGGAACGCGTACCGGTTGAGGGCCGTAAGGCCGATACCGGTGACGTTGTCATCGCGACGCTCAGCGGGACGATCGACGGCGAGCCAGACCCCCGCCTCGACGCGACCGACCTAGAGATTGTCATCGGCTCTGGCCGCATGATCGAAGGCTTCGAGGATCAGCTGATCGGCGCCGAGGTCGGCGCGACAATGGCCATCGAGGTCACCTTCCCTGACGACTACTTCTCCGAGGAGCTCCAGGGCAAAAACGCTGTCTTCAGCGCAGACGTCACCGGGATCTTCTCCGAAGAGCTGCCCGATCTCGACGACGACTTCGCCCAAGACCTCGGCTTCGATACGCTTGACGCGCTCCGTCAGGACATCATCAGCAAAAACCAGTCGAAGCTCGACACGGAGCGCCAGCACCAGATCGAGCAAAAAGTCATGGCGGAAGTGCTCGAGCGAAATCCCTTTAAGGTCCCGCCGGCGCTGCACTCTGCGTTCACCAACGAGCGTCTACGGCAGACGATGGCCATGTTCCAGATGCAAGGCATCCCTGAGCAACAGGCGATTGAGCTCATCCGAAACAACATCGAATCCGTGCAAAACGGTGCCTATGCTTCGGCGAGGCGCCACTTGGCGCTTGAGGCCCTTGCGGCCTCCGAGAAGATCGACATCGACGACGACGCGCTCAGCGCCGAGATCGTCAAGCGAATCCAAGAGCAAGGCGAGCGAGCCGGCAAGCTGTACGAGCGCGAGGAGATGCGTGATAGCCTCCGAGAGGAGCTCGTTCAGAAGCAGACGATGGCGCTCATCGTCGAGCACGCCATCATCACGGACGAGGCGCCTAGCGCCGCTGAGGACAAAGAGGAAGACGCATGACACTGACACCGACAGTCATCGAGCAGACCCACCGGGGAGAGCGAGAGTGGAGCCTCTTTTCGAGGTTGCTCAAGGATCGCATCATCTTCCTGGGCGGCGAGATCCACGACCTGACGGCCAACGTCATCATTGCGCAGCTTCTCTTCCTCGAGAGCGAAGACCCTGACAAAGAGATCCACCTCTACATCAACTCGCCGGGTGGCTCCGTCACGGCTGGCATGGCGATCTACGACACGATGCAGTTCGTCGGTTGCGACATCTCGACCATCTGCATCGGTCAAGCTGCCAGCATGGCCGCCGTGCTGTTGAGCGCCGGGACGAAGGGCAAGCGCTTTGCGCTTCCTCACTCTCGCCTGCTGCTCCATCAGCCGCTCGGCGGCCTCGGCGGCCAAGCGACCGACATCGACATCCAGGCACGCGAGATCCTCTTCCTTAAGACGCAGCTGCTCGAGATCATGTCGACACACACCGGCCAGACGGTTGAGAAGCTGCGTGAGGACACCGATCGCGACTTCTTCCTGCGTCCCGACAACGCCGTCGAGTACGGCCTGATCGACCAGATCGTCCGACGAAAGAGCTGAGCAAGGACGTTCGCTCCAACGTGATATGCGAGCCGAAGCACGGACCTCCTTCGCTTCAGTGATGCCGGACAGCGGTGCTCACCGGCTGAGCAGCCTCACGCGTCTGCGCGCGACGGTGTCCTCAAGTGGGATCTTCGCCCCTACTGAACATCTGTTGATCTCCGACGGCTGTATCTCGCGCAAACGACTGCACAAGCGCGCTGCAAAGAGGGCCGTCGGACCTTGGCCAACCTGTGGTTTGGCCCGGCGGGGTAGACGTTGTTGTGACCGTGCCTATAGGCTACATTCGACCGACCGGGTCATGCCTGGTCACTGATTCAACGCACTGGCGACGGAGCCTTCCGACTTGCCCAACCATCGCGACACAAACAACCTCTGCTGCTCCTTCTGCGGAAAGAGCCAAAAAGAGGTCAAGAAGCTCATCGCCGGGCCAACGGTCTACATCTGCGACGAGTGCATCGGCCTCTGCAATGACATCATCGCAGAGGAAATCCAGAAGGATGAGACCTACACCGGCCTCACGTCGATCCCGAAGCCGCGCGAGATTCGCGAGGTGCTCGACGAGTACGTGATCGGTCAAGACAGGGCGAAGAAGATTCTCTCTGTGGCGGTCTACAATCACTACAAGCGGATCGACTCGAAGCCTTCTCCGAAGGATGACGTCGAGCTGCAGAAGTCGAACATCCTCATCCTTGGCCCCACGGGTAGTGGCAAGACGCTACTCGCGCAGACGCTTGCTCGGCTCCTCAAGGTGCCGTTCACCATCGTCGACGCCACAACGCTCACGGAGGCCGGCTACGTCGGCGAGGATGTTGAGAACATCATCGTCAACCTCCTCCAAAACGCCGACCACGATGTCGACAAGGCGCTGCGTGGGATCATCTACATCGATGAGATCGACAAGATCAGCCGCAAGTCCGACAACCCGTCGATAACGCGCGACGTGTCGGGTGAAGGCGTGCAGCAAGCGCTGCTCAAGATCATCGAAGGCACGGTTGCGTCGGTCCCGCCGAAGGGCGGACGCAAGCACCCGCAACAAGAGTTTCTGCAGGTCGACACCTCCCAGATGCTCTTCATCTGCGGCGGTGCATTCACCGGGCTCGACCGGGTCATCGAGCGTCGAATCGGCCAGAAGGCGCTTGGCTTTGGCTCTGACAAGAAGAAGAAGACCGACGAGGGCAACAAGCTCGGCGAGATCCTCGCCCAGGTTGAGCCCGAAGACCTCATCAAGTACGGACTCATCCCCGAGTTCATTGGTCGACTTCCGGTTGTCGCAACGCTTCATGAGCTGACGGAGGAAGCGCTCGTTCGCATCCTGCGGGAGCCGAAGAACGCGCTCGTCAAACAGTACCGACGCCTGCTCGACATGGACGGCGTGCGGTTGACCTTCACGGATGCGGCGCTCACGGCAATCGCTCGCAAGGCGATCGAGCGAAAGACAGGCGCCCGCGGTCTTCGTGCCATCATCGAGGAGTCGATCCTCGAGGTGATGTACGACATTCCATCTCAGGACAACGTCGAGGAGGTCGTCATCAACGAGGACGTCATCGTCGGGTCAGGCCAACCGCTGGTGGTCTACGAGAAGGAAGCCGCCTCGGCTTGACCGCAGCGAACGTACGCATGCGTACACGTCGCGCGCCGCAACACTTACACGCACGACGGCCCGTAGGGGCCCGTCGCAGACGCAGGGCTAGGCATGTTCGGTAAAGACAAACGCGGCGGAAACACTCGGCTCGTTCCGCTGCTCCCACTGCGCGACATCATCGTTTTCCCATACATGGTCGTGCCGCTCTTCGTGGGCCGGGACAAGAGCATCGCTGCCCTTGAGCAGGCCATGGAGAGCGACAAGGAAATCCTCCTTAGCGCTCAGAAGAAGGCCAAGACCAACGACCCGACGTCTGACGACATCTTCAAGGTCGGCACACTCGGTACGATCATTCAGCTGCTTCGCCTGCCCGACGGCACCATCAAGGTGTTGGTTGAGGGCAAGCAGCGTGCTCGCGTGAAGCGATTCGTCCCCAACGACGAGTTCTTCCTCTGCGAGGTCGAGGAGATCGAAGAACAGCAGCACTCATCCGTGGAAGTGGAGGCGTTGATGCGCCAGATCCAGTCCACGTTTGAGAGCTACGTGAAGCTCAACAAGCGCATCCCGCCAGAGATGCTGATGAGTGTCTCGACCATCGTCGACCCGGCACAGCTCGCTGACACCATCGTCGCCCACCTGTCCCTCAAGCTCAACGACCGTCAAAACATCCTTGAGATCGACGACCCGGTGAAGCGACTTGAGCGCCTCTATGAGCTGATGCAGGCAGAGATTGAGATCTTGCTCGTTGAGAAGAAGATCCGAACTCGCGTCAAAAAGCAGATGGAGAAGAGTCAGAAGGAGTACTACCTCAACGAGCAGATGCAGGCGATCCAGAAGGAGCTCGGCGAGCGCGACGAGTTCAAAAACGAGATCCAGGAGCTCGAAGAGAAGATTGCGGCCAAGCGCATGACCGACGAGGCAACGCTCAAGCTCAAGCGCGAGCTTAAGAAGCTCAAGATGATGTCGCCCATGTCGGCTGAGGCGACGGTGGTGCGCAACTACATCGACTGGGTGCTGTCGCTGCCGTGGTTCCACACCACGCAAGACAAGCTCGACATGAACGAGGCCGAGGGCATCCTCGACTCCGACCACTACGGACTCAAGAAAGCCAAAGAGCGAATCCTTGAGTACCTAGCCGTCCAGCACCTTGTGAAGAAGCTCAACGGCCCGATCCTCTGCTTGGTGGGGCCGCCAGGCGTCGGCAAGACCTCGCTCGCTCGCTCGATCGCACGCGCCACAGGTCGGCAGTATGTGCGTATGTCGCTCGGCGGCATGCGGGATGAAGCGGAGATCCGTGGTCACCGTCGGACGTATATAGGAGCCCTGCCGGGCAAGATCATCCAGAGCCTGAAGAAAGCAGGGTCGTCCAACCCGGTCTTCTTGCTCGACGAGATCGACAAGATGTCGACTGACTTCCGGGGGGATCCCTCAAGTGCGCTGCTCGAGGTGCTCGACCCTGAGCAAAACCACACGTTCAACGACCACTACCTCGATCTCGACTACGATCTGTCTGACGTGATGTTCATCGCAACGGCCAACGACCTGCACGGCATCCCGCTGCCACTCAAAGACCGCATGGAGATCATCCAGATCTCCAGCTACACCGAGTACGACAAGCTCAACATTGCGCGTCGCTACCTCATCCCCAAACAACTTGAAGCCAACGGCATCTCAGAGATCGACGTGGACTGGACGGACTCGGCGATCAAGACGCTCGTCAACCGCTACACGTTTGAAGCCGGCGTCCGTAGCCTTGAGCGGGAGATCGCGTCGGTGAGTCGTAAGGTGGCAAAAGATGTCATCAAGGCACGCGAGAACGGCAAGGACGACGGCGACCTGTCGTTTAAGATCAACAGCAGCAAGGCCCAAGCCTACCTCGGCCCGCCGCGCATCTTTAAGCAGAAGCGCGCAGAGCTCGACGAAGTCGGCGTGACCAACGGCCTCGCTGCAACGATGGCTGGCGGCGTCCTGCTGCCCACCGAAGTCTCGCTGATGCCTGGCTCCGGTAAGCTCAAGCTGACGGGCAACCTGGCAAAGGTCATGGAGGAGTCAGCCCACGCGGCGCTGTCCTATGTTCGGTCGAAAGCCTACCTCTGGGGACTCGACAACCACTTCCACAAGAAGGTCGACATCCACATCCACTTCCCCGAAGGCGCCATCCCAAAGGATGGTCCATCGGCCGGAATCACGATGGCGACCAGCCTGGTGAGTGCACTCACACGCACGCCTGTCCGCAACGATGTGGCGATGACGGGCGAGATCACGCTACGCGGCCGCGTCTTGCCGATCGGTGGCCTCAAGGAGAAAGTGCTCGCTGCCCACCGGGCAGGCGTGAAGCTCGTGCTGCTGCCCGACGAGAACAAAAAGGACATTCGCGACATCCCGAAGGTCGTTCGGAACGCGATCCGCCTTGTCACCGTCAAGCACATGGACGAGGTGATCCCCCTCGCGCTCACCGCCGACATCGTCGCCAAGACCGGCCCCGAGTCGGAGCAGGTTGATCCGCTGCTGGCGCTCCTCCACGGCGTCGATGAGGACACCGAGACACCAACAGCCGGGGCTGAGCCTCGGGCGGTGCACTAGCCCCAAAACAAGCGCTCTTTCCGGCTGCGGCTTGACGATGCCCTCGCCAGCGGCGTCGTTCGCTTCGCTCACCTGAACTCGACGATGCACGGATCGCCTTCGTCCAGCGGACCCCGCTGGCAAGCACATCGCCTTCGCCTCGTTCGGCTGCGGCTTCCGCGGCGCACTCGCCAGCGGCGTCGCTCGCCACGCTCACCCGAACTCGACGATGCTCGCAACGGCTTCCGCACGTGACAAGCTTATCGCGTTCGCCTCGCTCGAACATCGCGCTCATTTAGGACGAGTCCCAAGACAAGCGCTCTCTCCGGCTGCGACTTCCGCGATGCAGTCGCTCGCTGCGCTCACCCGAACTCGACGATGCTCGCTGGGCCTTCATTCGGCCGACACTTGTGACAAGCGCCGGAGCGTTCGCGTCGCCCGAACTTGGCGTTTGTTCTGGGCCTCGTTTCCGGTCCCGCTCGTTCGCAGCCAAACTCTGGACACGGCGCACCAAGCCTCGGCGCGAAGCGCTTGTCAGGCGTCCAGCCAACGCGGAGCGAGCTGCTCGGCGTTCACGACTGCCCATCAACTAAAAACGCCACCCAAGTGGGTGGCGTTAGGCACGGCGTCGGGTAGCGACGGCGCCCGAGCTAGCTGCCGAACTTGTGGTCGCCGCCGAAGATACGGTCGATGTCGGTCATCACGCCCGCTTCGCGGAGCTTGTTGATGCCAGCGACTTCCACCTGGCGCACACGCTCGCGCGTGAGGTTCATGATGTGGCCGACATCTTCAAGCGTCAGTCCGCCGGTCTCGCTCACGTCGAGCGCACATGTGTGCTCGAGTTCCCAGACTTCGAGGTGGGGAAAGTTGAGCTTGATGGACTTTGTCTCGTCCTTCACGTCCAGGTAGAGATGAAACTTGCAGCTCACGAACGGGCAAGGCCTCGGGCCGTCGACGCACTCGGCGCGAGACTTCGGCCGGTCGTACCACATGTCGTCGGCGAGCTTGATGCCCTCCTGAATCTCCGCACGCGTGAGACGCTTACCAGCGATGGTCTTGGGCCGCACGCGGCTTCGACGCTGCTGATGCTGGGTGTCTTCGTCCGCGAACTTGCTACGTAGTGGATCCACCGATCTCTCCCCGACCGAAACGTTCGAGATCACCGAGAAGGCCGATGATCCCTACCTGTACAGAGCTTATCGACCAGCATTTCTGCTTCGTCAAAAAACTTGGTGGGAGTAGATCAGACGGCGGATCGAGCGTCAAGCCGACATCGCCAAGATCGTCGAGGATTTGTTAGCGATCCACGCGCTCAGGCCCTCACTCGGGCGGCACCAGCTTGATGGTCTTCTCACCGATCACTAACGCAATGATTCCCGTGATTTCTTTCTTCTTTCGGCGGTAAGTGATGTGAGCTGCAGCGGGCAGCCCGTGCTCCATCCCGACACCGTGAAGATCGACGTGGACATTGGAACCGGCCTTGAGACTTCCGACGCGCTTGTTCTTTCCGAACATCTTCCATTCGACGTTCGAGCGATGGTCCAGCGTGCCCTTCCGAATGGAGATAGAGCCTCGGACCTGACCGAAGTCCACTTTGCACTTGCGACCTAGGCACGCGTCCCACCAATCCGCTGCAGCAGCTGCGGTACCACCGCCCGCGTGGATCGCACCGCCATCGACCACGACTCCTTGATTTGAAACGACATTACCGCCGACTTGGCCGCCAAGTGGATCGCCAGCTGGCTGGACCACGCCACCGGGCTGAACCACGCCACTGGGCTGGACCACCCCACCTGGCTGGACCACACCACCTGGCTGGACCACGCCGCCAGGCTGGACCATGCCACCGGGCTGAATGCCGACAACGGCTCCATCCACTGGCTGCAGCGCTTCACCGGGCCGTGCACCGGCGCCAATCTGCTGGACAACGCGCCCCGCTGTCCCGCCGGTAACAACGTCAGTGCTTGGTGGGTTCTCTGGCGAGAGCACAACGCCGGCCAGCTGCTCAGACGTCACCTCGCCCAAGGGGCGACCTGTCGCAGGATCGACCGAAGCTACGCCGTCGATACCAGTCTTTTCATCCGGCGTGTCGATCGCTAACCACGTAAGACCGTAGCCGATCCCGAAGCCGACGATGAACACTCCAACAATCACAAGTAGCCGTTTAGTCACGGGCGCCATAATAGTCAGTGTCCCCCAGTGGACAAGCCGAAAGGTTGCTCGACTGGAACGTTGAATATACGAACACAGCGAGGAGTCCACTTCCGTGGAGCCGACGCCTAGGAGATGACATGAACAAGTTCCGAGCCCTAATGATTTCAATCGCGGCAGCAACGGTCGCCTTCGCGAGCGTTTCACATGCCGAGAAACCCGCCGAAGCCGACAACTTCACGGTTGAAGCGAAGCCCGCCTCTGCGGCGGTTGGCGCCGACGGCAAGGCCGTCTTCACGATCAAAGTGGCCGAGGGCTACAAGTGGAACAAGGACTACCCCGCGAAGGTCACCGTTGCCGGAGCGCCCGATAACATCACCCTGAAGAAAACAACCTTCAGCCAAATGAAGGGCGACTTCGAGACCACCAAAGAGATCGCAAACGTGGCGATTCCGTTCGTTGGCAAGACCGCCGGCAAGAACACGGTGAAAGTCGCCGCCAAGTTCAGCATCTGCAACGACAAGGTCTGCCTCATCAAGAAGGCTGAGACCGAGGTCGCGCTCAACGTCACCGAATAGCGCTGAGCCCACTGGTCCCTAACCGCGAGGCGCGCCCGTATACGGCGCGCCTCTCTCGTTTCAGCAGCAGCGCCTCGATCGCCGTGCCCTACCTGGTAGGGCGTCCACCGCGGACCCGAATCCCACCGCGCGCAAGCGTTCCGCCGAGCGCAATCGGTTGCGTTGCTTCCTGTAGCGTTTCCCTCAAGGGGCGATGCGCGCTAGCCTGCGGGCGGCAGGCTCTGGTCGCGCTGGGGCGCGCCGATGCCACCATCCCACCACCCCGTACCGAGGTTCGGCCGTGAGCGAGCTTGAGCGATTGAGGGAGATTGAAGCGGAGCTCACCACAGGTTTCAGTCGAAACCGCCGGGTGATGTCGTTTGACGCATTCTTCGAGGCCGCCTGCGCAAACCCCACCACCCACCTTCGCGGGGCCGCGCAGTATGTCCGAGACTGTTTCGACTACTACGGTGTCGCCGACACCGGTCGTGCCGACGACCAAGCGCGTCGTCATCAGCTCTTCGATGCGCCTTGGGATGGCGGACGCAGCAAAGTCGTTGGCCAGGAAGGCGCCCAGGCCGATGTCTACCGTCTCGTCAGCAACTTCGTCTCCGAGGGACGGGTCACCCGCCTCGTCCTGCTCCACGGCCCCAACGGCTCCGCCAAGAGCAGCTTCATCCGCTGCGTTGCCAGCGCGCTCGAGGACTACTCCGCGCGCGACGAAGGCGCGATCTACCGCTTCAACTGGATCTTCCCGTCGGCCTCGCTCGCAAAGACCAAGCTCGGCTTCGGTTCGCAGAAAGGCAAAGAGGCCCTCGCCAGCTTTGCCGAGCTTAAGGCCGAAGACATCGACGCACGGCTGCCTGGCGACCTGCGCGACCACCCGCTTCTCCTGTTGCCCGTGGACGTTCGCAAGGGCCTGATCGAGGGCTTCGTTCGAGACGGACGCCTCAGTGCCGACGAGCCGGTTGACCGCTACTTCCTTGAGGGGGATCTCGCTCCGCGCTCACGCGCGATCGTCGACGCCTTGCTAGCAGCCTACCAAGGCGACTTCCAGCGGGTGCTTCAGCACGTCCAAGTGGAACGCTTCTACTTTTCGCGTCGCTACCGGCACGGTGTTGTCACCATCGAGCCCCAGATCCACGTTGACGCATCGTTGCGCCAAGTGACCATGGACCAGGGCCTTCAAGCCCTCCCCGCCTCGCTTCGAAACCTTTCGCTCTACGAGCCGCTTGGCGATCTCGTGGACGCCAACCGCGGGCTTGTGGAGTTTAACGACCTCCTCAAAAAGCCCGTCGACGCGTTCAAGTACCTCTTGGCGACCTGTGAAAAGGGTACTGTCGCTTTGCCGCAGGCGATCCTTCACCTCAACGTGCTGTTCTTAGCGAGCTCCAACGAGGTCCATCTCCGAGCGTTTAAGCAGTACGCAGACTTTCCGTCGTTCAAGGGACGGATGGATCTGGTCAAGATGCCCTACCTGCGCAACTACCTGGTCGAGCGACGCATCTACGACGAACAGCTCGCTCAGGCAGACTTTGCGGACCGCACGGCCCCTCACACCACCGAGATGCTCGCGCTGTGGGCCGTCTTGACCCGCCTCTTGCCGCCCGACCCGGAGCTGTACCCCGAGGCTCTGCGCGAGGTCATCGGCGACCTGACACCGCTTGCCAAAGCGCGGCTCTACGCGACCGGGGAGACACCTGGCGAGCTGACCAACGAGCAAGCGCGCGAGCTCCGAGCACTGCTTCCGGCGTTGCTCTCCGAGGGCCAAGACGGCGACGTCTACGAGGGCAGCTTGGGCGCCTCACCTCGTGAGATGCGCCAGGTCCTACTCAACGCACGACAGAACCCCAACCACTGGGAGATCTGCCCACTTGGCGTGTTTGAAGAGCTCGAAGAGCTGATCAAAGAGACGAGCGTTTACGCCTATCTCGGGCTCGAGCCGAAGCGCGGCTACCACATGTTTGCGACGTTCATCGCCCAGGTCCGCGACATCTACCTCGACCGCATCGACAACGAAGTTCGAGGCGCCATGGGGCTGGTGTCGTCGACCCAATACGAGTCGCTCTTCGCACGCTACATCCTCCATGTGTCCTACCTTCTCAAAGGCGAGAAGCTCTACAACGAGACGACAAGCTCTACCGAGTCCCCGGACACGTCGCTGATGGACGAGCTGGAGCGCGTCTGGGAGATCCCTGGCGACATCGGTCGCTTCCGAGCCGACCTCGTCTCACGCGTCGGTGCCTACCGGGTCGACAACCGCGGCTCAGCCATCGACTACCGGACGCTCTTTCCAAAGCTCTTTGCCGCGCTCGAGTCCGACTACTATGAGCAGCAGCGCTCCGTCATCGAGCGTGCTCTGCAGCAGCTCATCGCTGTCTTAGCCGGCGACGAAAACGTGACCACCCTTGACGCTGCCGACCGCCAGCGAGCGGTCACGACCATTGCCGCACTCGAGACCGACTACGGGCACCCACGAGACTCGCTCGCCGAGATCCTCCGACAGCTGCTTAAGACGCGCTACTAGCCCCAAAACAAGCGCTCTTTCCGGCTGCGACTTCCGCTCCGGCACTCGCAAGCGGCGTCGGTGCTCACCCGAACTCGACGATGCGCGCAGGGCCTTCATTCGGCCGACGCCGCTGGCAAGCACATCGCCTTCGCTTCAGCGCGGGTTGCAGGGCCGCAGCTCCTGAGTGTCCTCGAGCTCAACGGAGCTGCGCCCCCTGAGACCAGCGAACACATCGCAAAGTCATCAGATTTCGCATCTCCCGGCAACGCTGCTAGCACGCCACCAGCGGCCCACGACGAGCAGCCCGAGTAGCCACCATGGGCCGGCGCCTGCGCCCCGACAGCCGCCACTTCCGCCGCCAGCAGTGCCGCCGCCGCCATCCGCGCTCGCGTCAGCTTCGACGTCTCCTGTGCTGCTGTCACCGTCGGTCACATCCTCACCGGTGCTTGCTGGCTCTAAGACCGTCACCGTGGCGGGTAGCGAGCCGGCATCGCCAGCGACGAAGAGCAGCTCGGCACCGAGAGGCGTGAGCGGATGCACCTGGACGCGGATCGTCGTGGTGTCGAAGAACTGAATGCTCTGCGCCCGTCCCCCGATCACGACAGACTTCGCGCGCTCAAAGCCGGTCCCAGAGATTGTCAGCTCCTCGCCTCGACGAGCGGGGCTCGGCGCGGTGTCCTCGATGACCGGAACCGTCAGCTCTCCAGGGTTGACTTGGAACGTGAAGGCATCGGCACCTGTGGGCCCGGAGACCGCCGCGGTGACCGGCACACCGACAGCCACGCCAGCGGTCCCGAGCCGGCAGGCTCGCCGGTCACATGCGCTCAGCTCGAGGCCGGCCGTGACGCTGTCGATCTGGTCGAGGTGGTCGCCCCCAATCCACAGGTCTCCACCAGCCGTCGCGTTCGATGGATACACAGCATCGACAACGGGCCGCTCGGGATCGGCCGCCTCGATGTAGAGCGGTCCTTCTGGAAGCGACGACTGAGTACCGACCTGAACCACCACCTGGTGCGGCCCGACCGGCACAGACGCATCGACGAGCAGCTCGACGACGCCATCACTCACCCCAACCACCGAGGCGCTCATGGTGCCGATCTGGGCGGTCACGTTGAGCGGCACGATGGCGCCGCGCACGGTGACGAGATCCCCCTGACGCGCCGGGTTCGGCGCGATGCTCGTGATCACCGGCATGGGTGGCACGACCTCGATCGCCCTCGTCGCGCTGCTGCTGTCAGCGATAACGCTCAAGACCTGCGAACCCGCCAGAGCGGCATCGCTCGGCACGGCGATCACGACCACAAAGTCGGTCTGGTCCACGATGGTGGCAGCAACACCCCCGACGTCGACCGCGACAACCTCGGCAAGCGCCTCGCCAACGATCGTCGCGGTCGCGCCAAGCACCAGCGGCTCAGGCTCAACGCTGTCGATGATGGGCGCACGCCCCACGACGCTGATCTCAAGCGATGCGTCGCCTTCGGGCGTTGCTACCACGAGCGTCTGCGATCCAAGAGGCGTCTCGCTAGACGCCGTCATGACAATCCGCGTCGGCTGGACGTTTGCGACGCCCTGCTCGATGCCACCGACGGTCACCGTCGTGCTCCCGTCGACGAATCCCGCGCCAAGCACTTCAGCCGTCGATCCAAGTGGAAGCGGTGACGGATTCACCGCCGTCACGGTCGGCGGCGCACCGAGCAACAGTACGGCAAGCGTCGCGATCACGACGCACCCACGACCGCTTGGGAGCTGCGGACCGCAGGACATCCGCTCCACCCCATCGACGTCACCACTCGCATGTTCCTTCACTCTCCTGGGTGCATGCATCTGCAGCTCGGCTGCTCCAGACAGTCTGCACTGGCCGTTGAGTCCGCGCAAAGGTCGCCCACCCGTGACAGGAGCGTCACAACCTCGACCACGTGACCCAGCCCCTCTTCGCTTTGTTACGACCGAGGCCCATGACTCCATAGGGTCAGCTCAACCCAGGCGTCTCCGAGCGCGATCCGCCACCCGAGGTAGTCGGCGATCATCGCCACCAGCGGCAGCCCCACCGCAAAGATGTGGTCGCGCTTTGCGCTTGCCGGCGGGGTCTGAGCGATGACGCGATCCTCAGGTCGAAACGCACGCACCAGCTCGCCGGCAAAGCGCACGACCACCGTGCCCTCGTCGGTGCCGCGAATACGGATGGCGAGTGGCGCGTCAGACGCCGCCCGAACGAAAAACTCGCTCAAGAGGTTATCGAAGAGCGTCGCGACAAGGCTCGGACAAGCCGCTGCAACAGCCGACGCACTCCGGCCATCCGACGCCACATCGACGGTCACCCGCGTTGGCTCTCGACTCCGGTCAACCGCAGCATGAACCTCGATCCCCAGCGGCACTGGCCTGGGCACCGTGTCGACGACATCCATGCGAGCAAGCGCGTCCCGAGCATCGACGAATCGCTCGAGCCGCTGCGCCTCTCTCAGCGCCATCTGGACGAAGGCGACCTGGTCCTCTGCAGGCATCTCGGCGTCTTCGTCGATGGTCGCGAGGGCGCCCATCAGGATGGTGAGCACGGCCCGTTGGTCGTGACGTAACGCCTGCTCAAGCTGCTGGCGAAGCGTCTGGCGCTGGGCAACAGCTGCAACCTGCCCACAATGAACGGCGACCACGCCCTCGGAGCGACGTTCGACGGAGAGAAGCACGTCGCGCGACGCAACCTGGATGCAGATCCGCCGCAGCTCTCCTGGCTGGGTCATCGCCAGCCCAAGGTCACGACCGATCAGCTCGGCGAAACCTAGCCCAACGATGGCATCCGCGGCCCCATCGTCACGCAGCAGAGCTGCAGCATGTCGACCACAGGCCAGGACCCGGCCGTTGCTGGAGCTAAGCAGCAGCACGTCTGCAGCGACGTCATGATTGCGGTCAGTGTGTTGTGCGCCTATCGTCGCCTCCTCCGGAGGTGGTCGTGCCCGAACGGCGAATCTTGATCATCGATGACGAGCCCGACCTCACTGAGCTGCTCGCCTATCGACTGAAACGTCAAGGCTATAGCGTGACGACGGCCCATGATGCCAAGCATGGACAGGCTGCCGTCGAAGAAGGCTTCGTCGGCGTGGTCCTGCTGGATCTGAAGCTCCCCGACGCAGACGGTCTGGACTTGGTCGAGCCCCTCACCGCACTCGCCCCAACCAATCGCATCATCATCATGACGGCTCACGGAACGATCGACGCCGCTGTGGAGGCGACGCGCAAGGGGGCCTACGACTTCGTCGCCAAGACCGGAAACCTCGTCGAGAGCATCACGGTCGCAGTGAAGAACGCGTTCCGCGATCGCGAGATGTCGACGCGCGTGACGGATCTCGAAGAGCAGGTCACTCAGCGCTACCAGTTCGGAAACATCGTGGCCCGATCGCCGCGCATGCTGAAGCTCTTTGAGATGCTCTCTCACGTGATCGACTCTCGCGTGACCATGCTTATCCAGGGCGAGTCCGGCACCGGCAAAGAGCTCGTCGCCCGCGCGATCCACTACGAGGGCCCGCGTAAGCGCGGCCCCTTCGTTGCCGTCAACTGCGCTGGAATCCCCGACACCCTGCTGGAGTCCGAGCTCTTCGGGCACGAGCGTGGCGCGTTCACCGGTGCGATCGCGACGAAGAAGGGCCGCTTTGAGCTCGCGGAAGGCGGCACCATCTTTCTTGATGAGATCGGCGAGATGCCGCCTCAGCTCCAAGCCAAGATCCTGCGCGTCATCCAGGAGCGGACCGTCGAGCGACTCGGCAGCACTCAGACGCGTCCTGTCGACGTCCGCATCATCTCTGCGACGCACCGAAACCTGCAGCGCATGGTCGAGGACGGCGCGTTCCGTGAGGACCTCTTCTACCGGCTGAGCGTGTTTCCCGTGCAGCTGCCGCCGCTGAGAGACCGCCAGGGGGACGTCGCGCTGCTCGCCCGCCACTTTCTCACGGAGGCGTGTCGCGAAGAGAACAAAGCGCCAAAGGTGCTCTCGAGTGCTGCGCTTCATGTCCTCGAGCGCTACCCGTTTCCAGGCAACGTGCGCGAGCTACAGAACGTGATCAGCAGGGCGGTGCTCGTGTCCGAGGCGCGTGAAGTCAGCGTGGCCGACCTCCCGCCCACCATCGGCGACATGGTTCGGCAACTGCCGACGGTTGGACCGCCGGTCCTCGCAGAGTTCCACACAGGCGAGCTGAGCGACACGCTGCACCTGCTCTTTCCCGAGCTCAACCAGCTGCCTACCGTCCGCTCCATGGAGACGGCGCTTATCCGCTGCGCGATGGCGCTAGCGGGCAACAAGGCGACCACGGCCGCCAAGGCCTTAGGCCTGTCTCGAGCGACGCTGTATCGGCGACTTGAGACGCTTGACCTGGTGGATCGTGGCACCCCGGGCTCTGGCGCGTCCTGACCGGTGCGAGGTCGATGTCAAACGCTCGAGCTCTCTGTCCGGGACGACGAGTGCAGTAGCTCTCTAAGCTCTGCCACCACAGCGGGCTCAAGCGCCGACTCAGAGATCGCCAGCGCCGTTTGAGCCAGCTCGCGGTAAACCGTGATGCTACCCGGGTCCCCATCCGTCAGAGCGGCGAGATGCGCCCTCACGGTCGCGACATCGCCACGAGCGACCGGTCCGGTGATGGCTGCCTGAGGACGCGTTGATGACGCGAGGTTTCCGACCGCCCCGCGCATCAGTGGCTGCAGCGCTGCCTGCGCGGCCTCGGCCGTGAAGCCGCAGCGCGTGAGCATCTCCACGGCCTGAACCATCAGCGCCACAGCGTGACCGGCGACGCTCACCGCCGCAGCATGATAGAGCGCCTTGTCCCCGGTCAACACCGTTGGCACGAGCCCAATGGACTCCGCGAGCTGGTTGGCCACCGCAACGGCGTCGCCGTCTCCGTCCAACCCCGCGGTCGCTCCCGCAAGGTGGGAGCGTTCATCGCGTCCGGTGAGCGCGACCAGCGGATGCAGGCAGCCAACAGCGCGCGGCGTGTGGCTGTCAGCGCGTGCGACACCTGCTGGGCGAGAACCGCTCAGGTGCAGCCACACCTCGCTGCGAGCTCCTGCGCGAGCAGCCATGGTTGCGGCAGCGCTCTCAATGGCGCTATCGGGCACTGCCAGCACCACCACATCGACCGTCTCCAGGGTGGCCGACGCCCGGGCATCGCGGTGGCTCCACCACCACCCGAGCTCGGCATCGAGTCCCTCGGCGGCGAGCCACAGCGGGACCAACGTGCGGGCCGCCCGCCCTCTGCCAACGACGCCCAACCTCACGCGCCGCCCTCACCTGTCGCCCAGCCACTCAACGGTAGAGCCGCTCACGGTCAACCACCGACCGCACGGCCGGCGCGATCATCGACCACGTTGGTTCGCCCGCCGCGACGCGGCGCCGGATCTCGGTGCTCGACACGTTTGGAAGCACAGTCGTCACGGCCACCCCGGGGGGCGCCTCGTAGCCGTCACGTCCCAGCACCAAGAAGTCCACCATCGACGCGAGGCGATCCCACTGATGCCACTTGGCACGGTGCTCGTAGGCATCGCTACCAACGATCCACGTGAACGCTGTGTCCGGCTCAGCTGCACGCGCGGCGTCGACCGTATGAACCGTGAAGGTTGGCCCGTCGTGCGTCAGCTTGGACTCGATATCGCTGACGGTGACACGTTCCCCGAGGTGTGCGACGGCGGCTGATGCCATCTCCATTCGAGCGGCAAAGGGCGCCAAGACCTTGCCGAAGGGATGGGAGAAGACAGGCACAAGCCTGACCTCATCGAAGGCCCCCAGCGTCAACGCGTAGGTCGCAACCAAAGTGTGGCAGAGGTGGGGCGGGTTGAAGCTCCCGCCGTAGAGGGCCACCCGTCGCGCGGTCATTAGACCCCGGGCTCCCAGTTGTTGGCCTCGCTATGCGCTTTCATCGCAAGCTTTTCGATGTCCTTGCCCTTCTCAAGCGTCAGGCGGAGCTCGTCGTTGCCCCAGAGGAGATCGATCGCAGGCACGTCGCTGACGAACTCGTAGGGAGCTGTGCGCCAGCCGAAGGCCTGAGGTGCGGTCTTCATCAGCGCCTGGAGCACGAACGTGCCTAGGATCACGGACTTGAGTGCTGTGGCATCAAAGACGCGGAGGTAGACGCCGGCACAAACCTCGCCAGCATGCTTTCCGAACGCGGGCTTGAACCGGACCGGAACGAAGTCAACACCAGGACACTCACGCATCCTGAGCGCATCCACGAGCGCAATGGGGTCGACCCCGGGCGCGCCGAACTGCAAAAACGGTGCGGTGGTCCCGCGACCTTCGCTGAGCGTGGTCGCCTCGAGAAAACACATGCCGGGGTAGACCAGCGCGGTCTCGACCGAGGGCATGTTCGGGCTTGGCGGCACCCACGGCGCGCGTCCGTGCGTGTCGGCGGGGATGACGTGGAGCTCGCAGCCCGGAGCGTAGTGCGCGAGAAACCACTTGGCGAGACGGCCAACCGGCAGCCCGTGGCGAATCGGCAGACCCGCAACCAGACCGCAGAAGCTCTCAAACCCAGGCCGCAACAGCGGACCCTCACGGTAGTGTCCAGTCGGATTCGGCCGGTCGAGCACCCACACGGGAACGCCGGCGGCAGCAGCAGCCTTCATCGTCAGCGCGAGCGACGCTGCATAGGTGTAGTAGCGGGTCCCGATGTCCTGGATGTCATAGACGACGGCATCGATCCCCTCGAAGGCCGCAGCCGTCGGCTCAAGCGACTCTCGGTTGTCGCCGTAGAGGCTCAGCGTCGGCACGCCGAAGATCGCGTCGGTGCCGCTGGCAACTGCCTCCATGTCCTGAGCGATACCCCAAGGGCCATGCTCGGGCGACAGCAAGCGCACGACGGTGTTCGACGTCTGCTCGCGCATCACCTGGACGACGTGCCGTCCCCAGCTGTCCACCGCGGTGTGGTTGCACAAAAGCGCTACGCGCTTGCCCTCAAGGCCGAAGGTAAATCCGGCACCTAGCTTGTCGAGTCCAGTCTGCATGGCCGCTACTCTGCCCGGAAAGGCGGCCGGAGACAATCACGGACGTGGCATGCGAGGTGCCACGAAACGCTCACCCCGACGCGCACCCGCTGATACCGCGCTACATGCCGGTTCCAGACGTCCGTGCCGCGCGCCTCACCTCGGCGATGAACGCGTCGATAAGCTCGCGGCTCTTGACCCCTGCGCGCACCTCGATACCGCTCGCGACGTCGACCCCGTAGGGCCGGTGACGAATGATGCTGTCAGCAACGTTCTTCGGGGTGAGACCGCCAGCAAGGAACCCCTTCGAGTGAGCGAGTCCGGCACGGACCAAGTCCTGCGACAGCATCCGACCGGTGCCCCCGAAGTCGGTGCTGACGAACGCATCGAGGAGGTGAGCGACGCAGTACCCGCCCTTGTAGTCAGGGATCAGGTCGGCGTCGGCCTGCGACCTCAACCGAAACGCTTTGATAAACGGGTAGCGGAAGTAGTGGCAAAACCGTGGCGACTCGTCGCCGTGAAACTGGATCATGTCCGGCTTGACGTCGCTGATCACCGCAAGCACATGCTCCACATCCGGGTCGACCATCACGGCCACTGTCCGAACCGGCCGCTTCCGCTTGAGTTGCTTGGCCATCGCTCCCAGATCGGCCTGGATCCGCTGAGCAAGGCCAAAGCTGACGGCGCGTGGTGACTCGGCGAAGAAGTTCAGCCCGATGAGGTCGCAGCCCGCGCGCGCTGCGTGAACCGCGGTGCCGGAGTCAGTGAATCCGCACATCTTGATGTAGGGCAGTCGCATCACACGGCCTCGATCAACGCCTGCAGCGCCTGCCGAGGATCGGCCGCGCGGACGAGGTACGTTCCTACGAGAAACGCAGAGTAGCCGCTCGCATGCAAGCGGCGCACGGCGTCCGGACCGTCGATCCCACTCTCTGCGACAGCGACGCAGCCCGCCGGGATCAAGGCCCGCGCGGCTTCGGCGCGCGCGAGGTCTACCGAGAAGTCTTTTAGGTCGCGGCTGTTCACCCCAATGATCCGTGCACCCGAGTCGATGGCAAGCCCGAGCTCCTCCGAGGTGTGGGCTTCGACGAGAGCATGGAGGCCGAGCGCCTCCGCGGACTCGCGGAGGTCTCGCAGCTCTCGCGCGTTGAGGACGCCGGCAATCAGCAGCACGAGACTCGCCCCGTGGGCGCGGGCGGCGACCAGCTGGCGTCGGTCGACGATGAAGTCCTTGCGCAAGCGTGGCACGTCGACCGCCCCGCTCACGGCCGATAGGTCCGCGAGGCTTCCCCCAAAGTGGTCGGGCTCGGTCAGGACGCTGATCGCCGCTGCCCCGCCGGCGGCATAGCTCCGGGCCTGGGCCGCAGGGTCGAGGTGGGTTCGAATCGCGCCTTCGGACGGACTCCGCCGCTTGACCTCAGCGATCACGCGGACGCCGGGGGCAGCGAGCGCCGCCAGGCCATCCACAGGCGCCGATGACGCCTCAATGACGCGCTCAAGCGCCTCCATGTCGGGGGGCGTATCCACCAGCCGCGCTCGCACTTGCGCCACGATCGTGTCGAGGATCGTCATCCGCGCTGGGTCCTCTCGATAAGGGCGTCGAGCTTCGCGAGCGCCCTGCCCTCGCGCAGGGTCTCGGTGGCGAGGGCAACGCCTGAGGCGAGATCGGACGCCACCTCAGCGACCCACAGAGCCGCGCCGGCGTTGAGGCGCACGATGTCGGCCCGTGGCCCAACCTCCCCAGAGAAGATGTCGCGGATGGTCTGCGCATTCTCGGCCGCTGTGCCGCCCGCGAGGGTCTCCACCGGTGCCCGCTCGATCCCGACCGCTTCCGGTGTGATCGTCAGCTCACGGAAGCTGCCGCGGTCATTGAACCACGCGTGGGTTCTGCCGCAGAGCGTGACCTCGTCGAGACCGTCTTCGCCCGCGACGACCAAGGCGCGTGCCACCCCGAGGTTGTGAAGGACGCGCGCCATCGTCTCCAAGCGCCCCCGATCGAAGATGCCGACGAGCTGATGGCTCGCCTGCGCCGGGTTGGCCATCGGCCCCAAGAGGTTGAGCATGGTGCGAAAGCCGAGCTGTCGACGCGCCGGCGCCGCGTGACGGAGCGCCGCGTGGTGCGTCGGCGCATACATGAAGCCGATGCCGACCTCGCGCACGCAGGCCTCGACGACCTCTGGCGTGATGTCGATCGCCACACCAAGAGCCTCCAGCACGTCCGCCGAGCCGACACGCGACGAGACGGCGCGGTTGCCGTGCTTGGCCGTAACAACGCCCGCCCCAGCACAGACGAACGCAACGGCCGTCGAGATGTTGAACGTGCCGGCCCCGTCGCCTCCGGTTCCGCATGTGTCGAGCACGACCCCGTCCGGCACAGCGATCGGGACCACCCGTCGCCGCATGGCTTCGACCGCTCCGGTCACCTCGTCAACGGTCTCGCCCTTCATCCGGAGCGCGGTCAGAAAAGCGGCCGTCTCGGCGTCGGTCGCCGCGCCCGAGATCAGGTAGTCCATCGCGTCGGCGGACTCGCTGCGCGTCAGGCCGTGAGACGTGACGAGGCGACCGAGAATGGGCTTGATCTGATAGCTCATGCGTCCGCCTTTGACGCGGTCGTCACGAGCCTGAGGAAGTTGCCAAGCAGTGCTTTGCCAGCGGTGGTCAAGATCGACTCCGGGTGAAACTGAACGCCCCACGTGGGGTGCGAGGTGTGTGCCAGGCCCATGATCGTACGCCCGTGTGGGTCGTCGCACCATGCGGTCACCTCTAAACAGTCGGGCAGTGACGCCGGCTCGGCCATCAGGCTGTGGTAGCGCGTGGCTTGAAACGGCCGCGGCAGCCCCGCGAAGAGGTCGGTCTCGCGGTGGTCAATGGCCGAGGTCTTGCCGTGCATGATCAAGCCGGTGCGGACGATCGCGCCGCCAAATGCCGCCGCGATCGCTTGGTGGCCAAGGCAGACTCCGAGGATCGGTGTCGTTCCGCTGGCTGCCCGAATCAGCTCAACCGAGATCCCAGCCTCAGCTGGCGTGCAGGGTCCAGGCGAGATGACGAACGCGTCTGGCTGGCGAGCGATCGCGTCTGCCACCGTGATCTGATCGTTGCGAAACACGTCCACATCCGCGCCCAGCTCGCCCAGGTACTGGACCACGTTGAAGGTGAAGGAGTCGTAGTTGTCGATCATCAGCAGCCGCGGACGTGCCGCGTTAGGGGCTTTGGGACTCATGATTGGCCTCCAGGGGCAAAGCGCTCTCTCGCCTCATCGATCGCTCGCAACACAGCCCGCGCCTTGCTGCGCGTCTCCTCGGCTTCCGCTTGAGGCTGAGAGTCGTACACGATGCCGGCGCCGGCCTGAACGCTGAGCACGTCGTCTTGAGCGACCATCGTCCGGATCGCGATGCACAGGTCGATCGCCCCGTCCACGCCGATGGTGCCGACAGCCCCTCCGTAGACGCCCCGCCGCGTGGGCTCCAGCGCGTCGACGATCTCCATCGCCCGGATCTTTGGCGCACCACTGAGGGTTCCTGCAGGAAACGTCGACGCGACAATCGCGCGCGGCGAGCGCGCCACATCTTGGCGAAGCTGACCCTCGACGTGGGACACGAGGTGCATGACGTGGCTGTAACGCTCGATGACCATCTGCTCAACCACGCGCACCGAGCCGACCGTCGACAGACGTCCAACATCGTTGCGGCCGAGATCGACAAGCATCACGTGCTCCGCCCGCTCCTTGGGATCCGCGAGCAGCTCCACGGCGAGCTCCGCATCCTCCTCCGGCGTGCTCCCTCGCCGGCGAGTACCGGCGATGGGGCGGACCTCGACGACGTCATCGGTGGTGCGAACCAGCACCTCCGGCGACGCACCGACAACGCTCACCACGCCCAGCTCAAGATAGAACATGTAGGGCGAGGGATTGAGCCCTCGCAGCGTCCGATAGACGAGGAATGGATGAAGACCGGCTTGGGGCTGGTCGAAGCGACGGCTGAGCACGACCTGGATGATGTCGCCGGCACTAATGAACGCCCGCGCCTCTTCGACTTGAGCTTCGAACGCGCGATCGCTCACCGACGCCTGAACGGTCTCTGGCTGTGAGTTGGGCGACCGTGGAATCCCAGGCAGCGGTCCCTTGAGCCGGGCTTCCGCCGCATCGAGCGCGGCGTTCGCTTCGTCCCACAGCGCATCAAGGTCCGCGCCGTCACCGATCGCGACCAAGAACACGAGCGTCGCGCGGTGCTTGAGGTTGTCCCAGATCAGGACCAGCCCGGTCTCCACAAAGATCGCGTCCCAACGTTGGGCGTCGGCGGCAAGTGGATGCCGGTTGGGGATCGACTCGAACCAGCGCACGCCGTCGTACGTCATCGTCCCCACGAGCCCGCCGAGGAAGCGTGGAAGCTCTGGATCGCGATAGGGCCGCGAGTCGGCGTAGCGATCGATGACGGCGCCTATCGGGTCGTCACAGCGCTCTGTCACGACCGGCTCACCGGGGCGCTCCGTCACCAAGATGTCGTCTCGCGCCTTGAAGATCGCGCGCGGCGTGCTGCCCATGATCGTGTAGCGCGCCCATTGCTCGCCACCCTCGACGCTCTCGAGCAAGAAGCTATGGTCGCCCTCGCGCAGCTTCCAGAAGGCGGTGATGGGGGTGTCGAGGTCCGCGTGGACCTCGCGCCAGACAGGGATATGTGTGTGAGCAGCCGCCAGCCGGCGGAACGCTCCCAGACCAATGGGCATTGAGACCTCCGAAGGTCCCGGATACTATCCGGGCCACCCATGCAGCTCAACGCACTCTATTTCGCTCATGTCAGACAGCGGGTCGGTCTTAGCTCCGAGACGCTTGAGCTCCCCGACGGCTCAACGGTCGCCGACGCCCGTGCCCACCTGTTTGAGCGCTACCCCAGCCTCCTCCCCCTTGGGCCGGTCCTGCGCACCGCTGTCGACGGTGAGTTTGTTGGCGATGACACGGTCCTGCACGACGGCTGTGAGCTGGTCCTGATCCCTCCGGTCGCTGGCGGATCGGACCCGCCACCGATCGCCGCCCAGCTCTCGGACGCCCCGGTGTCGCTTGAGCCCCTCGCTGACTATGTCTGCGACGACACGCGTGGAGCGCTCGTCACGTTCACAGGAATCGTGCGAAACCATGCGCGCGGACACGCCGTTGAGCGACTGCACTACGAAGCCTACGGCTCCATGGCCGTACGCCAGCTGCGACGCCTGGTCCACGAAGTAGAGACGACCGTCCCCGGCACGCGGGTCGCGGTGCATCACCGCGTCGGAACGCTCGCAGTGGGCGACATCGCCGTGGTGATCGCAGCGGCCAGCGCACACCGGGGTGAGGCGTTCCGAGCCTGTCAGCTGTTGATCGACCGCCTCAAAGAAGACGTGCCGATCTGGAAGCGCGAAACCGGCCCGGACGGTGCCGAGTGGGTCTCGGACCGCCCGTGAGCAAGTGGCGCCAGCGCTGAGCGTCTACTGGCCCCACATGTAGGTAGCCACCTTCGCGCCGTCTGGACCGTTGCCGGCCGTCGCCTGCTTGGCGACGTCCGCGCGCTTGACGCCCTTGCTCTCGATGGCCTTCGCCGCCGTGATGGCGCGCTGAACGTTGGCGCGCAGGCCGGCGTAGCTGCCCCATCCAACGCTCTTCTTACCGTTGATGAAGAAGCCCGGCGTACCGCGGGCTCCAAGCGCCTCGGCCATCGCTCGCTCGTACTCGACCTGTTCTTTGGCGCTCACGTCAGCGAGGTCGGCATTGAACTTCTTCATGTCGAGCTTCAGCTCTTCGGCGAGCGCGATGAAGTCCTCGTCCGCGAGGTTCCGTTGGCTCTGAAAGAGCTTGTCGTGAAAGGCCCAGAACTTGCCCTGGCGATGGGCGGCAATCGAGGCGATCGCGGCCGGCTCGGCACGTCGATGCGTGGTCAGAGCGTTTTGCTTCCACACGACCTCCACGTCGTCTGGGAACTCCTTGACGAGCTGCTTGAGCGGCTCGACGGCACGACGGCAGACAGGACACTGGAAGTCGCTGAACACGAAGACCTTCACGAGCGCGTCCGTCTTGCCCATTGAGGGCGACGGTCCCGGCTTGCCTGGGAGGTCACTCGCCTTCGGTCCCGCGGCGAAGCTGCGATCTTTTGGCGCGTCTGTCGCGCCCGGTCGACGCTCGAGCTCTTTCATCTCATCGGCTGAGAGCGCTGTCGAAGGCGGCGCCACCTTACTCGGCTGCTTGGCCGGCTGGGCAGCGGGCTTCTTCGCCTCTGCGGGCTTGGCTGCCGGCGTCTTCGCGGCCTCCGCGGTCTTGGTGGCTTCGGCCGTCTTCGTCGCCGCGGCCGGCGTCTTCTGGGCGGACTGCTTGTCCGCGCCACATCCAGTGCTGCCGACGCCAAGCGCCAGCGCGATGACGCCTGCTCCAACCCAACCTGCTCTCATGATCCGCATCTGTTGCTCCGTCCGGGGTACGGCGTGGGAGCCTAGCATACTCGGCCGCGCCGACGCCCAGCCGCGTTGCAACTTCAGGCACCTGAGTCCCTTCGCGTGCGATCGGCACAGCAACGCGACGGCGCGTTCGAGCGAATTCTGCTACTGGTAGCGGCGACCAGCGTGGAGGCATCCAACTATGACGATCGAAGAGCGACTCGCGGCACTACAGACTGAGGCTGAGCTAGGCGGCGGCCAGGCACGCATCGACCGGCAACACGCCGCCGGCAAGCTCACGGCCCGTGAACGGATCGAGGCGCTCTGCGATCGCGGAACGTTCGTGGAGCTCGACAAGCTCGTGACCCATCAGTGTCGCGACTTCGGAATGGGCGAAAAGACGATCGCAGGTGACGGTGTCGTCACCGGCTATGGGGACGTCGACGGGCGTAAGATCTTCCTTTTCGCGCAGGACTTCACCGTGTTTGGCGGCAGCCTTGGTGGCGCCCATGCCAAAAAGATCTGCAAGGTCATGGACCTTGCGATGAAGGTCGGTGCCCCGGTGATCGGGCTCAACGACTCAGGTGGGGCCCGCATCCAGGAGGGGGTTGAGTCCCTCGCCGGCTACGCCGACATCTTCACGCGCAACGTGCTCGCCTCAGGGGTGGTGCCGCAGATCAGCGTCATCATGGGCCCGTGTGCCGGGGGTGCGGTGTACTCCCCGGCCATGACCGACTTCGTCGTGATGGTGCGGGACACGAGCTACATGTTCATCACTGGGCCTGACGTCATCAAGACCGTCACCCACGAAGACGTGACCAAAGAAGACCTTGGCGGCGCCGGCAGCCACAGCACGAAGTCTGGGGTCGCACACTTCGCCGCAGCCGATGAGCGGGCAGCGCTCGCGACCGTGCGCAAGCTCCTATCGTACATTCCCGACAACAACCTCGGGCGAACGCCCGTGGAGCCAAGCGATGACCCTGTTGATCGTCGTGCGCCCGAGCTCGCCGACCTGGTCCCCAAGCAACCCAACAAGCCCTACGACATCACCGAGCTCATCGCCCTTGTTGCCGATAAGGGCTCGTTCTTCGAAGTGCACCAAGACTTCGCACGCAACATGGTCGTGGGCTTCGCCCGGTTCGCTGGACGCTCTGTGGGCATCGTCGCCAACCAACCGGCGGTCCTGGCCGGATGCCTCGACATCAACGCCTCCGTTAAGGCAGCGCGCTTTGTGAGGTTCTGCGACGCCTTCAACATTCCGATCGTGACGTTTGTGGACGTGCCCGGGTTCCTGCCCGGTGTCGATCAGGAGCATGGCGGCATCATCAACCACGGTGCCAAGCTGCTCTACGCCTATGTCGAGGCAACGGTGCCCAAGATCACGCTCATCACGCGCAAGGCCTACGGCGGCGCCTACGACGTCATGGGTAGCAAGCACGTCCGTGCCGACATCAACCTTGCGTACCCAACGGCCGAGGTGGCCGTGATGGGCTCTGAAGGTGCCGTCAACATCATCTTCCGCAACGAGCTGAAGGCCGCCGACGACGTCGAGGCCGAGCGCGCTCGGCTCGTGGCGGACTACAAAGACACGTTCGCCAATCCGCTGCGGGTTGCCCGCCTGGGCTACATCGACGACGTCATCGCCCCAGAAGACACGCGACCGCGACTGTGCGCTGCGCTGGACATGCTCGCAGACAAGCGCGAGGCTAATCCCCCTAAGAAGCACGGCTGCATCCCGCTCTAGCGAGCGCTCACGCGTTGAAGGAAGGTGCCCATGGACCCAGCTCTCGGCTATCGCCACATCCTTTGCCCCATGGACTTCTCGGAGACCAGTCGCCGCGCCTGCCTCGTGGCACTCGGCTACTGCGAGAAGTTCGACGCCAAGCTGACGCTTTTTCACGTCCGCGACGACGATGAAGAGATTCGGTTCGCCGATGCACTCCCTCCAGGCGTCAAGCTGATGGCGCATGAAGAAGCTCTCATGGCGCGCGTCAACGAGCTGGTCGGAACGGGTGCACTGCCCGTCAGCGTCGGCGAGAACGTTCGGCTCGCCTTCGCAGGCGGCGAGCCGCATGAGGAAATCTTGCGCTTTACGCAGCTGCACGACGTGGACCTCATCATCATGGGCACCCACGGCCGGACAGGGTTTCGGCGTCTCTTCATGGGAAGCCAGGCGGAAAAGGTCGTGCAGCGCGCGCCGTGCCATGTCCTCAGCGTCAAGCCCGATGACTACGAGCTCGACATGGACCTCGACTGAGTGAGCTCAGCCGCGTTCGATCGCGCTCAATAGCCCTGCGAGGATGTGGGCGGTCGCGCCCCAGATCACGCGCGGGTGCCCGAGATAGAAGCGTATCGGGTAGTCCACGCCGCGAAACTGGCCTCGTATCGTGCGAAGCCGCTGCGGATCCATGAGCATCTCCAGCGGCGCATCAAAGACAGACGCGACCTCTGCAGGACTCGGCACCATGGGTGCGCTCGGATCGACCCAGCCGACGAATGGGTTGATCACAAAGCCTGTGCCCGTTGGTAGTGGCGCCAGCGTCGCGACTTTGGTGATCGCCGACGCGGGCAACGCGAGCTCCTCGTGGGTCTCGCGCAGCGCCGTCACCCAGTAGTCGCCGCCGTCTTCAGGATCGACCGTGCCGCCGGGAAACGCTGGCTGGTCCGGGTGATGCTTCATATGCGCTGGGCGGACAATGAAGCGCACCGCAACCCCGTCGGGGCGGTCCACGAGCGGCACAAGGACTGCTGACTGACGCGCGTTGGCGAGCGTCGCTTGACCCGATGAACGGCGGTGCGCAGCAAGTGCCGCGTCGACAGCCGTTCGGCCTAGCCGCGCTCGCTTAGGACCAGAACACGCGCTATTTTCGACTGAGGCGAACGCGATGGGCTTGCCAGGAGTGGCGGCCGCATGAAGCCCCTGCGAGCAACGTCGAGCTCGGGTGAGCGCAGCATGCGACCCGACGCTGCTGGCGTGTGCATCACCGAAGTCGCAGCCGGAAAGAGCGCTTGTGTTGGGACTCGTCGGCGGCGACAGAGGGCCTGACGTTCTGCCCTGTCCGGCCTCTTGCGATCCGAGCGTCTTTTCGTCGGTCATGTAGCGCGATCATCCTGTCGCCAATCCTCGGCCTCAAACACGACGTCAGATCGCGCCAAAGGATCCCCCATGACGATGACGACGACGACGGGTCGCGACGCTACTGAAGGTCGATCTCGAGATCGTAGTCGGCGCTTGCACCGCCGAAGCCTGACACACGAATGAGGTAGGTCGTCGCGACAGCTGCAGTTCGAACGAGCTCTTCGTCATCGTCACTCGACGTCGCGCTCGCCACCGGCTGCGCCAGCGATGAGTTCACGTCGTAGAGCTTCAGATCGAGATCGCCATCGGCATGAGCGAATCGAATCGCTGCACTGAGCGTCTGACCGGCACCGACGCTGACTGCGAACCAATCGACGTCGGCAGGACACAGCGACAGGCCTGTGACGCCCGGCGGAGTCACCGCTGGGGCGAGCACGGTGGTGCCAAGAAAGTCGTTCGGCTCCATCGCGTCGGGCATGCACACGTCATCGACCGTGATAGGCGCCGCGAGGGTGTTGTTGGTCTCGTTGGACTCGACGACCTGCTGGTTCGCGTCCGCCTCGATGATCACGAAGTAGTCGCCGGGTGTCGTCGACGCCGGGACCGTGATCTTTTCCGAGAAGTCGATCGCGTCCGCCGCCGTCAGCGACGGCAGGCTGATGCTGACCATCGGTACGTCCGCAGCGTCGAGGGTCTCGTCTTGGCTGAGCCATGCGCGGGCTGCAAACGCCGAAGCGTCCAGCGTGCAGCCGTTGACGAGCGACCACTCCGCCAGCAGATCTTCGCCAGCGATGACCGTGCTGGTCACAATCGACAGGTCGGTGACGGCAAGGTCGATGCCTGAGATGCCCTCGATCGTGAGCGTGTACGGGTAGGCCGTCATGCTGAGCGGACCACTCTTGGGCTCGACCCTTAGGTAGGCCTGACCGGTCTCAAGCGCCGTGTAAGACAGCGTGCCGTTGCCGTTGCGCGTGCCGACCTGCGTGCCGTTGGCACTCGAGTAGAGCCGCATGCGCGTCTGGGCGCCCGCGTTGTCCATCGTGAACTCCACCAGCTGGCCGGCTTCCACGTCGACAACGTAGTAGTCGAGGTCGACATTGCAGAGCGTTGCTGTCTGCTCGCCGCAGCTGCCTTCACGGGCCGTCTCGAAGCTGTTGTTGTCCTCGAACGTGTCCGCTGCACACTCGTAGACAGCGTCACCATCGGAGACTTCCACCACCAGGTCGTAGGTGTAGGGGCCCTGGTTGGCACCTTGGGCGACGCTCTTGACGCGGATGTAGTAGGTTCCTGTTCGCCAGGCCCACGGCAAGGTCAGCTCGGGATCGTTGGAGCTGGTGAGTGTCATGAGCATCGCCGTCTGCGTGGTGTCCCAGAGCTCGATGCCAATGGCACCCTTGATGGCCTCATACTCGTAGTTGACCTGCATCTCGAGCGCCTGACCTTCTGTCAGCTCAACCGCGTACCAGTCGTCGAGCTCTGGGCAGACAACCACGTCGTCGATGAGGGCGTCGCCGTCGGCCCCATTGCTGAGCGTGACGGGCGTGGCCAGCGTCACCGCATCGTTAGGCTCGAACGAGTCGTCGGCGCAAACGAGGCTTGCATCCAAGAAGACGCGCGGCGTCCAGGTGACGTTGTTGGCCTCGTTGTCCTCGGTGATCAGCGAGTCAGCATCGACCTCGATGAGGAAGTACCACTCCCCGCCCGGGACCGTGTTGGGCACGACGAGGTCATAGGAGAAGTCCTCCTGCCCGAGGCCCGCAAGCCCGGGGGCGGGGACATCAGCGAGCACGAGGTCGGTGCCGATATCCAAGGTCGTGTCTTGTGACGCCCACAGCCGCACCGTGTGTGCGCCATAGGCGGTCTGGCCGAGGTTGACCTCGCGCCACGTGATGTTGGTGAGGCCACCCGGGTACAGCGCGGCAGGTACAGCGGACGCCTGATAGGCGAGCACGTCGCTGCCTGCGCTGGGTGGTCGAATCTCGACTTCAACCGCGTACTGAGCTCTGACGACGGCACTCTCACCCGCCACGCGCAGCAAGTAGTCGCCGCCAAGCGGCGCCGAGAAGGCCCGGACGGCATAGGTTCCGTCCACCGAGAGCCCGGTATCGATGAGGTTTGCGCCTGGATCGTAGAGCTCGACCGTCAGCGCGTCAGCGACCTCAAGCGTGGACAAGATCGGCTCGGCCAAGACGTCAACGTACACGCTGTTGCCAGCCGGGATCGTGATCGAGTACCAGTCCTCGTTGCCGCAGTTGCCAAGGTCTCCGGTTGTGCCGGCCGTGAGCACGGACGCGTTCGTCTGGCTGTCGTTGGGCTCCAGCTCGTCCTCGTAGCAGCCGCCTTGGGCGCCAACGACGGTCAGCAGATCGGCTGCAACCTGGATGTTGTTGGCGGCCATCTGGTCTTGCGCCAACACGCCCTCAAGGTCAGCAATGACGCCGAGGTAGTAGGTGTCCACGGTGTTGTCGAGCGACACAGGGATCGTCACGTCATCGATGCGCGGAACGGTGCCTCCGGCGGGAACGCTCGAGACCGTCTTCGTTGCGATGACGATGTCCTCACCGGCGAGCGCGCTGGCACGCGTGATGATCGGGTCTTCGCTGAGCACGAACGCCAAGTTGAACGCTGTAGCCCCCGTCGAGCCTGAGTTCTGCAGGTTGTACTCAAGCTTCACGGGGTCTCCCGCATTCACCGTCGTCGGGTGATACACGACCGGGTTCACCTTCACATCGACCGACGCGACGGGGCTGATCATGATGGGGTCGGTGACCAGCGACGCGTTGTTGGACTCTTCGCACTCGGTCAGCTCGTTGTCGGGGTCGAGAATCACACCGACGAAGTGGTCGAGCACAGGGAGTTCGCTCGAGATAGGAACCACGACGTCGAAGTCGACGGTGTCGCCTGGTCCGATCGCGTCGAGCTCCCAGTCGCCGGCCAGTCGCGCGGCCGACGGGTTGAGCGTGGCTTGCTGAGACAGGAACGCGCGCAGCGTCCAGTCGTCAGGTGTCGGCTCGGTGCCGAGGTTGTGGACACTCGCCGTGATCTGGACGCTGCCGCCCCAGTACGTCGACAGCGGCGTGACGTCGAGGTCTGCGAACCCGAGGTCGAAGCACGTGGGCACCTCGAACTCCATCACGAAGGGCGTTGCACTGACGGCGACGTTGTTCGTCTCGTCTTCCTCAAAGAGCTGCTCTTCGGGGTCGACGGTCCCGATCACCCAGTACTGGCCGTCCGGAAGGTCATCAGGAATCGTGAACGACTTGAAGAACTTCAGCGTGCCGTTGGGCGGCATCGACTGGACCTTCGAGCCCTCATCGCTCGGCAGCGTCATCGGGATGTCTGTCTCTGGATCGAGCGTCTGGTCGGTCGACAGCCAGAACGCGTGGCGGAAGAGCAACGCATCGCCCTCGCCGAGGTTGCTGATGCGGAAGATGTATTGGATCCCGTCGCCCTGACTCACCGTCGGGCCACCCTGGATGTCGACCTCAGAGATCGTCACGTCCGGCTTGAGAGCCGCCGTCGCGTCGAGCGTGAGGTTGTTGGTCGAGCGCGAGACGTTGTTGTTCTCTTGGCACTCGTTGACGACGCCGTCGGGGTCGGCGACGAAGAACACGAAGTAGTTCCCCTCAGGGGTCTCGGCGTCCACGGTGGCGCTGCGGCCGGCGTAGTCGATGACGGACTCGCCGCCGCCAAAGGCGCTCGGCATCCCAGCCTCAGACCAGCGAACCACCTCGATGTCTTCGCCGGGCTCGTACGTCTCGTTGAGACTCAGGACGAGCGCCACGTCAAAGCCGGTCTCGATTCGGTCGCCTTCGTTGCTCATCTCGCCGCGCTTGATGACGAGCTCGTCGCCAGGTGCAATCTCGGTCGGCGACTCGATGGTCACGGTGGACACGGCGAGGTCTGCACACCCGAGGATGCGGATGACTTCGCTGGCGTCAGCGACCTTGGAGTCACCGTTGGCGTTTCGGTACTCCACCTCGATGCGAACGGTGGCCGATCCTGCTCGGTAGAAGGGGAACGAGAGGGACTCCTCCTCGCCCTCGAGGTTGTCGTTGACGTACCAGCGGTAGCGCAGGGTGCCGTCAGAGAGATCGTCTCCGACGATCTCCATCGTGAAGTCCACCTCCAGCGGCGCGTTGCCCGATAGCGCAGAAGCGGTCAGCACCACATCGAAGTCAGGCAGGACGATCATCGCCTCGTCGCCGCCTCCTGGACTGGTGTCCTCTTCCGGCTGAGACCCTGTTTCGTCGCCACAGCCCGCTGCAAGCGCCAAGGCCGCCAGCAGGACGGTTGTCCGCAGTGTGTTCGTCATTGTCGTCCGTCGCATCCGACCCTCCGCACGGCGTTCCCAGTACCGTGAACCGGCACACTCTACCCGCAAGCAGCTCCCGGCGAAAGCGCCACCCGTGCCAAAACACGGCACGCGCGTGGTTGCGGCGTCGCATTCGGCGGCCGTGCCGGACCTAAGACGGCCGTGGCGACCGCGTCGGAGCGTCCGGCTTCGCTCTTGACGAGACGTGGCACGACGGGCGACTCAGGCTCTCGATGTCGGAGATTCAACCAACCATGACCCTGCGCGATGGCGCCGTTTCCGTCGTGCAGACACTCGTCGATGCCGGCTACCGCGCGCTGTGGGCAGGCGGCTGCGTACGCGATCAGCTCCTAGGACGCGTGCCGAAAGACTACGACGTTGCGACCAACGCGACGCCGGACCAGGTCATGGCCTGTTTCGAGCGGACGATCCCGGTTGGCGTTCAGTTCGGCGTCGTGCGCGTCCTCCTCGGCGACCACGAGTACGAGATTGCGACCTTCCGTGTTGAAGGCGGCTACCAGGACGGTCGGCGACCGACGACGGTGCGCTGGGCAGGTGCTCGCGACGACGTGATGCGGCGCGACTTCACCATCAACGGTCTTCTCTTCGACCCGCTAGACGACTCGCTCCACGACTTCGTCGGCGGTCAGCAAGACCTCAAGCTCCGGGTGATTCGGGCGATCGGCAATCCTGTCGATCGCTTCACCGAAGACAAGCTCCGGCTGCTGCGAGCCGCACGCTTTGCCGCACGCATGGACTTCGAGATCGAACGCGAGACCTGGCGCGCCCTCTGCCATCAGGCCAGCGAGATCTCTGAGGTCAGCGTCGAGCGAATCGCCGACGAACTACTTCGCATCCTGACCGAAGCTGGCAGCCGTCGCGGACTGATGCTGCTGGCGGAGAGCGGGCTTGGCCAGGCGATCGCCCCTGAGCTGGACTGGGAGCAAGCTGCCAACCGCTTCCCGGCACCCAGCGAGGGCACGGGGGCTCAGCTTGCCCGGGTGAAGCGCGACCGCGCCGCTGGACTGGCAAACTTGCTCTTGCACTGCGACGCGCGTTCGATCGACGCGTTCGGAAAGCGCATGAAGCTTCCGCGAGCCTTGGTGGCAACATGCCTCGATGCGGTGGAGCTCCTCCGCGAGCTCCCGGCGATCTCATCGCCGTCGCTCGCGGACCGAAAGCGCGCGCGTCGGCGCCGTGGCGCCGCCGCCGCTCATGCCGTGAGCCTGGACAATCGACAGGCCGGCGCCGCGGAACCGAGCGCGTGGGCCGCGTTTCGAGCGGACGCTGGTCGCTGGGATGAGGCCGAGCTAACCCCCGCACTGCCGCTGAGCGGTCGCGAGCTGCGGGCGGCAGGCTTTCAGCCTGGTCCCGCGTTCAAGGTCGCGCTCGAAGCCCTTGAGACCTACGTGCTCAACGCGGAGGAGCCGGTCACGGCCGACGCCGCCTGGGCGGTCGTCAAGCCTCTGCTCGACGCGTAGAGCGTCATCCGTCAGCGAGGGGGTAGCGCTGCGCGAGGGCGCCCACGACGGCCTCAACAGTAGCAGGAAGCGGCGTGGGCGGATTGCGCCGCGTCCCGTCGATCCCTGGCAGTGAGCCGTCGTGGTAGCCGACCTTCGAGCCCGTGAACTTGAGTCCGTGAGCTGTCGACACCACAACCACCCGGTCGGCGCGCCCGATCGTGCCCCCGTCTCGAAGCTTCTCCAGGGCCGCCAAGGCCACGCCGGTGTGCGGGCACGTGAACAGGCCAGCTCGGTCGGCCCGAGCGCAGGCCTCCATCAGCTCGCCCTCTGTCGCCTCTTCGACGACTCCGTCATGCGCCTCAAGCGCGCGAATCGCTCGATGGATCGACACCGGCGACCCGATCTGAATCGCGGACGCCAGCGTTGTCTTCGCTTGGATGGGCGCGAATGTGTCCCAGCCGTTCTTGTAGGCGCGGTAGAGCGGGTTAGCGTTGTGGGCTTGGGCCACGACGATTCTCGGCAGCCGGTCGATCACGCCGAGGTCCTTCATCATCGCAAAGCCCTTACCGAGCGCATAGACGTTGCCTAGGTTGCCACCTGGCACGATGACCCACTCCGGCACCTCCCAGCCGAGCTGCTGGACGATCTCGATGGCGACCGTCTTTTGCCCTTCAAGCCGCAGGCTGTTCATGGAGTTCGCGAGATAGATCGGGTGCCTGGCGGTCACTTCTTGGATCAGCCGCATGCAGCCATCGAAATCGGTGTCGAGCGATAGAACGAGGGAGCCGTTGGCAATGGGCTGCACGAGCTGAGCAACGCTGATCTTGTTGGCCGGCAGGAACACGACCGACGGGATGTCTGCGAGCGCGCAATAGGCCGCTAACGCGGCGGACGTATCGCCGGTCGACGCACATCCGACAGCTAGGATGGGCACTCCCCGACGTCGCATCCGGTTCACTTGGCTGACAAGCACCGTCATGCCCAGGTCCTTAAAGGACCCGGTGTGGCTGTGGCCGCACTGCTTGATCCAGAGGTTGTCCAGGCCGAGGTCCGTTGCCAGCCGCTGGGCCGGCATCAGGTGGCTCATCCCCTCCCCCAAACACAGGATCTCGGAGTCGTCGATCTCGGGCAGGACCCACTCGCGCTTGCCCCAGACTCCTGACCGGTCGGGCCAAGACCGGGCGCCTGCGCGCTCGTCGAACAGCGTCCGCCACTCGGCGCCCGACCTCTGACGGAGCGCGTCCATGTCGTGGACGACGTCGAGAAGCTCGCCGTTGGGACACTTGTAGACGACCTCGTCGAGGCCGAAGTGAACGCCATCGCAACCAGCAAAGCACTCATAGCGCGCAGAGAATGTCGTCATAGCAGCCTGCCTCCAGAAGACGCCCTTATGCCCTGTCTCCGAGTGGCTGAAAAGCATCCACGTTGCCAGCCCGTAGCCCGCCAACGCTCAGCAACGTGCAGGGCCCCGTCAGATCACGTGTTTGCCACGGCAAACAGTCGGTTGCCGGCAAACGGCTGGCCCCAAATCAAGCGCTGCTTTTTGAGCGAGGCGAATGCGATGTGCTTGCCACCTGCGTCGGCCGAATGAAGGCCCTACGAGCATCGTCGAGTTCGGGTGAGCGAAGCGAATGCACCGGCGCTGGTGGCGAGGGCATCGCGGAAGTCGTAGCCGGAGAGAGCTTGTTTTGGGGCCAGCGCGGATGCGACCGACGGGCTTCGTAGCGCTCAGACCGCAAGGCATGGCGACGTCACGGGTTCGCCACCTGCTAGCAGCGTTCGGGAAATGCGAAATCTGATGACTTTGCGATGCGCTAAACGCGGGTCCCAGGGGCGCAGCTCCGGTTGATCTCGACATCACTCAGGCACCGCGTTCCTGCAACCCGCGTTGAGGCTTCCTCTCGTTCGCCGCCCCAGCGGCACACCTCGCTGCGTCCCAGAATCTGCATTTCCCGGCAACGCTGCTAGGCTTCAACGCCCTCGTCGACGGCGAGCATGTCTTGCCAACACGGGGCCGAGTGACGGATGAAAAAAGATCCTTTTGCGTAGGCCCCCGTACTAATTGGGGTCAGCAGACCCCGGCTAGCCAGGACGGTGCGGCCGTGCTAGCGTGAGCTTCTCCTACAATTGGGCCCTCCAGA
>CALHXW010000080.1 GCA_938040325.1 uncultured bacterium | reverse complement strand
GCTTTGGCAGACTTCCACGCAACTGTCGCCGCCCGCAGCGCAACCTCAAAGCGCTTTCGGCGCCTCGACCTCGACCCCACGGCTCCGCTGGACGCTGGTGCCGTGCCTCACACTTCCGAGCAGGAGCCGCGGGACCGCGCTGAGGTGGCCGGCTGGCGCAAGCGCTTCCGCAAGCTGGAGATGGATGATGCCTGATGAAGCGGCTGCCTGCGGCGCGGCCCGCGTCTTTTCGGGCTGGGCGAAGAAGGTGTAGCTCGGAGCATCGGCGGTGAGCTGTCCGATGTCGACCCGCTTGTGGCCGTCGGGGCCCGCCATGCTCGCTTGGATCTTGAGCGGGTCGTCGTGGCCAAGCCACAGCTGCGAGTGCAGCGAGAGCAGCCCCACCGTGTTGGGAAGCTGGGCGACGATCATCATCGTCACCTCGGCGCCGCGATCGTCCGGATACCCATAGCCGGTCACGAGGTTGAGCAGGATCGTCTTAAACCTCGCTGGCTGCCCGCCGACGTCGAGCTTGAGGCGGTCACGAATCGCTGAGTGCAGCAGCTCCCGGTTGAGCTCAAGCTCCGCCTTGGTCATCACGCCGTCGTCGATGGTCGCGACCGAGCCGGTATCGCCAAAGACACTGACAGGTAGCGAGACCACAATGTAGGCCTTGGCGTCGACCACGTTGATGGTGCCGTGGCCGGCCGGCATCAGGTGCGCCAAAGCCGCTGGTGCGAGCAGCCCCACAGCGGCGCTCATCACCAGCAAGAGTGTCGCCAGGCGTCTCACTGTCCGCCGCCGCCGCCACCGCCGCCGCCACCGCCGCCACCGCCGTTGCCCGCGGTGGCGGTGCCTTTGACGCAGCGCTGGACGAAGGGATAGGTCCCGGTGGTGTAGTAGTGGTAGATGCCGAACGGGAACTCGGGGGTGACGCCAACGCGCCCGTTGCACTCGTCGAGATCGCCGCTCCCCGCAACGAACTCCCAGTCCTGCTCAAAGTGTCCTAGCGGGAAGTCATCGACCGATGGCCGTCCAGCCGCTGGCGCTGCGACGGTCTGGTAGCTGCTCTGCATCACGACCACAGCCGAGCTGCTGTCGTTTGGATCGGCGTGTCCGCGCAGCCCATAGATCGGGAACCCGTCATGCGCCCACCCCACCAGCGTCATGCTGCTCTCGAAGTCGGCGTTGAGCCACTCGACGAGCTTGTTGGGGTTTCCGTGGTAGTGGTACTGGCCGTTGGGCTGCACGTGAGCATCGTTGACGTCGGTGCCGAAACCAAACTGCCACGGGCTGACGTCGCCCGCAGTCGCCACCATGTTCCAGTCGTCGGACCCCATGGCGTAGGCGCAGTCGGAGTCGTCACTTGCGTTGTCGGGGCAGGTGCCGGCCGTACCGGGCTCGAACTTCACGCTGTTGAGCGCAAAGCCTGGCTCTCTCAAGGTCGTGATGGCGCCGGTGACCTCGGGAGCAAGCGTGACGTCCACGTTGATGGTTTGAGCTGTGAGCATGCTCGCGAACTGACCGTCGGTGACCGGGTGGTTGGGGACCCCGTTGCCGGCCAGCGTTCGCGTGTCCGCGTCGCAGGTCCAGGCGAACTGATAGGGCAGCGTCTCGTCGACGGGAGTTGAGCCCATCGGCGTGCGGCGAGCGTAGACGAGCTGCTGCATACCGCTCGCGCCGAAGTCACAGAGCACACCGCTGGTACCGTCCGGCTCGACCACCTGCGTGTCGGTCTCGTCGGCGTCGGGCGCCACCGTGTCGACCAGCACCGTGTCCTCACCGACGGTGTCCTCACCGACGGTGTCGGCAATGCTCGTGTCGGCGGCCACGCTCGTGTCGGCGGCTTCGCTCGTGTCGGCGGCTTCGCTCGTGTCGGCAGCCTCGCTCGTGTCGGCGGCCTCGCTCGTGTCGGCGGCCTCGCTCGTGTCGGCGGCCTCGCTCGTGTCGGCGGCCGTGTCGCTGGTCGCGTCGTCCACGGCGCTCTCGCCGTCCTGACAGGCCATCAGCACCAGCGAAGAGAAGGCGATCAAGACGTGTCGTGTCGGGTGCATGGAGGTCCTCGGCGTATCGATGTGGCCGCGCGAAGCGCGCCGGCAGCTCGAACTATACCGGAGCTTTGTCGCCGACGCGCAGAGACTTTGTTTGAGACTGTTTGGCGCCGGGCCCTGTCGCGGTTTCCGCATCCCACGCCCCAGGGTCTCTCGGTACGCAGACACTTCCCAGACGCGTCGGCCGTTGACTCCCTGCAGGCGCGGTCGATAATGGCGCCGGCCGCGCTTCCCCTTTCGAGGACATGTTTGTGTTTCAATCCCGCCGACACGGCATTCTTGGCGCTATCGCGCACTCCGAGACCACCGTCGCCGACGCTGTCCAGCGCGTCATCGCCTTTGAAGACAGCCACAACATCTCGGTCCCCGAGATCTACGTCAGCACCTCGATCTCGAGCGGCGGACACTACTTCAACCCCGACTGCCGGGACGGCGACGGACGTCCGGACTTCTCGGCGATCATCCCTGCCAACAACCGTGCCGCCGCGCTGATCGCGGGCGCCGTCGAGACGACCAACGGCGACATCTTCAACGCCGGCAACATCATGCTGCCCAACGAGCTCGGACCGGTCTACCTCGACAAGGCCACCAACGCGCGCTGGAAAGACTCGCACTACATGAACTTCTACCTGACGTGGCTGTCGGGACTCTCCGCCTCCGGAACCCACTGGGCGATCGACCAGCTCCGGCGACCACCTTACGCCGAGTTCATCGCCACCATGGACAACCGAACGCTCTCCCACGACGAGCGCTGGCCCGCCTATCAGGCATACATCGAGGTCATGTGCAGCAAGATCAATGTGGCTGGCCGGCGTCCAGGCGGTCGGCGCGGCGAGCCTTCGCACACGCTGCTGCAGCTCATCGACACCGAGCACTCCCTCGGGTGTCGCGCTGAGACCCTCTACGCCGAGATCCGCGGGATGCATATCATTGCGCCACTCTTCGATCTGACCGCCCCGTCGCTCAGTGAAGAAGCCCGCACAGAAGCCCAACTGCTGCGGAGCTTCGAGACCCACGAAGGCACGCCATCGGTCAACGTCGGCTGCCCTGTCGAGCTCGAGCTTCCGCTGGTCGCAGTCAGTCTGCCTTAGCGGCGGGGACGCGCGTGAGGCGTGCCGCTTTCGTGACGACCGAAGGGAAACCTCAACCCGGATGGCGGGACGCAGTCCCTGAGTGATCCTGAGACCGACAGAACCTGCGCCCCTGGACCCGCGTTGAGCACATCACGCGCGTCATCAGATTTCTCGTTTCCCGGCAACGGTGCCAGCCTCGACTCTAGCCATTTTGAGAATCGGAGGCTTCGCTGTCTCCAGGTGCACTCTCTCCTTTTGGCCGAGGCGTGGGTCATGAACGGGTCGACGAGAACGGATCGCTCGTCCGATGCCGGTACCGTTGCGGGACACGGTGTCTGTTGTGATGTTCACAAAGCACACGAAGGTTCGATGCCGAGTGCTCTCCGCCGCGTGCAAA
>CALHXW010000079.1 GCA_938040325.1 uncultured bacterium | reverse complement strand
GTCGCCTTCTTCATCAAGCGCGTTGGCGGCACGGCCGTCTTCGCCGGCGCGTTGTGCGGCCAAGCGGTCGTCCTTGGGCTCTTCTTTGGAACCGATCTCGCCTACCTCTGGTTCAACGTCGTCGGCTGCGCCTGCGTCATTGTCTTCGCCAGCATCGCTCAGCTCGTTGTTCCGGCGCCTCAGCGCTAACGCGTCGGTGCAGCTCAAGCAGCTGGCGAGGCCATCACGCCCGCATCCTTCATGAGACGCGTGAAGACGGCGAACCGTCGCCCGACGCGGGCCCAAGCGCTCCTTCCGGCTGCGGCTTCCGCGATGCACTCGCCAGCAGCGTCGGTTCGCTGGGACTAGTCTCAAATCAAGCGCTGTTTTCGCGCGAGGCGAAGGCGATGTGCTTGCCAGCGGCGTCGGCCGGACGACGGCGATGCGTGCATCGTCGAGTCCGAGTGAGCGCAGCGAGCGCCCCGACGCCGCTGTGGTGCGTAGATCGAAAGCCGCAGCCGGAAGTAGTGCTTGTTTAAGGACTAGTCCTTCTTCGGCTTCTTGAGGGCCTCTTCGAGGTTGTCAAACTCGACGAGGTAGCCGTCGACGTAGAAGGTCGGCGTACCGCCAAGCTTGGCGCGGTCGCCCTCGGCAACGTCGGCAAGCACCTGCTTCTCAGCGGAGCCTCCCGCCTTCATGGCCTCGTCGAACTTCGCCATATCAAGGCCGAGCTTCTCGACCAGCTTGCGGGCCAGCTCCGGCGTGATGCTCGGCTGGTTCTCAAAGAACGCCGCATAGGCCTCCCAGAACTTGCCCTGCTCGTGTGCAGCAATCGCCGCGTTCGCGAGGTATTTCGCGTGCTCGTGGCTGTCGAGGGGCATCATCTTGAGGTAAAGCACCGCGCCGTGCTTCTTGGCGATGTCCTTTGCCGGCTGGCTCGCACGTCGGCAGTAAGGGCACTGGAAGTCCGTGAACTTCACGATGATGCGGTCAGAGGACTTGTCGCCGTAGTAGGGCACGCCCTCGAGGTCGAACGTGAGCTTCGAAGCGCGTCGCGACAGCTCCTTGAGGAGCGCGCGCGTCACCTGACGCTTCGAGAGGCCCTGCGAGACCTTCTTGACCGAGAATGCCGCGAGCTCCGTCGCGAGCTCGCAGGGCTTGTCGCCCTTGAGGGCCACGAGGAAGCTATCAGGGCTGCCGCATGGGTCGTACTGCTCGGAGAGCACACCAGCGAGCACAGCCTTCTCGTCAGCGTCGAGGTCTTTGGTATCGACGCTCTTGGGAATCTCGACAGCCGGCTTGGCCGCTGTCGGCACCGCGGTCGCTGTTGCCGCGGCGGCCGGCGCCGTGGTCTTGCCATTTTCCGGCACGTTCCCAGCGGGGCCATCGGTACGGTTGTTCTGACAGACGCATTGGCTCACCATCAGACCGATGAGCACCACGGCATAACCGGCGAAGCGGGTCAGGCCGCGGAAGGTGTTAGATGCAGATGTTGACGACGAACCACTCATGAAACCTCCTCAATCGCACCCGACCTATCACACGCCCCCGCGCAGATCTACACGCGCGTGGGTGGCACTCGGCGGCAACCTTGGCGACGTCCGCGTCACCTTTGAACGCGCGCTCCAGTGGTTGAATTCCGAGCCGAACATCGCCGTCGAGGCTGTGAGCGCGTTTCATGAGACCGTCGCGGTCGGCATCGCCGGCGAAGACGCGTCGCAACCGGCCTACCTCAACGGCGTCGCTCGCATCACCACGGCGCTGTCTCCGCTGGACCTGTTGCGGGTCCTGCAGCAGGTTGAGCTAGCCGCGGGACGCGACCGGAGTGCATCGGCTATCCGGTGGGCGCCTCGGCGGCTCGACCTCGACCTGTTGCTCTTCGGAGACGCTGGGGAGCTTGTGCTCGGCCACCGCACGCTGACGTTGCCGCACCCGCGGCTGGCAGAGCGCGCGTTCGTGTTGACGCCGCTCGCAGAGCTGAACCCAGACCTCGTGCATCCGGTCACCGGAGCCACCGTCGCGCAGCTGGCAGCACGGCTGCCAGAGCACTGAGCAGGTTCGTTGCCGGAGGCATGACCGTCCGGCCGATCCAGCTTTGACTGACGAATCGGTCGAAAGTCGTCACCCGCGGTGCTATGGGAAGCGACGTGAGCACACACCGACACCTTCGAGACTTCGCGCGGCGCATCCCTTGGCAGCCCATCGCCGCGGTCGCGCTCTGCCTGAGCTTCGGCGCGGCGTGTGCCGACGAGCACCGACCGCCTCTGTCGCCCGAGCATGTACGGCTGGACCAGCCGCGCAGTGCTCCCCTGCCGACCACCGCGCTCGCGCCTGTGGCCCTGACGACCCAGGCCGACTTCGACGCGCTGGAGCGGTCGATCCTGACGCGCCGGCGACCCGACGTGCTGATCGACGCCTACACTGCACTCGCTGAAGGTGCCGAGCCCGCGGAGCGCGACGCCGACGCGCTCTTGCTGCAGCGGCTCGCCATCCTTCTGATCGACAGCCGCGGTGGGCGACTCACCCAGGGGCTGGAGGTCGCGGAGCGACTCCACCGCTCGGCTCCAGCGAGCCCCCACAACCACTACCTCCAAGCCTACATTCGACGCACTCTGCTCCTCGGCGCGGCCGGCCCGGACGCCCTCGTCGTCGAGCGTCCGCACAAGGAAGTCGCCGCGCTCGTCGCAGGCCAGTTCGACAAGCTCCTGAGCGCGCAGCCTGACTACGTCGGCCCCCGAGAGCACACCGCCGAGACGATCCGGGGAACGCTTGCCAAGCTCCGTACGGCGACCAAGGCCAGCGAGCGGCCGGCGCCTGCAGCGGATGAGCCTGAGCCGCCAACGCCTCTGACGGCTGGCGAGATCCGAGGGCTTGTCGATCTCCGCGGCTTTCAAGGAGCCACGGACAGCGAACGCAAGATCCTGTGCCGCGACCGGCGCGACGAGAAGAAGCTCGGCGGACCGTCGATCGCCGAGCGTCGTGCGGACCTTGCGTGCTTCACCTTCCTGGGTGACTCCGCCACGGCGATGCCAATCCTTGCGAGTCTCAAGACCGACAAGGCGCCGATCGACGCGTGCGCCCACTTCGTACAGGTCACCAGGACGATCCCTGCAGGAGCGCTCGCCGGGCGGCTTGCCGAGTGGGACGCCGTGCTCAAGAGCTCTGGCTTGGACGCCTGCGTGAGCGCCACGCCGTAGGGCGCCGCTAACGCGCTGAAACCGCTGCGAGCACGTCACCCCTCACACAATCGCGGGTTGGGGTGCTGCAGGTTCGTCCGGCGCCTCCGGCGTGGCGCTCTAAACCTGCGGGATGCGGTTTGTCCCGCCCGCAGCGCGTGCTGAAAGCTGGCTGACGGCGGGGTCTACGCGTCCCTGGCTGGGACGCGGACCGGGCTTGGGTGAGGCAACGCGGACCGGCCTGGTAAGGCGACGCGGAGCGGCCTGGTAAGGCGACGCGGCTGCGGTGAAGCGGGGGCTCAAACGGAGCGCCAACGGCGAGAGGCCGGAGCTTTCGCCCCGGCCTCTACCGATGAGTCAGCTCTTGGCCGTTAGTACCCGACGCAGTAGCCGTAGGCGTCGCAGTAGCTCCCGACGGGGCAGTCGACGTCCGCGGCGCAGGTCAGGACCTCGGCGCAGACACCAGCGTCGGTGCAGATGGCGCCTGGGCCGCACTCGGCGTCGACGACACAGGCCGCCGGACCGTAGCAAGCTCCGTCGCCGCCACAGACGCTGCCGTAAGGGCAGTCGGCATCCTCGAAGCACCCCGCCCACTCTTCGCAGAGTCCGTCGGCCGAGCAGATGTCGCCCTGGGCGCAGTCGTTGTCGTAGTCGCAGAGCTCACCGACCCAGCAGTTGTAGTCAACCGCGCAGTAGGTTCCGGGCGGGCACTGCTCGTGCGCATCGCACTGGGGCAAGAGCACGCAGCTGCCGCCATTGGCGCAGTATTCGTTGCCTGCGCACTGGCTGTCGCTCTGACACTCGGGGATGTCGTAACAGACACCGTCGCCCGCACAGTAGCTGCCTGCCGGGCAGTGCGCGTTCGAGCTGCAGCCGGGCGACTCATAGCAGTAGTTGTCAGGGCCGCAGTACTCATAGGGGCCGCAGTGCGAATCGACCGTGCACTCGACATCTTGGTAGCAGACGCCGTCCGTGCCGCAGTAGTAGCCTGCGGCGCAGTCGAGGTCGTCCCAGCAGCCAGGCGCTGTGACCACCGGCTCGTAGCAGACGCCGTCAACGCCGCAGTAGTCACCGGCAGGACAATCGTAGTCGTCGAAGCAGGTGTAGACGCCGTTGTCGACGAAGCACGCGCTCAGCGCGCCGGTCAGGGCGAATAAAGAAGTGATTGTGAGTGTTCGTCGAAAGGACATTGGGCTCTCCTGCTGCGTCATCACTGCGCTAACATTGGGCTAGACGGCATGGGCGGTGAGATCTTCAAATTCGCTCGCATGTTTCTTGCGCATACGCCTAGTAGCGGGCCGCATTGCCGCGCGGTCACTGTTGGATCTTTAACACGAGAACGCGAGAAAACTGCGGCCCGACCGCCGATGAAACCTGCAGGCTAGGCCGCCCCAGGCGTCGCTCGGAGACCCGCCATCAACCGATGATAGGACGCGCCGCTGGTCACGGCTGAACAGATACGGTAAGCAGCGCGCCGCTCTACCTCTCTTGGAGCCAGTGTCATGTCCCGCGCCTACCAGTTCGGATTGCTTGCGATCGCTGCCGCCGTCGGTGTCGGCGTCTGGCTCTGGAGCCAGCCAGATCCGGCCGACGATGCAATCGACACCGTGGTCCAGCTCCACAACGCGATCGCGGAAGCCAATGCCGATGCCGTGCGTTCCATCGTCGACATCCAATTCCGGCTCGAAGAAATGCTGGGTGACGTGTGGACCACGGCTCCTGAGGACGACAAGGCAGAAGCCGCCCGTCAAGCGCAAGAGATGCTCGACAACACCACGAGGAAACTGTGGACGACACACTTCGCAACGAGACAAGTGACCTACAAGACCCGGCCGGGGGAAAGCCCGGGGGTCATGTGGGTCGAGGCCCACGCGGACGGCGACGACCGTCCGAGCTTCGTCTGGATCTATCGTCTGCATCAGCGCGAGAACGCGGAAACGGGCTGGCGGGTGACCCAGCGCGAGTACAAGATCAACGGCATGCCAAGCAACACGACGCGCTTCTACCCGATGGCGATCAAGCAGATCGGCAAGCGCTTCAACCGACGGCCAACACTCGCCGAGCTGAACGCGAACCTTCCCTCGCTTCAGGGCAAGATTCGCGCGCGACACATCACCATCCCCAAGGGCGCGCTCAACAAGGCCCCCAAAAAGAGCGCAACACCGTGAGCGGCCGCGTTCAGGTCAAGACCAGCGGCTTCTCGCCGATGGCCATGCTCGTGGGTGACCGACGCACCAACCGCTTGCTCGATCGACTCGCCGATCAGCTCGATGCGCTCCGCTCCGCCACCGAGCAAGGTGCCTCGCCCCCCTTGTTATCGATTCCTAAGGACGAGATCGCCTACTGCCGCGACCAGTGGGAGACCGGCGTCCTCAAGGGCGAGCATGCCCTCTACGACCTAGCTGCACTGCTGGTTCGCCGGCTCTCCGGCTCCAACCGCATCCAGCACGTGGCGCGCGTCGTTGTCGGTCCGCGCGAGGAAGACGAGAGCGCAGGCAGCGCCCGAATCACCATTGAAGAGCAGCTCTCCCGCGAAAACCTCAAGCGCGTCACCGACTACAGCCTCGCTCACCGCATCGCCCGTCACTACCAGTACCGTCCACGCCACGACGCACCGTTTGGGCGTCTGTTCGCGCGCGCAAGCTTCCTAGAGATGCGCCCCCTCAGCATGGGGGAGGACGCGTCGGCAACCCGCGTGCTCACGCGCGTAAAGGTCAACGACCAGATCTGGAACAAGGTCTGTGACGCCCTCTTTGAGATCGACGGTCTCGTCCAGCGAAACAAGATCCTCAACCGACGCTCGAAGTACGTCAAAGACGTCTTCGGCGTGAAGATCCTCACGCCGCGTAAGGCCGATAGCTACCGAGTCGATGCCGTCCTCAACAACATGGTCTTTGCGCCGGAAGAGTTTCAGACCATCGGCAGCCACTACGCCGACAACCGGCACAGCCTGGAGCTGATCGAGCACAAGGACTACCTGTCGCTGCCGGCCGACAAGAAGAAGCGAACCGGCTGGGAGGCGATCAAGAACGTCTACCGGTGGGGCGACCAGATCTTCGAGGTCCAGATCCAGACGGAGGCGAACTACTTCCTTGAGGTCCTCGACCTGACCGATACGTCGCATCGCACGTTCGAGATGCAGCGCCGACGAACCCGCCACGAGCTGGAGGAGCGCATCCCCCACTACGCGGACTTCCGAAAGGTCCTCAAGTACGTGTTCCGCAACGATCCGGCGCGCCCGATCGTCGACCCGCCGGACTGGCTGCGAATCACAGAGTAGCGCGACACAACGTCCGAGCTCAGCAGGGTCGGCGACGAGGGCCAACTCAAGCCCGAGGAACGCAGAAGCTCGTGGAACGTCGGTGTACCGGCGGCTCGAACTGACCGCGTGCCGTCATCAGCCAGCGCGGCGCTTCAAGTGAATGAGCAGGGCGCTTATCCCCGCCGGGGTGACGCCGTGCACGCGGCTTGCTTGGCCCACACTTAGCGGACGGACGTCACTAAGCTTCTGACGGGCCTCTTCGGTGAGGCCGCTGACCTCCGTGTAGTCGAGGTCTTCCGGCAAGCGGATGTTCTCGAGCTTTGCGAACTTGGCGACCTGCCGGTCTTGGCGCGTGATGTAGCCCGCGTACGTGACGCGGATGCCAACCTTGTTGCGGGCCTGAGGCTCGAGGTCTGCGACAAAGCTGCCCCCCTCGAGCTTGGCGATGAGCGCCATGTCGACCTCGGGACGGCGCAGCAGCGCCTCGAGATTGGTGGGCTGCTGGATCGGCGAGACGCCCGCTGCAACGAGGCGGTCGTTGGTCGCGGCGTTCGGGTGAAGCGAGGTGGCCCGCAGCCGTTCGATCGCTCCGTCCACAGCGGCCACACGGCGCTCGAAGAGTGTCCAGGTGGCGTCGTCGACCAAGCCAAGCGCACGCGCTTTGGGCATGAGACGCTCGTCGGCGTTGTCTTCGCGCAGTCGCAAGCGATACTCGGCCCGCGACGTGAACATCCGGTAAGGCTCGTCGACCCCGCGGGTCGTCAGGTCATCGACGAGCACGCCCGCATACGCGTCGGAACGCTCGAGCACAAACGGGTCACGCTCTTGAACGGCCAAGGCGGCGTTCGCACCTGCCAGCAGCCCTTGAGCGCCGGCCTCTTCGTAGCCTGTGGTCCCATTGATCTGGCCTGCGAGGTAGAGACCGCGGCAGGCCTTCTGCTCGAGCGTTGGCAGGAGACCTCGCGGGTCGGCGAAGTCGTACTCGACGGCGTAGCCGAAGCGGGTGATCTCCGCCCGCTCGAGGCCTACGATCGACCGCACCATTGCTACCTGAACGTCGGCCGGCAAGCTCGTCGAGATGCCGTTCGGGTAGACCTCACGGGTCGACAGCCCCTCGGGCTCGAGAAAGATCTGGTGCTGGTCTCGCTCCGCAAAGCGCACGATCTTGTCTTCGATCGACGGGCAGTAGCGGGGCCCCGATCCTTCGATCTCGCCTGTGTAGATCGGCGCACGGTCCAGGTTCGCCCGGACGAGGTCGTGGGTGGCCGCGTTGGTGTAGGTGATGTGACACGGGACCTGTGGCAGCACGACGCGCGAGTCGTACATTGCGAAGGGCAGCGGCGGGTCATCGCCCGGCTGAACCTCGAGGCCCTCGAAGTCGATCGTCTTGGCGTCCAGCCGCGGAACAGTCCCGGTCTTGAGGCGCCCGAGCGTGATCCCAAGGGTCGAAAGCGACGCGCTCAGTCCGTATGCAGCAGGGTCACCAGCGCGTCCCGCCTTGACCTTCGTCTCGCCGTAGTGACAGAGCCCTCGCAGGAACGTGCCGGTAGTGATCACGACCGTCTTGCCGAGGTAGCGTACGCCGACGCCCGTGGTGACTCCGGCAACGCTGGCACGTCCGCCGCTCTCCGTGAGCAGGAGCTCTTTCACCGATGCCTGCTTGAGCGTGAGCCCAGGCTGGGTCTCAAGCGCTAGCCTTAGCACGCGCGCGTACTCCCACTTATCGGCCTGGGCGCGGCTTCCGCGGACCGCAGGGCCTTTGCGGGTGTTGAGCTGTCGGAACTGGATGCCGGACTGGTCGATCGCTCGCGCCATCGCGCCGCCAAGCGCATCGATCTCTTTGACGAGGTGACCTTTGCCAAGGCCGCCGATGGCCGGGTTGCAGCTCATCCAGCCGGCGCGGTCGATGTTGTCGGTGACGAGCAGCGTGGTCGCGCCAAGTCGCGCAGCGGCGAGTGCCGCTTCGGCGCCGGCGTGACCCGCGCCCACAACGATCACGTCGAAGTGAATGTCGTACGTGAACATGCCGCGTCAGCTTCGCTTTGCTGCGGAGGCGAGAGCCACCATCAGTTGCACTCGGTCATGACGGTACGCGCGCGCTCCTTGGCGATGATCGACTCCTCGCGTCCGTCGAACTCGGAAGCGACGAACCGGTAGATATCGCGAGCGCGCTCGCACTCGGAGCGAGCCACATACAGCTCGCCAATACGAAGCACGGCCTGCCCGGAGATGATGGCGTCGGGGAAGGTGTCGTAGACCTTCTGGTAGGCCGCGATGGCGCCGTCGATGTTGCCGTCCTTTTCCATCAGCTTACCGATCTCGTTGAGGGCCTGTGGGGCCTTCGGGTCGCTGCGAAAGTTGGCGGCGTAGAGCGCGTAGACTGCTCGAGCCTCGGCATTCTTACCGGCCGTGGCGCGCGACTGTGCCGCCTTGAACATGCTCGGCGCATCCTTGGGGATGTCGGGCGGAAGAAACACACTCTGGATGCCGAAGCGGTCGCCCATCTCGCGCTTCATCACGTCGAGGTAGTGGTTAGCCTGCTGGAGCTGGACCTTCGTCGTGTCGAGGTCACCCTTCGTCGCCGCGGTCTGCGCTTCGAGCGACTCGACCCGCGAGCCCAAGTTGGCGCCGCTCTTGCGGAGGGTCAGCTCGGCCTCACGAAGCATCTTGTGGAGCTTCTCAAGCCGGGCGACGTCTTCCTGCATGCTCACTTCGTTCTTCTCGCGGTACTGCTCAAGCGAGACGACTCGCTGCTGCAGAGCCTCGAGGTCACCATTGGTCGCACAGCCAGCCAAGAGCAGGCAGGCCAGCACGACGGCCGCGCAACGTGTGGAGCTGTAGTTCATGGGGTCCCTCGCTCGTTGGTCATCGCGGAAGCGTCTCGACGCGTCGGTTCTCGTCGTGACACGTCTCGTCCATCTGAACGCATGCGGGCGCTTCCTCACCATAGCTCAGCACGCGGACAATCTTGCTGCCGGGGACGCCGAGGGCTCGGTACTGGCTGGCAACGACCGCTGCCCGCCGCTGACCAAGCGCGAGGTTGTACTCGTCAGAACCCGTCTCGTCCGAGTGACCAACAAGCTCGACCGCCATGGAGTTTTCGACGATGCAGCGCGCGTTCTCTTCGAGCACAGAGCGCTGGTTGCCGCGTACGGTGTGCTGATTGAAGTCAAAGCGCAGGTCTTGCAGCTGACAGGCCGACGTCACGCAGATGCCGCGAACGCACTTGTGGCCGCCGGGGCAGCTCGTGTCCTCTTCACAGGTCGTGCTTGGCACGCAGCTCCCGCCCGCACAGCGCTGGCCCGCCGGGCAGTGGTCGTTCGACTTGCAGCTCCCGCCGCACACGCCGGTGAGCCGTGCTTCGGTCTCTTTCCAGCACTTGCCATCCGGACAGTCGAGGTCCGACTTGCAGCAGCCGGCGCGCCGAACGCAGATGTTGGCCTCGCACCCCATGCAGGCGTCCAGCGCAGCGCACTGGCTGTCATCGCGACACTGTCGGCACGTGTTGTTGACGCAGACCTCGCCCTTTGCGGCGCAGAGCTCATCGTCGTCACAGTTCGGGTACGTCTTGCCGCAGGCTGTCAGCAGCAGGGCAAGCGCGAAAACAATGGCGATGATGGCCGGTCCACGGTTGGAAAACAGCGTGTGACTCGGGACAACGGGGTGGTTCTGGTACCGGCTCATGGGACTCCGATTCGGACGAGTCGTTGTGTCTCGCGTCAACATGGTGCTGTCAAGGGTCTGCATGCGGTTGAGCTTGCTCGGGATTGCGCAGGCTGGACCGTACGTTGGGGGCATGGGATAGGACCAACACGCATCCGGCCGCAGACATTGCGTCACGCCGCCGAAGCGTCGACCTGAATCCCGGCAATCCTGCCCTCGACGGGGCCTGTCCACTGACCGAACGAGTAGCGCTCCCGCGCATGGAGGCTCGGCATGACCGCAAGCATCCTTATTGTCGACGACGAGAAGAACATCCGCACGAGCTTGTCACGCTCGCTGTCCATCGAGGGCTACGCCTGCGACACCGCGGCAACCGCCGCGGAGGGGCGCGCAGCCTTTGAGGACAACCCGTACGACCTCGTGATGCTCGACGTGCAGCTTCCTGACGGCAACGGACTCGACATGCTCGCGTCGTTCCGCGCGACCTCGGACGTGCCGATCCTTGTCATGAGCGGCCACGGTACCATCGAGATGGCGCTCGAAGCCGTCCGTCGCGGCGCACATGACTTCATTGAAAAGCCCTTGGCGACCGAGAAGATTCTCATCGCGATTGGCCACGCCCTGCGCTTCGTCGGGCAGAAGCGCGAGCTGCAGACGCTGCGAAAGAAGGTCGAAGGTGTCTATGAGATTTTAGGTGACTCGCCAGCGATCACCGAGCTCCGACAGACCATCGCGATGGCGGCTCCGTCGAAAGGGCGCGTCCTCGTGACCGGCGAGAGCGGGACGGGCAAGGAGCTGATTGCGCGAGCTTGCCACCAGCAATCCAACCGGGCGAGCAACCCCTTTATCAAGCTGAACTGCGCCGCCATCCCCGGCGAGCTGATCGAGAGCGAGCTCTTCGGCCATGAACGGGGTGCGTTCACGGGTGCCCACAAGGCCCGTAAGGGAAAGTTCGAGCTCGCCGATGGCGGTACGCTCTTCCTCGACGAGATCGGCGACATGCGGATGGACGTCCAGGCGAAGCTACTGCGCGCGCTGCAGGAGGGCGAGATCGAGCGCGTAGGCGGGTCGCGTACCATTCGGGTCGACGTTCGCGTCGTGTCGGCCACCAACAAGGACCTCGAGAGCGCCATCGCCGATGGCGAGTTTCGCGAAGACCTCTTCTACAGGCTCAACGTCATCCCGATTCACGCGCCGCCGCTGCGTGCCCGAAAGAGCGACCTGGCCATTCTTGTGCCCGCGTTCATCGAGCGTCTGTGCGACGAGAACGGCATGAAGCAAAAGCGGGTGGATGCCGAAGCCCTCGAGCACCTCAAGAAGCACGACTGGCCGGGCAACGTGCGCGAGCTACACAACGCCTGTGAGCGGCTCGTGATCCTGACCCGCGGCGATAGGATCGCGGTTGCCGACACGCGACGACTCTTGGGTGAAGGACGCTCGGTCGGTGGCGGCGTGTTCCGACCGAACACACCGATGCGAGAGCTTGTCGCGGACGCCGAGCGAGAGATTATCTCCGCCGCACTTGCCGCCAACGACGGTCACGTCACCCAGACGGCTGCCTCGCTCTCACTTGAGCGGAGCCACCTCTACAAGAAGATGCGCGCGCTCGGAATGCAGCGGGACTAAACCGACCCGCGACGAGCGGACCTTGGGTCGCCGTCGCGCCTTGCGGCGTCTCGCACGGCGGACCGGGTGCGCTCAAAATGGTGTGCGCTCGGACGAGCGCCACCCCGCCCTGCCCCCGGGACGGTTGACCGGCCGGAGTCCCAGTAGTAGTTAAAGACAGCCGCTGAGCGTGGGCTTGTCGCCAAGTCTACGCACAGAGCAAGGAGGCAGCGAATGCGGGATTGCACCCACAAAGCGGAGTCAACAACGCCTTGTCGCGCCCACCGGGCCGACGCGGCGGCAGTCGTCGACGTCTGCACGCCGGTCGCCGCAGCGTTGAGTGGGGTCCGAGTGGAGGTAAGCGCGTGAGAATTTGCCCGTTTTGCTCGACCGAGAACGAGGTGTTCTTCCGCTTCTGCCTCGGCTGTGGAGCCGACCTCGACGAGGCAACGGACGGTGAGGCCGCATCGGTCGAGGTCGAGGCAGCCCCCAGCGCACCCGCGGCACGACCGCAGAACGACACGACCACCACGCGAGCTGTTTCGGCCCCGGCCGAGCCAGGCTCCCTCGACTCGACGCTGGTCAACAGCCCCCCGCCTGGCGATCTCCTCGCCAAGCAGCCGGCTGCCAAGCGCAGTGGCGCAGGACAGCTGGTGCTGATCTTGGAGGATGGCTCCGACGGTGCCAGCTACGAGCTCTCGCCAGAGTCCACAACCATCGGCCGCGAGGGCGGGGACATCAACTTCCCCCACGATGACTTCCTTGCGCCAAAGCACGCCGAGTTCTTCTTCAGTGGTTCGACGCTCAACCTCAAGCCGCTGAAGTCGACCAACGGCATCTTCGTGCAGGTGAGCGGCGAGATCGAGCTGCAGTCGGGCGATGTGTTTCGCATCGGGCAAGAACTCTTGAACTTCGAGCTCCTCGACGAGGTCGCCGAAGAAGCGAACACGGGCGAGGATGGCTCCGTTGAGCTCGGTTCGCCCGTTCCCGAAGGCGCGTGGGGCAGGCTCGCGCAGCTCATCGCGCCAGAGACGTGGGGCGCGGTCTACCTCCTCGGGGGGAGCGACATCTACCTTGGCCGAGAGCGCGGCGACATCACGTTCCCCGGGGATGGATTCGTCAGCGGCCTTCATGCTGTCGTCATGCAGCGCGATGACCGGTACTTCCTCAAGGACTTAGGGTCGTCCAACGGCACCTATTTCCGGCTCCAAGAGCCGACGCCCCTCAACCCGGGCTCACTGGTCCTCGCTGGCCAGCAGCTCTTCCGGATCGACCACTGAGCGCAGGTCTCAAAACCAGCGTTCGCTCGGGCCGTGTCTCACGCCCTGCCCGTCCCGCCGGTGCCTCTGCGGGTCTGAGGCGCGCCCGCGCGATGACGGCGGCACTGCTCGCCGGTCTCCTGTCGTTGGCGATGGGCTGTGCGGGCGCACCCTACTACGATACCCAGCGCGAGTGGACACGACGTCATGAAGCCTATGGCGTCTTTGAGACCCAGGCCTATGTCCGCGCCACGCTCAAGAGCGAGCCCTTTCGGCGGGCCTATGTGCGTCACTACACCAACCTCTTTGCGCTGACCCAAGACCAGGCGGCCGCGCTGCTTGAGCTTGAGCTCGACGAACACGCCCAATCCCACGTGGTGGTCTGCGCGTTCTACACCCCCGATGTGGGTGCCAACGACCTCAACCCCAATCGCGGCTTCTGGGAGGTCCGCCTGGAGGGACCTCGGGGAGACTACGTCCACCCGCACCAGGTCACGCGGCTCAAGCAGCGAGACCCCACGTTCGCGGCGATGTACCCGTATGTGTCGCAGCAGTTTACGCTCTATGAGCTGCGCTTCGACCGGCAGACCATCGAAGGACGCGAGCTGGCCAAGGTCGGCGAGCGGATCGACCTCGTCATCGCAGGGGCCCCGGCGCGCATTCGAATGGGCTGGACGCTGCAATGAAGCAGTTGCGGGTGGCGGACGGTACCCGGATTGCCTACGAGCTCACCGGACAACCGGCTCCAGCACAGACCGTGGCGCTCTGCGACGGAATCTCATGCGATGGCTACATCTGGCGCGAGCTGCGACCGTGGCTCGAGGCGCGTTATCGCGTGCTCCACATGCGCTACCGCGGGCACGGCCGCTCAGGGCTACCGCGTGACCCAGCCGCGGTGACCCTTGCTCACCTTGCGGGCGATCTCGACGAGGTGATGGCGCGGGAGTCCCTCGACAGCGCCGTGTTCATTGGCCACTCGATGGGCGTGCAGGTCATCTTAGAGACGGCGTGGCGCTTCCCCAGCCGAGTGGCCGCGGGCGTGTTGCTCTGCGGTTCCTACGGTAGGGCGCTCGACACGTTCCGCGGCACCGACATCGGCGCCAGGCTCTTTCCTTACATCGAGTCCCTTGGGCGTCGTCACCGCAGCGTCGTGTCCCGCGCTTTCAGGGCGCTGATGCCGACACGCTTCTCCTACGCGATGGCAACGCTTGGCGAGGTCAAAGGGGAGCTCATCAGCCTCGACGACTTCATGCCTTACCTCGACCACTTCGCGCGCATGCCCATCGACCTCTTCTTACGCATGCTCGAGGACGTCGCGCAGCGCACGACCTACGACATCTTGCCTCGGCTGCAGCAGCCTCTGCTGGTGGTTGCCGGCCGTGATGACCACGTCACGCCGGTCCACACCAGCGAGACCATCGCCCGACGCGCTCACGACGCCACGTGCGTCGTCATCGAGGGCGCCAGCCACACCGGACCGCTTGAGCGCCCACGCGAGTTCAACCGCGCCATCGAGCAGTTTCTTGAGTCCCTCGATGGCAAGACGCTCGCCAGCCCACGCGCCACAACCCTTGCCAACGCCATGGTGAGCCGCTTCAACGCTAGCCCGCACTTCTCATAAGAACTCGAGCGAGGACAAGGAGGTGCAGCACAGGTGCGGCTGGCGCGGACCACACGCGACGGCGGCTGACGTAAGTCCGCAGCAAAGCCGGTGCGATTAACCTGTTCGGTGCTCTAGCAGCGTTCGGGGAAATTCTAACCACTTAGAAACACTTCGTTCCTGACGGTTCTTTGTGAGGTTGACGGCGCTCCTTCTTGTGCGATCCTGAAGGTATCTAAGCCAATGAAACCAAACAAAAAAGAGGCCGTCGCGTGGATTGTTTCTAGTCCGGGTTGATTTGGCAAGGCCTCGATCGAGGGTCGCATGCCGCCAAT
>CALHXW010000078.1 GCA_938040325.1 uncultured bacterium | reverse complement strand
AGCAGCGTTCAGGGAAATTCGAAATCTGATGACTTTGCGATGCGTACCACTGGAGCGATGATCTCGAGATCACTCAGGAGCTGCGCCCCTGCAACCCGCGTTGTGGTTTCCTCTCGTTCGTCACACCAGTGGCACACCTGGCTGCGTCCCAGAATCCGCATTTCCCGGCAACGCTGCTAGAGCACTCGGCTCTGAGCGCTCGGCTCTGAGCACGCAAGCAGAGCAGCTCCTATCGCCCCAGGGGCCGCATTCTCTGAGCACTGCTGCGTCCCGTCCGGCTCGTTCGCAGCCAAACGTCCGGAGCGGTGCCGGTTGCGCTCGGACGCTCAGCGCGGTGGTGGCGGGTTCTGCAGGAAGTAGAGCGCGGCGTAGATCTTTGGATCGGCCATCGTGCCGCGTGATCGGGCCTCGGCCAGAAACGCAGGCACATCAGCGACAGGCACCTCGTGGACCACAATGTCTTCGGAGGCGTCACCGCCGCCGGGCCCGACGCGCTCCAAGCCACGGCCGCGGAAGAGGGTGACCACCTCGGTCGTCAGGCCAGCCGACAGCGGCCCCTCGGTCACGTAGTCGATCGTTGCCGCCCGGTAGCCTGTCTCTTCTTCGAGCTCGCGGGCCGCTGCGAGCGCGAGGGCTTCATCCTCGCTGCCAGGGATGTCGCCGGCCAGCCCGGCCGGTAGCTCGATGACGCGTGCACCCACAGGCGGGCGCTCCTGCTCGACGAGCAAGAGCTTGTCGTCGGGCGTCAGCGCAACGATGAGGACGATCCCCGATGCGTTGGTCCGCTCGACGTACTCCCAGCCTGACTCGGTCGCGCAAAGGCGTGTGTGGGTCGCTGCATACAGGGTGGTCGCCATATCGTTCCTTAGGTCTTCGGTCGGGGCCGTGGCAGCGAGAGGTCGAGTCGCTCAGCCGGCCTCAGCGGTGCTGGGCTGGCGGGCCTGTTGGGCGGCAAGGTAGACCCGCTCAAGCTCGTCGATGGCTGCGCTGAGTGGAGCGTTGAGGTCGCCTGAGGCAATCACGCGCTCGATGAGGTCGGCGCTCTCGGAGATCTCGGGGAAGCCGTAGCTTCCGCCGGCACCCTTGAGCTTGTGCGCGAGGACCTTGAGGTCAGCGACGTCCTTGGCCTTGCTGGCCGCGCGAAGTGCGGTGATGCGGTCTCGCACGCCACCGAGAAAGCTCTGCGAGAGCTGCTCGAGCACGGTTGCAAGGGTGTCGTCGCCAATCGTCGCGGCGCCGGGCGGGCGCGTGCGCGACGAGCGGGCGAGGTCCACGGCCGGTTTGGTCAGCCGCGGCACGACCAAGCCCGGGTGGGTGCCGGTTCGGTGGCTGTGCACGTGCCGAACAGCAAGCTCGACGAGGTCGTTGCCCTTGAAGGGCTTGGACAGGTAGTCGTTACAGCCAGCGCGAGTGCAGCGCTCACGGTCGCCGACCATCGCATGGGCCGTCAGCGCAATGATCGGTTCGGTGTGGCCATGGCTTCGGAGCCGGCGCGTGGCGCTGTAGCCATCGAGCTTCGGCATCTGCATGTCCATGAGGATGAGATCGAAGGGGCGACCGTCCGCGCGGGCCGAGGATGCCTTTTGCTGAGCCTCTTCGCCGTCGTTGGCGATCGAGACGTCAGCGCCGGTCCGGCGCAGGTGGAAAGCGATCAGGCGCTGGTTGTCGCGACCGTCTTCTGCCACCAAGATGCGGGCTCGCTCGAGGATTCGGTCTTCGACAAAGAGCTGGTCGAGCTCGGCCGACTTCGCCACGTGGACTGTGGCAGGGTCGACCATCTGGAGACTCGCGGCATCGCCAAGCTCGAGCGACATCGTGAAGGTTGAGCCCTTGCCGACGTCGCTTGCGGCGTCGATGCGTCCGTTCATGAGGTCGGCGAGCCGCGACGAGATCGCCAGTCCCAGGCCGCTGCCGCCGAACTTTCGCGTGGTGGCCGTGTCGGCCTGAACGAAGGGCATGAACAGGGCGTTGAGTCGCTCCTCAGCGATGCCGATGCCGGTGTCGCTGACCTGAAAGAAGATCGCGGTGGAGTTATCGGAACGGGTACGCGTCGCGATCGTGAGCTTGACGCGTCCGCGCTTGGTGAACTTCACCGCGTTGCCAAGCAGGTTCAGCAAGATCTGGCGAAGTCGCGTCGGGTCGGTCGTGATGGAATGCGGGACGTCGGTCTGGTACTCGGTCTTGAGCTTAAGGCCCTTCGACATCGCCTTCGGTGCCATCAGCGCGTCCACCTCGCTGACGATCTGCACGACCGAGCAGGGGATGTTTTCGACCTCGAGCTTTCCGGCCTCGATCTTGGAGATGTCGAGGATGTCGTTGAGCAGCGAGAGCAGGTGCTCACCGTTGCGGCGGATCGTCTGCACCCACTCGATGGTCTGTTTCACGTCGGCATCGGGCGTGAGCAGCAGGTCGGTGTAGCCGAGGATCGCTGCCATCGGGGTGCGGATCTCGTGGCTCATGTTGGCGAGGAACGCGCTCTTGGTGCGCGTGGCTGCCTCCGCCTCCTCCTTCGCACGCCGGAGGGCGGCCTCGACGTGCTTGCGCTCCGTCACGTCTGTGAACGTCGCGAGCAGCGGCGTCTCTCCGCCAAAGGGCACCACGCGAACCGTGTACCAACGGCGCTGCCTGTCGGTGTCATCGACCCGCCACGCGTCCACTTCCCGCGGCTCGGTGATGGGGCCTGCACCGGCGAAGAGCAGGGCGATGTTCTCGCGGCAGCTCAGGTCAAACCACTCGCCGATCGGCCGACCAATCTCGAGGCCGTCGAAGCGAACCTTGGTGCTGACGCGTCCGGTGGCGTCGAGCCCGACGATCTTCTCTGGCAGACCCGAGACAATGGCTTCGAGCCGGGTCACCGCTTCTTGGCGGGTCTCCGAGCGCACGTTGGTTCTTCGCACGTACCGCCCGATCCAGAACGCATCGACCATCAGCCAGACGACGACGCCGGGGACGCCTTGCGACGCGACCGAGGCTGGCAACAGAGGGGCGACGATCTCGAGCGGCACGACGATCGTCAGTAGCAGGAGCACGGTCGCAGCGAGGGCGGCGGCCGGGTTGACGGAGTCCGTGTCATCCCGCGGGTCGAGGTAGGGCAGCAGTATCAGCGGCACGAGCAGCCACGGGAGGCCCGAGGACGCGGGGTACATGACCGCAACCCCAAGCAGGCCAAGCGAGCGAATCGTCGCCAGAGACGCGAGCGGCAGCTTGCTGCGCGACGCTAGGACATAGCCGGCTCCAACGACAAGGAGCAGCGCCAGCAGAGGATAGAGGGCCACAAGCGGGGCACCGATGGCGAGCATCGCAGCGATTCCAGCGAACGTGCCAACCATGCCGGTGACTGAGAGCGCCGCCACGAGCTGCGTCGCTGGCGCGTGCGGTGACGCCGACGGTGTTCGAGTGGTTGCGGACTGGTCGCTGTGCGGGGGCAAGAACACTCCATCGTTGGTGAGCGCGGGCCGAGAGTAGAACCATCGTGCAGTCCCACGCAACGCGCGGCTGCTTCTGGTTGTCGTGATTTGTCTCCGGTGGTCACTTTTCGGCCGGAATGCTTGCCGCCTCGGCGTCGCGACTTACCATGTAGAGATGACGCATCTGCATGACGACAACCTCCTGACGGAAGCCGCGCGCGACTTGGTGCGCGACACCCTCTTTGGCAACGGTCTTCGCGGTTACGGGGTGCGCGTCCGCGTGGTCGGCGAAAACGCCGATCCCTTTGCTCGACCTCGGATGAGCGGTGCTCAAGCGGGCGAGCTAGAGATCAGCTTCGAGCCGGACCCGCTGCGAACCGATACCGTCGTCATCGTCGATGGGCTGCGGGTCTTTTTGGACGATTCGACCCATGCAGCGCTCGACGGGCTGGCGATCGACGCCCGTCGCGGTGGCTTCGGACTTGTGAGTCGATGAGCGACGAGCTGCGTTTCGCTGTCGCGACCTACGGGAGGGTGTTTGACCTGAGCCCGCAGCGTGACGCGTTGACGTTGGCTGAGCTCATTGAAGCGCTTCGACGTTTTCAGCTTCGACCCGACCTGGCCCGCCGGATCGCGCGCGAGCTCGCGCGGGTTGACGCGGCGTGGGATGCGTACTCGACCGGTCGGACGAGTGCTGGGCCTTTCGGTAAGGCCATTGCTCAGGCCGGTCGTGAGGGCGGAGCTGAGGCGGCTGAGCAGCGGGCGCGCGAGCTACGAAAGGATGCCGAGCGCGCAGCGAAGCGGGACCTCCGGATCTGGTCGCCGACGCTCTATCCCGACGGGGCTGAGCGTCACAACGACGAAGTTGAGGCGCTGTCTGCGATGGTCCTCGACTACGACGGGGATGTGACGCTTGAGGAGGCGTCGTCCGACTGGCGCGACACGTTCCATGTTGTCCACACGACGTGGTCCCACACTGCTGAGCGCCACAAGTTCAGGCTTGTGCTGCCCTTCGCGCATCTTGTCGCTGCTCGCGACTACGACCGGGTGTTTGACTGGGCTGGCGCGCGCGCTGCTGGCTTCGATCCCACGGCTCGCAGCGTGTCGCGAGCCTACGCGCTGCCCGTGGTTAGCGGACCAAACGCGCCACACGTCTTCTACACGCGGCCAGGCGCGCTGCTGCACCCTGGCGCGCTCGGGCTCGCCGAACCGCATCATGCCTCGCACGAGCCAAGCCCTGACCCGAGCGGCCGGATGCGTGGCGAAGAGGGCAAGGCGTTCTTTGTCGCCAGTGACGTCGTGCCCTGGGCCGCTCACGACGACCCGTACGACGATGACGCTGTCTGGGATGTTGGTCTGCCTGAGACCAGCGACGCCGCCGGTCAGGCGGAGGCCAGCCGAGAAGTAGCTGCGACGTTGCAGGCGACGGCCGCGCCTGAGCTGTTGGTGACCGACGGTGCGCGCGAGCGGCCGCCAACGAACTTCGCGGCGCTGTCGGTTCCCGATGCGCTCGAGCGGCTCTTCGTGCTCTTTGAGGCCGGTGCGCTGACCGACGCGGAATACGCCGCAGCGAAGGCAAGAGTCCTTGGGCTCGACGATGGCGTCTAGACGCGCGTTCAGACTGGGTTCACTTGAGTTTTGCGCCTCCTCGTGACAAACGTCTGCCCTACTAAGGAAGGGCATGACCAAGACATTTGAGGAACTCGACCTAGCTGAGCCGCTCAAGAAGGCCGTGGCCGACTTGGGGTTCGTGACGCCCACGCCCATCCAGGCTGCTGCGCTGCCGCTGCTGCTGGATGGCAAAGACGTTGCTGGACAGGCACAGACAGGCACGGGCAAGACCGCGTGCTTTTTGCTCGCGACGATGAACCGGATCCTCACCAACCCTCGCCCGAAGGACGGGCGTCCGAGCGCGCTTGTGATCGCGCCGACGCGCGAGCTGGCGATGCAGATTGCGAGCGATGCCGTCAGCCTGTCGACCTACACAGACCTACGGGTCGTGGTGTGCTGCGGTGGCGTGAGCTGGACCAAGCAGCAAAAGCAGCTCGATGACGGCGCAGACATCGTGGTCGGAACGCCGGGCCGCTTGCTCGACTACATCCGAAAGGGCGTCTTGCGACTCAACGTCGCCAAGACCCTGGTCGTTGACGAAGCCGACCGCATGTTCGACATGGGCTTCATCCGGGACCTTCAGCAGATCTTTCGTGCGCTGCCCCGCAAGGAGAAGCGCCAGTCGCTTCTCTTCTCGGCCACGCTCTCGGAGGCGGTCCTTCGCCTCGCTTGGCGCCACATGAATGATCCGGAGACGGTCATCGTGACGCCCGACACGCTGGTGGTCGACCAGATCGCTCAGTCGCTCTACCACGTCGCGCGCTACGAGAAAGCCAACCTCTTGATGGGCTTGATGAACCGCGAGCAGCCGCAGCGCTCAATCGTGTTCGTGAACCGCAAGCGCGATGGCGAGGAGCTGACCTGGCGCCTCAACCAGAACGGCTACGAGGCGGTCTACCTCTCGGGCGACCTGGCCCAGAAGACCCGGACGCGCATCATCGACGCGCTCAAGGACGGTAAGGTTCAGACCTTGGTCGCCACCGACGTCGCGTCACGCGGTATCCACGTCGACGACATCAGCCATGTCTTCAACTACGACGTGCCCCAGGACCCGGAAGACTACGTCCACCGTATCGGCCGCACGGCCCGTGCCGGCAACAAGGGCACAGCCATGACGCTGGCGTGCGAGGAGACCGTCACCGCGCTTCCCAACCTTGAGAAGATGCTGGGTGACAAGATCCCCGTTGCCTACGCCGAAGACGAGGACTTCGTCCCGGACCGGGCAGGGCGCTTCCCGCGCTCGAAGAAGGTCTACACCGGTTGGCCGCCTGCCAGCATGAAGGGCGAAGTCCCTGCCGATGAAGGTAGCGAAAGCTCAGTTGACGGCCCGCCGAAGAAGAAACGTCGCCGTCGTCGTCGCGGTGGTGGCGGCGGCGGCGGCGGCGGCGGCCAACGCAGCTAGAGCACCGAAGAGGCTAATGGCTAAGACAACCTGGTGACTGGTGCTCGCTCCGCGGTCTCGCGCGGAGCAGCTCGTGCCGGGCCATCGGAGTCTTCGTCCAAGAGGACGCGCTGAAGCGCGGCCAGCGCTTTGTGGCCGTGGGCTAGCGCTCGGTTTCTTCCCTGTCCCCGAGCGACGGTGCTCGGCTGTCCAGTCGTTAGCGGCTCCCGTGAGTCGCGCGGCGTCGTTGTCGCCGAGCGAGCGCCCCGATGAGGCCGAGCGCAAGCAGCCACCAGAGTCCTTGATGCCCGGTCGTGCCGCGGCATCCAAAGACCGTGTCCCCGCTGAGCTCGGCGACCGAGAAGTCATCGCTGCCGCTGTTGGGATCGGTCGCGTTGGCGAGCTCCTGTCCGTCATCGATACCGCCACCGTCGGTGTCGGCGTTGAGGGGATCGGTGAAGTGCACGTTGATCTCGAGGTTGTCGTCGAGCCCATCGTCGTCGGAGTCGATGTCGTTCGGATCGGTTCCATGCACCAAGATCTCAAGGCGGTCCGGAACCTTGTCGCCGTCGGTGTCGGCAAGCCCGTCGGTCGGGTCGTTCGGGTTGCCTTCGCCGTCATCGATACGTCCGTTGCCGTTGGCGTCTTCCTCACCGTCGAGCACGCCGTCACCGTCCGTGTCGGGATTGTTGGGCAACGTTGTGTTGGACGGGTCGTCATCAGGCACGAAGACAGCCGGATCCGAGTCACGGTCGGCAGTGAACACGCCGACCTCAACGCCGTCAGACACCCCGTCGTCGTCGCTGTCGAAGTCGAGCGGGTCGGTGCCCTCGAGGCTGACCTCGCGTCCGTCGGTCAGTCCGTCGTCGTCGCTGTCGCTGTCGTAGGGGTCGGTGCCGCCAAGCTGCTCGGCCACGTCGCTGATCCCGTCGTTGTCGTCATCGTTGTCGACGCAGTTGAAGAGGGCGTCGCCGTCGTAGTCTTCGATGTCATCGAGGGTTGGGGTGTCGCTTGCGTCACGGTGGTCCCGCTGGCAGTGGATCTCGTCGTCGTCTTCGATGCCGTCATCGTCGTCGTCGGCGTCGACGCAGTTGATGGCGCCGTCTCCGTCGAGATCCTCGAGGTCCATCAGCGGCGGCGTGTCTTGAGCGTCGAACGCGCCATAGCCGCAGTACTCCTCGACGGCGTCCGGTACGCCGTCGCCGTCGGTGTCTTCCTGACCACCGTCGCAGAGGTCGTCACCGTTCAGGTCCACAGGTTGACTGTCGGGATCGGTGCCGTCGGTGTTGCAGAGTGCTTCTTCGCTGTCGTCAAAGCCGTCGTCATCCGTGTCGACAACGAGCGGGTTCGTCTCGCCGGCATCCACGAGCCCGTTGCGGTTATCGTCTTCGATCCGGTCGCTGAGTCCGTCGCCGTCGGTGTCCTGGGTGTAGCCCTCCGACGGTTCGCACGCGTCCGGCGCGCCCAAGTAGCATGCGGTGACCTCGATGAAGTCGCTGAGTCCGTCGCCGTCGGTGTCTTTCTGCAGCGGCGATGTCTCGGTCGGGTCGAGCTCACCGTCGAGGTCAGCGTCCTCGTCGCCATCCAAGAGTCCATCGTCGTCAGTGTCCTCGTCGAGCGGATCGGTTCCCCAGACGGCCTCCAACACGTCACTGAGTCCATCGCCGTCGTCGTCGTCGTCGACACAGCTGGGGATCTGGTCGTTGTCGGGGTCCTGAGCGTCGGCCGGGCTGGGCACGTCGGTGATGTCGCAGATGTTGGTCCCGCAGAGCTGCTCGACGGCGTCGTTGACGTTGTCGCCATCGTCATCGACATCCACAGCATCGCAGTCGCCGTCATTGTCGCAGTCGGCTGGCTCAGAAGCCCCGTCCAGGGCGTCGGTGCCGCATGCGAGCTCTTCGTCGTCGGTCCAGCCATCGCCGTCGTCGTCATTGTCGACGAGGTCACAGCGACGGTCCCCATCGAGGTCTTCGCCGTTGGCGGTGGGGTTGTCGCCCGCGTCGAGCGGATCGGTCTGGCACTCGGCCTCTTGGAAGTCGAACCAGCTGTCACCGTCATCGTCGACGTCGATCTCGTTGCACTGCCCGTCCCCGTCGTTGTCGTGCTCGGGGTCCGTTGGCAGAGATGTCGCGTCGAGCGGATCGGACGCGCAGAGGACCTCGGCCTCGTCCGTGACCAGGTCGTTGTCGTCGTCGAGGTCGACGTTGTCACACTGGCCGTCGCCGTCGGTATCGGTCGGCGTCGACGCCGCGTCTAACGGGCTGGAGCCACAGATGATCTCTTCGGTGTCGGTGAAGGAGTCATTGTCGTCATCGTCATCGGCACAGTTGGGGATGTCGTCCTCGTCAGGATCCTGGCTCAGCTGTGGAGGTGAGGGGAAGCTGCTGCCGTCGAGCGGGTCCGTCAGGCAAAAGAGCTCGGTGATGTTGAGCGAACCGTCCTGGTCGAAGTCGGTGAACTGGCAGAAGGGGTCGAGCACACAGTCTTCGTCGAAGCAGTCGACGTCGGAGTCGCTGTCGTTGTCGATGTTGTCGCCGCAGTTGTCCTCGCGAACGCCGCAGACCGCTTCCGTCGTGTCGAACTGGCCGTTGCAGTTGGCATCGACCTGCGCGAGGTCGCACTCCTCGGGTGCAGGGTCGCCGCATGGGCTGGCGGCCATCCCGCAGATGTCGAGCTCTGGGTGGGCCATCGGGTCGTTTTTGGACGTCGGGTTGGCGCAGTTGGCCAGCTCCGTCGTGTCGCTGGCGCCATCGTTGTCATCGTCGAGGTCGACGCAGTTGAGCATCAGGTCGAGATCGGGATCGAGGAACGCATCGTCGGTGGGCTGCTCGCCGGCGACCAGCGGGTCTGTGCCGCAGATCAGCTCGTCGCCGTTGCTCACGCCATCGTTGTCAAAGTCACTGTCGGCACACGCTGCGGAGGCGATGCAGTCGGTGTCGGCGCAGTCGGCGTCGCCGTCAGCGTCCTCATCGATCCCCAAGCCATCACACGCCTCAGCGCACGACACGACGAGCTCTCCAAGCCCGCCGGATCCTTGGCTGCACTCGCTGCCAACATGCTGCAAGCGAACAAAATAGGTCTGCCCGCCAACCACGGTCGCGTCCAGGCGGCCGCCAGAGACGCAGCCCGTGTTGGCCGTTTCGACCACGTCCGTGCAGCTCGTCTCGCTGCAGCTCGTGGCAAGCTCGATCCCAAAGCGCTTGGTGCCCAGGTTCGTCTGGATGAACGTCACCTCACCGTTGCTTGGGGACGTGAAGCTGTAGACAGCGTCGGCACCGCCGGAGGCTGCGCCCGCAATGCACGCGTCGAAGTCGTCTGACAGGGGACGGACCTCGACGATGTCGCCACACGCTAGCGGCACCGCTCGGGCGCAAGTCTCTGCCTCGCAGACGTCGCGGCTCGCACAGCCTGGGTCAAGGCAGTCACTGAGACCGCTGCAGTCGTCGTCGAGCCCGTTGGTGCACTTGAAGTCCTGGTTGGCGCCCAAGGACGGGTCGAACTCTGGGTTGCCCGGGAACGCCAGGACGTTGGTGTCGCAGATGAGGTCTTCGAAGCCGGCGCAGGCCAGCGGGTTACCCGGCGAGTCGGCGAGACCGGGCGAGCCATAGCCGTCACCGTCGTTGTCGGTGCATGCATCGCTGCAGTCGACCCGTCCGTCGCCGTCGTCGTCATTGGTGCAGCTCGGCCCGGTACTGCAGGTGTCGATGGTCGGCTCGCAGTCTTGGGCGTCGCAAACGCCGTCCATGTCGGTGTCGGTGAGCCCTTCGTCGGTGATGCCGTTGCAGTCATCATCGACCCCGTCGCAGATGAGCTCCGAGCAGGCGCCGGGGCCGCGCGGCGAGCCGAGGTGAGCGCCCGTTGACGAGTAGGTGTCGGTCGGCCCAGCAAGGCACCAGCGCGAGACATCGTCGTTGACGGCGCTGTTGGAGTTGGTCGGATCCCTCAGCATCATCGAGCGGCCGCGAAGCGGACCCGTTGGGAGCTGGCGCACCGCGTTTTGAGTGAGGCAGCTCCAGGAGGTGAAGTCCACCTGGTCGACCTGCTGCACGTTTCCGCCGGTCTCCTGAGTGAGCGTCAGCGTGTCGCCGCCGTTGGCGAGGGGCAGGGTGCACGTGGCGTCGATATCAGCGGTCTGGGCGAAGTCCGACTGGTTGGGGGCACCGAACGAGATCACGTAGTAGCCGCCACTGACGATGGTGAAGGTCGAGTGGACCGTGCAGCTTGTGTCGCCCAGCGCAAAGCTGGCGCTCTGGCCGCTGCCGTTTGCCAGCGCCAGGTTCACGTCGCGCACGTTGATGTTGATGTTGGATGCGTTGTAGAGCTCGAGCCACTGCTCGCCGGTGTTGCCGAAGACCACCGCCAGGTGCAGCTCCGTGACGTAAAGGCTACCGGCCTCGACCTGACAGGTCGCGCTGCAGCCGTCGTTTGACATCGTGTTGGAGTCGTCGCACGTCTCGCCGGTCTCGATCCGGCCGTTGCCGCAGATGATGCAGTCCGGGTCCTGGCCATCCACCAATCCGTCGCAGTCGTTGTCTTTGTCGACAGGCATGTCGGTCGCGACGTAGCAGAGGTCGCGTGCCACGCTGTCCATCTCCGCGGGACGCGGGTAGACCGAGGCGTCCTCATCGTCGCAGTCTACGACGTCGGCCACCGGGCAGCTGATCAGGTCCGTTGCGACCACGCTGGGGTCACCGCGGCCGTCGCCGTCGCGGTCCACGCAGGTGTCGCAAGCGCCTGCGACGTTCTCCGGTAGTCCGTCGAGGTCGATGTCGCTGCGGACAACGAGTCGTTCGATGAAGACGCCGGGAGCGTTCAACGAAGCGCCCGCGGCATCGACCGTGTCATAGACGATGACGACGTCGTTGGCGTTCTTCGGGATCGGGATCAACGCATGGTCGTAGTAGCCATCGTTAAACATGTCATTGACCACAGGCGACGCCGCGCCGCCCGTAGGAACGGTGTTGGACGTCGTGAACCAGGCAAAGTTTCCTGGCTGCCCAGCGTTGCAGGTGGTGGTCGCGACGTTGAAGCAGACGCCGAGCGTCGTGGTGCCGTCGGCGCCCTCGAGGAAGTAGCGAAGGTCGAGGCGCGGCTCGGGCATGGTCGGTGGCACATCGATGGTCCGTGTCAGCCAGCCCTGGGTGCGCCAGCTTCCGGCAGTCGCTGCGTCGACGTCCGCGTTGAGCCGGGTGTCCCAGCCGTTGGCGTTGTGGGTGGTGGAGGTGCCGTACTGAAAGACAATCCGGTCGGTCGGCGGCGTCGGATCGTCGACGCGTCCGGTCGACAGCCAGGCACCCGACGCACCGGTGTCCGTGCCGTTGGTCGGCTCGCCCACAACAAAGTCGTAGCCGAAGCTGCACTCGCCACAGGCCAGCGAGCCCGCGCAGATGGGGTCGGCGCAGTCGATGTTGCCGTCACCGTTGTCGTCGACACCGTTGGCGCAGTCCTCAGCGCCACAGTCGGCGGCATCGAAGGCGTCAACCAAGCCATCGCAGTCGTCGTCTTTGCCGTTGGAGCAGTTGAGCTCCGTCGCGTTGACCGGCGACACGTTGATGTCGGTGTCGTCACAGTCCGACAGGGGGTTGGCCGGGTCGGGTCCAAACGCCAAGCACGCGGTGAGGTCGGGGCTTGCCGGATCACCGTAGAAGTCGTTGTCGGCGTCATAGCACGGGTCACAACCGGCGACACCGCGCTCGGAGAAGCCGTCGCCATCGACATCCGAGAAGAGCCGGATCGAGCGGACCGATGCGCCGACGGTCATCGGCACGTTGCCCTCAAACGTGTCGTAGAGGATCGTCAGCGTGATGGTGGGGTCGCCAAGGAACGCGCTCAGGTCGACCGTGACCTTCTGCCATGTGGTGCTGGGGCTGTCGGCGATGACGTTGATGTTGGCCTGGTTGCCCTCGCAGGCCGTGTCGTTGACGCAGACGGCAAGCACGTCGCGCGACGCGGCGTCGCCTTGGTGGAGGAACTCGACCTCGACCGCTGGCGCCGGGCCGACCACGGTCGCGTCCCCAAAGGGGATGTTGGTGAGATGAAAGCGGCCTACGTAGCGATTGGTCGTCAGCGGAAGCTCGGTCTGCCACGCGCTCTCGCTGGGGTCGCCGCTCGGCCGATTCCAGATGCTGGTGCCACCGATGGTCTCAGCAATCCACGGGCCAGGACCGTAGATGAACGACCACTGTTCCTCGCACGGATCCGCGCAGAACGGGTCGACGACCGCGGGGTCGAACGCCGTTCCGTCGCAGAACGGGTCGTCGCAGTCGACCAGCCCATTGCCGCCGTCGTCGATGCCGTTGGAGCAGTCTTCGAAGCAGAAGCTATCGGCGGCGTCGGCGCCACCGTTGCAGTCGTCATCGACACCGTTGTCGCAGACCTCGGTGTTGCCGACCTCCGCAAGCGCGCTCGAGTCGTCGCAGTCATCGATGCGACCGTCGCCGCACGTCGAAGCGTCGCGGGACCACGCCGTCCCTGAGCCGTCCATGTCGCCATCGACGCAGCCGTCACCGCAGGCAAGGCCCTTGTAGTCCAGGACACTGTCACCATCTGCGTCGCCTCCGACAGCAACGCCCGATAGCTGCAGTCCGGTGCGCCCGACCGCGCTGCTGCCAGCGACCAGCTCGACCGTGACGACCGCGGTTGTGCCGGCAAACGCAGAGACGTCGATCGCGGTCGACTCGGTACCGGATGTCGTCGACACGCAGTCTTCAAAGACCTCGTCTGCGCTGGTTGGGGTCCCCGTGGTCGAGATAAAGACCCTCAGGCAGTCGCTCCCGCCAGTGTCGTTGACGTCGAGGGTGTAGGTCAGCTCGAGTCGCGGCTCGCCGACGTTCGCTAGGGTCGGAAACGCCACCGTCGAGGCGATGGCATACGTCGCCGGGCTAAAGTCGATCACGTCGTTGAGTGCCGTCTCAAAGCCGGTGGTGCCCCCTGTCATCGCTCCGTGTGCCAGCGAGTTGGTGCCGGTGCGTGGGCGCCAGTTGAAGGGCCCAGTCGTGAAGTCAAAGAGCGTCCCGCAGTCGAGCGAGCAAAGGGTGGGGGCGATGCCGCCGCACGTGTAGCCAGGCTCCAAGCGGCATGAGCTGTCGCAGCCGTCGCCGTCGCTGCTGTTGTTGTCGTCGCACTCTTCAGCCGGCAAGCCGTCGGGGCCGAGCGTCAGGTCGACGAAACCGTCACCGCAGCTGCGCACCTGACAGGTGCCGCCGACGCCGTCGGGGCAGCCGTCGTGGTTGTCTTGGTTGCCATCGTCGCAGCCTTCATCGGTCTGGTGCAGAAAGCCGTCGCCGCAGGCTGAGGGCTGACAGTTGGTCGGACAGTCGTCGGAGTCGCTGGTGTTGCCGTCGTCGCACATCTCGCCGGTGTCTTCGACGCCGTCACCGCAGCGCGGGTTGGTACAGTCGGTGCGGCAAGCGTCGGCGAGGGTGTCGCTGTTGGCGGCCGCATCGTCGCACTCTTCGTTGCCCCCGGCTGTCGTCCAAACGAAGCCGTCGCCACAGGTTGCGGTCAGGCAGCTGCCGGTCGGGCCCGAGGGGCAGGCGTCGTCGAGGGCGTTGTTGCCGTCGTCGCACGTCTCCACCGCCGACGCCGTGTTGTTGTCGCCGCAGACGGTCTCCTGGCAGACATCAGGCCCGCTGGTCACCAGCGTGCCGCCGGCGTCGATGTAGTAGCCGGCTGCGCAGGTGCAGACACCGTCACCGGTGCGGCCGTCGTTGCACACGCCGAACCCGCAGGGGTTGGCAGCGGTGCCTGGGCAAGAGCTGGCGCACGTCGGGCCGTACATCCCGGCGACACACTCACATGTGAACGTGCCGACCGGGTCCTCGACGCAGGTCTCGTTGGCTCCGCACGGCGCAGCACAGGTCGCGTGGGCGACACCGGTGCTCACGGCAACGACGCCAACCAGCGCCACTACAGAGACAGCGGCCCGCTGGCCCCATCGCTTCACGTTTGCTCTCACGCTCAATCTCACGCTCACGAGCGCTCCTTACGGCGGCTGCTCCGTCCAAGCAGGACGAAGAGCGCCAACAGCAATAGCCAGGGAACGTTCGGCGACGTTCCCTGTTGGCAGCCAAAGACGGTGTCCCCGCTGAGCTGGGCCGCGTCAAAGTCATCGTCGGCCGACAGCGGGTCGTTGCCGGTGGCGACCTCGAAGCCGTCGATCACACCGCCGCCGTCTGTGTCGGGGTTGTTGGGGTCCGTCTGATGCACGTCGACCTCAAGCTTGTCATCGAGACGATCGTTGTCGCTGTCTTTGTCGTTGGGGTCGGTTCCATAGATCGTGACTTCCTGCCGATCCGTCAATCCGTCGCCATCGGTGTCTTCACGGCCATCACCTGGCCACGACGGATCGCCCTCACCATCGTCGATGCGGCCGTTGCCGTTGGTGTCCTCGCTACCGTCGGCGACCCCATCAAAGTCGCTGTCGCCGTTGGTCGGGTCGGTCGTCGTCGAGGGGTCGGCATCGGGCACAAAGATGTCGGTGTTGGTGTCATCGGTGCCGGTGACGAGGCCGAACTCGGTGCCGTCCTGGATGCCGTCGTTGTCGGTGTCGGGCGAGAGTGGGTTGGTGTTGATCGCCACCTCTTGGCCGTCGGCGAGTCCGTCGTCGTCGCTGTCCATGTCGAGGGGGTTGGTGCCGAGCAGCTCTTCGTCGTCGTCGGACGCGCCATCGCCATCGTCGTCGGTGTCGACACAGTTGAGCAGCCCATCGTTGTCGTAGTCCTCGACATCCACCTGCACCGGTCGGTCCGGCAGGGAGAGGTGGTTGGTGCCACAGGTGATCTCATCGGCGTCCGAGAAGCCATCGCCATCGTCGTCTGCGTCCGCGCAGTTCAAGATGCCGTCGCTGTCGAGGTCGGTCAGGTCTGCCAGCGACGGAGTCGAGCCGTTGTCGAGGGGGTCGGTGCCGCAATAAACCTCAACGCCGTCGGGCGTGCCGTCGAAGTCGGTGTCGGCCTGGAGCGCGTCACAGACCCCGTCATCATCGTAGTCTGGCGGCACCGAGTCGCTGTCGAGCGGATCGGAGTCGCACTGGACCTCGGTTCCGTCGTCGGTGGCGTCGCCGTCTGTGTCAGCAACGATCGGGCTGGTCTCGTCGGCGTCGAGGGTTCCGTCGAGGTCGCGATCCTCATCACCGTCCGACAGGCCGTCGCCATCGGTGTCGGAGTCGTAGGGCAGGGTGGGCTCGCAGGTTGCAGCCCCTGTCGGGTAGCAGCTCGCCAGCTCGATGTTGTCGTCGAGTCCATCCCCATCGGTGTCGGCACGGGTTGGCGAGGTCTCTTCGGGATCGAGGACGCCGTCTTGGTTGGCGTCTTCGGTGCCGTCCGGGATGCCGTCGCTGTCGCTGTCGGGGTCGAGCGGGTCGGAGCCTGCGATGAGCTCGGCGGCATCGGGCAGGCCGTCGCCGTCATCGTCATCGTCTTCGCAGTTGATCAGGTCATCACCGTCCGGGTCTTCCTGGTCGACCGGGGCGGGCAGGACCGTGGCATCGACCGTGCTGGTGTTGCACCGGATCTCGATGGCGTCTGGCACCCCGTCCCCGTCGTCGTCGCCGTCGACCGCGTCGCAAATGGTGTCTCCGTCGGTGTCGATCGGCACGTCGATCGGGTCGTGCGTGTCGGTGCCGCAGGTGTTCTCAAGGGTGTCCGGCCAGGTGTCGCCGTCGTCGTCGAGGTCCAGGATGTCGCAGAGCATGTCGTTGTCGACATCCTGGTTGTTGATGGTCGGGTTGGAAGCAAAGAGCAGCGGATCGGTTCCGCACTGGCTCTCGACGAAGTCGCTCCATCCGTCCCCATCGTCATCGTCGTCGATGTTGTTGCAGAGGTCGTCCTGGTCGGGGTCGCGCACGAGGTCGTTGGGGCGGTTGTTGTTGTCGCGCGGGTCGGAGCCGCAGTTAAGCTCCGTCGTGTCGTCGAAGCCGTCGCCGTCATCGTCGGGGTCGACATCGTCGCACAAGAGGTCGTTGTCGAGGTCTGGCGGCCTCACGGCGAAGTCGCGGGGATCGGAGTTGCAGATGGCCTCCTGGACATCGTCGAAGCCATCGCCGTCGTCGTCGACGTCCGAGCAGTTGGCCAAGCCGTCGCTGTCGGGGTCATCGGCCTGGGCAGGCGTCGGTGTCGTCAGGTTCGAGAGCGGGTCGGTCAGGCACTGGAGCTCGATGCCGTTGGGCACACCGTCGTTGTCGAAGTCATCGAAAGCGCAGAAGGACGTCGGCACACACTGGTTGTCGTCGCAGTCCACAAAGCCATCGCTGTCGTCGTCGAGCCCGTCACCGCAGTTGTCCTCAATGGCGCTGCAGAGGAACTCGGTGGTGTCGACCGCGCCGTTGCAGTTGCCGTCGGCGCCGGCGGTGACGCAGTTGGCCTGTCCGGCTGGGCCGCACGGAGCCGCACCGGTGCAGATGTCGAGGGCAGGATGCTCGTTGGACTTGTTCTTGCTCTCGGGATCCAGGCAGGAGGCGAGCTCGGCAACGTCCGACGCCCCGTCGTCATCGTCATCCACGTCGACGCAGTTGAGCTGGCTGTCGCCATCAGGGTTGAGGAAGGCGTCATCGAGCGGCGACTCGGTGGCCACGAGGGGGTCGGTTCCGCAGAGGGCTTCGAACGCGTTGGAGACGCCGTCACCATCGAAGTCAGCCGTCAAGCACGTGGGCTCGTTGATGCACTCAACGTCGGCGCAGTCGGCGTTTCCATCCGCATCGTCGTCGGTGCCGTTGTTGCAGACCTCAGCACACGACACGGCAAAGCGCGCCCGAATGTTTGCGCCGTTGTTGCAGCCTCCCATCGACTTCACGACGATGGAGTAGGTCTCGCCTTGGGTCACGGCCAGCAGCATGTTGCCGCCGTTGGCACAGCTCGAGCCGGCAATCTGAGTCACGGCAGAGCAGTCGGTCTCGGAGCAGCCTGACGCGCCGGTCGACACAAAGAGCTCGTGGCGTCGCGCCCCGAGGTTGTCGATGGTGAGGGTCACGTTGCCGGTCGTGGGGGCAGTGAACGAGAAGACCTGGTCTGGCCCGGTGGGCGAGTTGACTCGAACGCCACCCACGTTGCACACGGGGAAGTCGTCGCTGACCGCAACCAGCTCGGTGACGAACCCGCAGCCCACGGGTTGAGCGGTGGCACAGAGCTCAGCATCGCAGACCGGCTGCGCCTGACAGGTCACGTCCCGGCAGTCGCGGAGTCCGTCGCAGTCATTGTCGATCCCGTCGGAGCACTCGGCGGGCGTCGCCTCTGAGACGCCCGGGTTGATGCCGAAGGCGTTGTCGCACTGAGGTGGCTCCTGCCCGAGGGAACAGGTGCCGTTGGCGCCGTCGACGCCGTAGTCGTCTCCGTCGATGTCCTCGCAGTCGTCGAGGCAGTCGGTGACGCCATCGCTGTCGAAGTCACTGGTGCAGTCGGAGTTGCAGGTCGCCTCCGTCGGCGCGCAGTCGCGCTCGTTGCAGGTTCCGTCGCCGTCAGCGTCGGCGAGCTCGGTGACTTCATCGACCTGCAGATCGCAGTCGTCGTCGCTGCCGTCACACAGAATCTCACCGCAACCGCCCTCGGCACCTGGCGAGCCAAAGTGGTTGTTGGTGTTGGAGTAGAACTCCGTCGGTCCCGCGAGGCACCAGTTGGCGGCGAGGTCGTTCTCGGTGCCGTTGAGCTGCGTGGCCGTCGCGGTCGGGTGGTTCATCAGGACAAGCGAGCGCGACTTCGGCTGGCCGCCGACAACACGCTGCAGGTTTTGGGTGATGCAGCCCCAGTCCGCCCCGCGCCAGTCGACCTTGTCGAGGGTTGCGCCGGTGTTGGTCTTGATGTCGAGCAGGTCGCCGCTGTCGAGCAGCGTGAAGCCAGTACAGATGGCGTCGACCCGGGTCTGGTCGGCGAAGTCACCGTCGGTCTCGGGGCCAAGGGCGACGATGTAGAAGTCGCCAGGCGCGATGGTGGTTGTCGTCAGCGCGGTGCAGCCCGAGCTGAAGCTCACCGTCTGTCCGGCGGCATTGGTGAAGCTCAGGTCGCTCATGGTCACGCTGAGCGGCGTCTGTGTGGCGTTATAGACCTCAAACCACTGCTCGGCTTGGTTGCCAAAGAGGCTCTTGAGGTGAAGCTCCGTCAGGTAGAAGCCGCCGGCTTCGACCTGGCAGGTCGCCGAGCACCCATCGTTGGGCTGGGTCCCACCGTCGTCGCAGCCCTCGCCGATCTCGACGGTGCCGTTGCCGCACACGCGGCAGTCCGGGTCTGACGGGTCGGTGAGCCCATCGCAGTCGTTGTCGGCCGTCGAGCCGCCGACGTAGCAGGCCTCGGTGCCGGCGGAACCCGCTGGCGTGAAGTCCGCCAGGAACACCGTCGCGTCCGTGTCGTCGCAGTCAGCGTGGGGCTGTGGGCAGGTGGTGAGGTCAGCGCCGATCACCGTTGCGTCACCTTGGCCGTCGCCGTCGCGGTCCACGCAGTGGTCGCAGGTCGCGTCGCTGTTCTCGTAGATGCCGTCGAGGTCGGCATCGCTGACCACGCCCATCTCGGTGATGAACAGCCCCGGCACACTCGGTAGCGCGCTGCCGGCCCCGGTCGTCGCTTCGAACGCCACGACGACATCCACGACGCCGCGCGGGATCGGGATGAGCGCGTGGTCGTAGGTCCCGTCGTGGTAGGTCTGGTTCACCAGCGACGATGCGGTGCCCGTGCTGGGGCTCGAAGCCGAAGACGTCCAGGCCACATTCGCTGGGATGGCGCGCGTGCATGCGCTCTCGATGCCGGGATCGAAGCAGACGCTGACGCTGACGTCGGCCGTTCCGCTCATGTCATAGACCATCTCGAACACCGGCACGCTGAGGCCTGCCGGAACGGTGACGGTTCGACGCAGCCATGTGCTGACGTTGCCGCTTCGGCCAGCGTCGATGTTGGCGCCGATGTTGGTCCAGTACCCGCCGTCGCCGCCGAAGCTGCTGGGGGTCGAGCCCCACTGGAAGAGGTCCGGGCCGGAGCTCGTCAGCACCGACCAACCGGCAGCGGTTTGGGTCGAGGCGTTGCCTTTCTCCAGCGTGAAGCGGGTCGCGCAGACAGCGCAGGCTGGGTCGGCCGAGCAGGTGACGTCGTCGCAGTCAACCGCGCCGTCGCCGTTGTCATCGACCATGTTCGCGCAGTCTTCCGAGCCGCAGCTCGGATCGAGCGCGTCGATCAGCCCGTTGCAGTCGTTGTCGAGGCCGTCGCCACAGACGGTCTCGGTGCCGCTGCCAGGCGAGGCCTGGCTGGTCGTGTCGTCGCAGTCGACCACGTTCGGGACCGGGCAGGTGGCCAGCCCGCCAGCCGGCGAGCTCGGTGAGCCGTAGCCGTCGTTGTCGGCGTCCCAGCAGCGGTCGCACGCGGCAAGGCTGCCCTCAAAGGCGCCATCGCTGTCGACGTCGCTGCCGAGACGGACCGAGAAGATCTGAAGTCCGCCGACGCTCGGGTAGGTCTTGGCTTCGATCGTGTCAAAGACCAGGGTGATCGTCAGCTGGGCCTGGCCCAGGTACGGCGTCAGGTCGACCGTTCCGACCGCCAGCGTTGTGGAGGCGTCGGTCAGCTCGAAGAAGTCGGTCGTTGAGGTGGCATCGCACTGTGGGTTGTTGATGCAGACACCGACGACGTCGCGGCCCACGGGGTCGGCATCGAGCGCGTAGCTGACGAGGAGCTTGGGCTCCGGCCCGCGGTCGGCAGCGGTACCGAAGGGCACATTGGCCAGCTGGATGCGTCCGACCTCACGCGAGGTCGAGACCAAGCCGGCCGTGCTCCAAACGCCAGGCGAACCACCGGTGTGGGTGAAGATGTTGTCGCTGGTCGGCTCCACCGTGAACGTCGGTCCGCTGCGGAACGTCCAGTCGTACAGACACGGGGTGTCGCAGAATGGATCGCCCGTGCTGCAGGACGCGGCGGCGCAGTCGATGAGCCCATCGCCGGGAGAGCCGGGCGTCAGGCCCACGCCGTCGTCGATGAAGTTGCCGCAGTCCTCAAAGCAGTAGTCATCGGTCGCGTCGGTGTCACCGTCACAGTTGTCGTCGATGCCGTTGGTGCAGAGCTCGAGGGTATTGGGCTGGACGCTCGTGGTGGTGTCATCGCAGTCCAGGGCGCTGCCGTTGGGACAGGTGGCGGGCGCGTTGGATGCGGCCGTGCCGTAGCCGTCAGCGTCCGCGTCAACACAGGGGTCGCAGGTGGCGCGACCGAGGTACTCAGGCAGCGAGTCGCCGTCGGCGTCGCTAACGAGCGCCACCTCGGTGATGAACGCTCCCGAACGAACGGACGTGCTCGCCGACGAGTTGAAGACCAGCGACACGATCAGGCTTTGGCCTGCGTAAGCGCTCAGGTCCGCCGCGAGGGTGTCGCCGGCGGTGCTTGTGCACGTGTTGGCGACCTGGGTGCCGGTTGCCGTGTTGGTGGAGGTGCCGACGATGACGCTCAGGCAGTCGCCGGTGGCGCCATCCAGCGCATAGCTGACCTGTAGGGTCGGCTCGGCGGCTTCGTTGGCGGATGGGACCACGAACGTTTGCTGCAGCACCGCTGTGATGCTGACCGTCGGGAGGGACGACGACAGACGTGTCTCCCAGCCTGTTGCCGAGAACGTGGTCGACGCGCCGTGGGCGAAGCCGCTCGCGCCCGCGACCCAGCCGAAGTCGCCGGCCGAGAAGTCATGAACCGTGCCACAGTCCGCGGTGCAGACCGTCTGTGTCTGCCCGTCGCATGTGTAGCCAGCCTCCAAGCGGCAGCTCGCCGAGCAGCCGTCACCTGGCAGGAGGATCCCGCCCTCGTCGCAGTCCTCGGCGAACCGGCCGTTCACTACGGAGCGATTGACGAAGCCGTCGCCGCAGCTGTTGGCCTGGCAGCTGCCGCCGACGCCGTCAGGGCAAGCGTCGGCGTTGCTCTGGTTGCCGTCGTCGCAGCCCTCGGTGTTGGGGCCCTGCATGTCGACGAACCCGTCGCCGCAGGCGCTTGGGCGACAGGTGCCGGCGGGACCTGAGGGGCAGTCGTCCGTCGTGATAGCGTTGCCATCGTCGCACAGCTCTGGGTTGGCGCCGGTCGAGCGGATGTGGCCGTCGCCGCAGGTCGCCAAGACGCACTGTCCGCTGGGGCTGGTGACGCAGCCGTCCGTGTCGGAGCTGTTGCCGTCGTCACAGGCGTCGGTGACAGGACCTTCCATGTCGATCACGCCGTCGCCACAGGTGGCAAACTGGCAGGTGCCAAGCGGCGCCACGTCAGGGCAGTCGTCGTTGTTGTCACCGTCGCCGTCGTCGCACTGCTCGCCGTTGTCGACGACGCCGTCGCCGCACGAGGGCACGCTACAGTCGGTCCGGCACCGGTTGGGGATGGTGTCGTCGTTGTTGCTGCCGGCGTCGCAGCCCTCGACGCCGGCTTCGACAGCGCCGTCGCCGCAGAACTTCACGCCAAACGAGCCCGTCGTCGCGTTGTTGGTCAGGTCCGCGTCCGGCTGGTTGCCGGTGACGCTGGCGGTGAGCGTGATCGACGTGATCGTCGCCGATGCGGCGACCGTCAGGATTGGCGACACCGTGGCTGTCCCGCTCGCCGTGAGCGCCGAGGTGCCGCCGAGCGTGCACTCGACGGTCGTTGGGTTGGCGAGCGCGCAGTTGGCGCCGCCGGCGAAGCTGGTGTCGGCGGGGAGGGGGAACGAGACCGTGACGCCGGTGTCGCCCACGGTCGACAGGTTCTCGACATCGATCGCCAGCGTCACGTTGCCGCCGGCATACACCGATGTCGGTGTCGGCGTGACGGTGGTGACGAGGAGATCAGACTCGGCTGCGCAGGTCGAGATGCCACCTCCGGCCGGCTCGGTGCACTGAAAGCCACTCTCGACGAGGCATGTCGCACCGCAGCCGTCTCCAGGCGTGATGTCGCCGTCGTCGCAACCCTCGGTGGGGCCACGCACGCCGTCGCCGCAGGTGCAGTCCGGTCCGCTGAAGCCCGGGTCGCAGGTGCAGCCACCGGTGCCAGCGTTGCACACGCCGTTGCCCGAGCACGTCGTCGCGTCATCGCAGAACGACGTGCAGTTGGCGCCGAAGAAGCCAGGATCGCAGTCGCAGGCCCCAGTCGCAGCATCGCAGGTGCCGTTGCTGTTGCAGGTCAGGCCCGCGTCGCAGAAGACCGTGCATCCTGCGCCGTAGTAGTTCGCGTCGCAGCTGCACGTGCCGGCCGCGGTGCAGCTTCCGTTGCCGTCGCAGGTGGTCGCGGCATCGCAGAAGACCGAGCAGTCGGCCGTGTAGTAGTCGGCCGCACAGTCGCAGAGGCCGGTCGTGCCGTCGCAAGACCCCGTCCCAGAGCACGTGGTCGCCGCGTCGCAGAAGACCGAGCAGTCGTCGGTGAAGTAGCCCGTGTCGCAGTCGCAGTCGCCTGCGCTGTCGCACGTGCCGTGGGCGGTGCACGTCGTCGTCGGCTCGCAGAACTCCGAGCAGTCGGAGGTGAAGTAGTTGGCGTCGCAGTCGCACGCCCCGGTCGAGGTGTTGCAGCTGCCGTTGCCGTCGCAGGTGGTCGCTGCGTCGCAGAAGACCGAGCAGTCGGCCATGTAGTAGTTGGCGTTGCAGCTACAGGTTCCCGCGGCCGTGCACGTGCCGGTGCCGCTGCATGTGGTGGTCGGGTTGCACATGACCGAGCAGTCGCTGGTGAAGTAGTCGGTGTTGCACGTGCAGTCGCCGTTGCTGTCGCACGTCCCCTGCGACGAGCAGTTCGCTGCCGGCGTGCAGAAGTTCGCGCACATGGGGCCGTACTGGTCGGGGGCGCACTGACAGGCGCCACCCGCGGCCGGACAGTTCCAGTTCGTCTCCGTTGCGCACGTGCTGCTGCAGCCGTCGCCGCTTGCTTGGTTGCTGTCGTCGCAGGTCTCGGGCGAGTCGACGACGCCATCACCGCACGAGATGATGTAGATCTCGTAGTCCTCCACCTCGCCGTCAGCGGCCGTACCGGTCGGGTTGTCACCGCCCGCAGTGCTCACGCGGAAGCGCGCAAAGGTCTTGCCACCAGCAGCGGTCGCCGGGATGGCAAACGTGAGGCTGTTGGCGCTGGCTGAGACCGCCTCATCGGAAAAGATCTGCTCGCCAGCATCGCTGAACGAGCCGTTTTCGTTGAAGTCGATCCACGCGTTCAGCAGGCCGTTGACGCCAGTCACCGTGACGGTCACGCCGGCGTTGTTGTTGCCAGCGCGAGGACTGGCCGCGAAGGCCACACCGTCTTCGTCATCGCCCATTGCGTCGTCGCCATCGGCCATGGGAGACGCCGCGCCGTCAGCGTCAGCGTCGACGAGCGTGCCAAGGCGGAGCGCGCCGCCAAGGAGGTGTCGAGGGCCCCCCTGGGCGATCGTCGTCAGGTAGCTGGCGTCACCGAAGTCGTAGCGGTCGGTGCACATGGCTCCGAAGTAAGTGGATGCGCATTCGCAGCTGCTCGTGGCGCCGGCGACGGCAGTGCAGGTCCAGTTTGGCGTCTCGACAGTGCAGGTTGCCGAGCAGCCGTCGCCTGCGGCGGTGTTCCCGTCGTCGCAGACCTCGGGCGCTGCCAGCACGCCGTCGCCGCACTTCACGATGGTGACCTGGTAGTCCTCGACCTCGCCGGCCGAGGCGAGTCCTTCCGGTGTCTGCGCGTCGTTGATGCTCGCGTTGGTGACGCGGAAGCGGGCGAACGTGTTGCCGCCCAGCGCGCTGCTCGGAATGGCGAACGTGTGGTTGGTGATCACGTTGCCGGTCACGGTCAGGCCGGTGTTGGCCACGATCTTTTCGGTGCCGTTGTCGAAGGTCCCGTCCTGGTTGAAGTCGATCCAGGCAAAGACGATCGCGTCGCTGGTGACCCCGCTAAGCGCGATGGTGACCGGTGCCGCGGTGTCGCCGGCGACTAGCGGCGCGCTGAAGGTGATGCCGTCGTCTCCTGCGTCGGCGGCGGCCGTCGCGCTCGACGTTCCGTCGGTCTCGCTGGTGTTCGATGCCCCGAACTGAAGTCCGGTCACCACGTGGCGTGCGCCGTTGTTAGCGGCGAGGGTCTTGTAGGCGTAGCTGGCCATCGTCCCCGCAGGGAAGCTGCCTGTGTCCGGAGCGTCGCCGTAGTCGAGCCCAGCGATCTCAACTTGGTAGTCCTCCACCTCGCCCTGGTTGGCGATGCCCGTCGGGGTGTTGCACGACCCAGTCGCACCGCAGACGCGCACGCGAACGTGGGTGACGCCGGCAAGAGCGCCCGCTGGGATGGTGATGGTCTGCATGGTCGACGCGCCGACGGCAACAGCGAGATCGTTGAGTAGCCGCTCGCTGGTCTCGAACACGCCGTTCTGGTTCGTGTCAGCCCAGAGCGAGAGCACACCGGGGCCTCCCGTGATGGTGTAGCTGATCGTGTTGGCGCCCCGGACGACGGCGGCCGGGAACACGATGCCGTCCTCATCGTCACCGTCAGCGTCCATGTCGTCGCCATCCGCATCCGCAGATGGCTGGCCGTCGTTGTCGTCGTCGACCGTGGTGCCAAGCACCGGAGCGCCAGCAACCCCCACGATGTGGGCCGCGCCGCCGTTAGCGAGCAGGGTCGGGTAAGGGGTTCCACCCGCTGCGGCGGCGTCGCCGAGGTCAAGGCGGACGATCGTGACGACGTGGTCTTCGACCTCGCCGTTGGCGGCCTGGCCACCGACGGTGTTGCAGGACGTTGTGCTGTCGCACAGTCGGAAACGGGCGACTCGGTCGCCGGCACCGGTCGTGGCAGGGATCATGAAGGTCTGCGTGCTCGTGCCGGTCACCACCGTGTTGATGAAGATCTGCTCGCCGGCGCTGAAGGTGCCGTCGTTGTCGAAGTCGATCCAGCCGTTGAGGTGGCAGGTGACTCCGCCGCAGCCGTTGGTCGTCACGCTCACGGTGGCGCTGGTGTTGCCTGCGTAATAGGGCGTCGGCGCTGGGGCGGCCGGCACTGCGAACACCACGCCGTCGTCGTCGTCGTTTCCGTCGGTGTCGTCGCCGGTAGGTGCCGTCGCTGGCGAGATCGGCGGCTGGCCATCCGCTTCGCCGTCGGCGCTGGCGCCGAGCACAATGCCCGAGCCGAGAGCGTGCTCTGGCCCGCCGCTGGCGAAGAGGGTGGTGTAGCTGTCGGGAGCGTCACCGTAGTCGTAGGCAGTGCATGCGTTGGCCGTGCCCGGTGTCGGTGTGGCCATCTCGAACGTCAGCGGCGCCGCGTTCGTCGGGCAAAAGTTGATCGACTCGGTCGTGGCTGCGAGGTGGGTGTTTTCATCGTGTTCGACAGTGACGCCGAAGGCCAGCATGAGCGCTGCCGCCCCGTTGTACGCGATGGTATCGATGAGCCGTTCCATGGGGGCGAGGGCGGGCGGATCGCCGACGCTGAACTCGGAGGCGCTTCCGACGAAGTACGCGGTGAGGCCTGCATCTGGGATCGACTCGGCGGCAAGCGAGCCGGTCTGAAGGAGCGTCGCGGCGTCGGTGGTCCCTGTGACGTCGACCACAGCATGAACCTGGCCCGTCGTCTCGCTGTAGAAGACGAGGACGGTGCCGGTCGCAACGGCCATCGGCGTGTCGACAGAGCGAATCTCGACGAACTCAGCTGTGTCGTTGATGCCTTGGTTGGGATCGATCTCGTTGATGACCGCTCTGGTGGTTGTGAAGGTATTGAAGTCGCCGTCGGCCATCGTGAACGGGTTGACGGCAATGTCGGCTGACGGCGGGGTCGTCACGCCATGGAACTCGTTGCTGCGGTAGGCGTTGCTGGCGTTGAGCAGGGTCGCAAACCAGGTGAACGTCGCGCCGGGGGCGAGCCCCATGTCGTCGAGGTTGACGTCGGAGAGCTCGATGACGCAGCCGCTTGCGTCGACCGTTGGGTTGGTCACAGCGACGTGGCCGACGCCAGCCTTGAGCTCGTAGAGCGTGGCCGCACCGCCGTTGAAGGCGATCGCGTACTCGGCGCCAAAGTCTGTCGGGAACGTGAGATCGGCCCTGGGCGGCCCAGCGTTGGTGCCCATTGCCGAGACGGCGGCGCGTCCCAGATCGCCGTTGTCGGTGAAGCCGGTCGTGTTGGCGAAGCCGGTGGCTGCGGACGCGTCAGCATCGAGGTAGATGACGACGGTGTCGCTGCCCGTGATCCCGCAGGTGCCGCCCGCTGGCTCTAGCAGGCCAAAAAACAGGTTGCCGGCCGCGTCAGAGTCGATTCCGATCGTGATGGGGGCGGTGCCGGCGGGGTCGCCGATCATCATGAAGCCGCCCTCGCCAACGCCAGAGCTCGTGCCGACGTACTCGCTGGCCCCGACCGAGCCGTCTGGCGTCGCACCCGCCAGGGTGGTGTCGATGTGGACAGCAGGAGCAGCATGGGTGGTCGCCGCTGAGAGGCCCAAGAGCAGCACCACCGCGAAACACGGCGCCAGCGAGCGACGCCGTCGCCGTCCGCCGCCAGGCAGTTCACGGGCCGGAGCCCGCCACGTCGGCCCACCGGTCGTCTCGTGGCTCTCGCCTGAGGCTCGGTGGGAAATGCTGGCCAGCTGTGCGCGCCGGGCCGTCGCGGACCGGTTCTGTGACGCTGGACTCACCTTCATGTGCTTCCCCTGTTTTGGCCCCGCGGTCAGGCGGTGGGCGCCTGCGGCGTAGTCTACGCGGTCGACGATGACCGGGCCGGACGATGTCGTCTCAGAGTAGTCGAACCAGCGCGGTCGCTGCAAGCCGACTGGGGACCGTTGGCACCGACCTCGGCCGCCTCTTAACAGGCGGCCAGCCGGCCCGACGGGCGGACCTTCGGCCGGTGGCGTGACGCGCCGTCGACCGAAGGGCGTTGAGCTGGGCTTCTGCCCGACGTTCAGAGATGCTGCCGGTCATGCGAAGCGAAAGCGACCAGAGACATCGACCGAGCACGGCGCGGCAGCTGCTCTTTGGTGGGCCGTGGACGGGATCGGCGCGTCGACACGGCGCACAGCTTTCGCCAGGCGAGCACGCCGATGTCACGAGCGGCCCGGCGCGCGTGACGCCAGGTCGCGTCGCGCAAGGTCGCCTACGCACTGGCCGGACGGCGACACCGGCGCGCTATTTGCGCCGACCAGATCTCTCCCTCAGGCAAGGCCTGGCCCTTGGCTGACGGGATGTGGGCCGCCACCTGGGCATCCCTGGTGCTGATCGCCTGCTGGCTACCGTTCACGCCGGCCGTTGCGGTCCGCTGGTTGCCTGCGGTGTCGGCAACCGTACGTCGGACGCGCATCGCCTACCTGCGGCGTGTCGTCGGAGGCGTCACGACCATCACGTGGGCTCAAGTGTTTGCGCCCAAGGACGTCGACCTCTGGACGGCACCTGAGCTTTGGATCTGGGGCGTGGCTTCCGCCATCGCGGCCGCGCAGCTCGTCGGCGCTTGGTTCACTCGCCGCAACCCGCGCTTCACCGATGCCTATCCTGAGGCTCGCCATCGTCGCTGGAGCCCGGTCCTCTGGTGCGCCAACGCGCTGTGTTGGACCCTGCATCTCGTGGGCTACGAGTGGCTGCTTCGCGGCGTTCAGCTCGACGGTCTTGCCAGTGAGCTGCCCGTCGCAGCGGCGCTGGGGATTCACTGCGTGTTCTACGCCTTCATTCACCTCGGCAAAGGCAGTCACGAGGTCGTCGGCTCGCTCGTGATGGGATGGGTGTATGGCGGGCTGTTTTTGGCCGGCGGCTCGCTGGCGCCGGTGGTCGCGGCTCACGTCATCGCGGCGGTCGGCGCTGAGACGCTAGCGATGCGAACCGACGACGCCAAGGAGTAGCGGCCCAATGCCGAACGTGAGGACGGATGTGTGCTACACGCAGCGGGTCGGAAGCCTCGTCGATTCGAGAGCACGCACGCCGTGTGCCGCGCCTCATCGCAACCCGCGGCCGTCCGTCATGGAGGCTTGGACGTGAGTGCGCAGCGACGTCGAGATGCAGAGGAGAGGGGGGCCGCGGCGCCGCCTTCATCGGTACGTCTCTTTGCCCCATGCTTGACCCAGCTCAACGAGCCGCGTGTCGTCGAAGCGTGCGTCGCCGTGCTCGAGCACCTGGGAATCTCGGTGGATGTGGTGGACGGGCAGACCTGCTGCGGTCAGCCACTGTTCACGCTGGGCGAGCATCGCCAGGCTGCGAAGCTCGCCCGCCGGATGAAGAAGCTCTTTGGCAGCTCCGAGTGCGTGGTGACGCCGAGCCCATCGTGCGCGGCGATGGTGAACCAGCGCTTTCCCGAGCTCGGAGTGCATGGCTTCGAGGTCGTTGAGTTCGCGAGGTTCTTGCGCCACCTGGGCGTCTCGCCGCAGACGCTCGGCTGTCGCTGGGCAGGCACGGTCACGGTCCATGAGAGCTGCCACGGGCGCCACCTCCCAGGCGGTCCCGACCCGACGGAGGCTCTGCTCGACGGGGTCGCTGGGCTCACGCGTGTGGCGTTGCCGCGACCGCACCAGTGCTGCGGCTTTGGCGGCAGCTTTGCGAGCGAGTTTGGCGCGATCGCCGCGGCGATCGGCGAGGATAAGTGCGAGGCGATTGGCGAGTCTAAGGCCGACTGGGTCGTGACCAACGATGCGGGCTGTGCGCTGTCGATTCGCAGCAGCTTGGCGCGCCGCGGCGAGGCCCTTGGGGTCCGCCACCTCGCCGAGGTACTTGCAGAGTCGCTGGGCCTCATGCCGCGCCGGCCGGTCGTTGCTCGACGTCCGTCGCGTCAGGATCAGCCGCGATGACGGAAGGCCACCGACTGCTCTTCCCAGAGACCCCACACCGGCTCAAGACGGCGTCGCACGACCGGCCCCTGGCCAGCGATCGCGCAGCCGCGGTTCGTGCCGCAACGCAGCAGAAGGACGCGACCCGTCGTGCCGCGCTCCATCGTGCGTTTGGCCACGAGCTTGCGCAGCTTCAGGCCGCCGCAGGCGAGCTACGCGCCCACACGCTAGAGCGACTCGACCACTACCTAGAGCGCTTTGTCGATCGCGCACTCGAGCTTGGCATTCAGGTCCACTTCGCCGCGGATGCGGCGCAAGCGCGTGCGATCGTCTTGAACATCGCCGCCGAGGTCGGCGCGACCCGCTGCGTGAAGTCCAAGAGCATGGTGACCGAAGAGATCGGTCTCCGCCAAGCCCTCGCCGCCGCCGGCGTGGACACCCTCGAGACCGACCTCGGAGAGCTGGTGCTTCAGCTCGATGATGATGCGCCGAGCCACATCGTGACGCCGATGATCCACAAAGACCGCGCGGCCTCCGGCGCGGCCCTCTCGGCTGCCTGGGGCGAGCATGTTCCGCCGGACCCGCAAGCGATCACGCGGGCAGCGCGCGCCAAGCTTCGGGTCTGGTTTGAGACCGCGGAGCTGGGCGTCACCGGCGCCAACTTCTTGCTGGCGGAGCAGGGCGAGCTGGTCGTCTGCACCAACGAGGGCAACGGCCGCTGGTGCGGCGCGATCCCCAAGACCCACGTGGCCGTTGTCGGTATCGAAAAGCTGCTTCCTGATCGCGTGGACCTCGCGCTGATGCTCAAGCTCTTGGCACGCTCAAGCACCGGTCAGCCGCTGACGGTCTACACCCAACAGCTCGGCGCCCCGGCGCCTGGACACTCGCGGCATGTGGTGCTGCTCGACAACGGCAGGACGAGCGTCTTGGCCAGCGAGGACTTTCGCGCCGCGCTGCGCTGCATTCGCTGCGGCGCGTGCCTGAACACGTGCCCGGTCTATCGAGCGGTTGGTGGCCACGCGTACGGCTCGGTCTACCCAGGGCCGATTGGCGCTGTGCTCACGCCGCTGATGCGGGGCAGCGACGACTACCCCGACCTCTTTCGGGCGAGCACGCTCTGCGGCGCTTGCCACGATGTCTGCCCCGTCGACATCCCGATCGATCGGCTGCTGCTCAAGCTCCGGGTCCAGCAGGCGGAGCAGAAGTTGGCTCCTCGCGGGCAGCGGACGGCGGGGCGTCTCTTCGCGTTCATCGCCAGTGGCCGCGTGCGGTTTGGCATAGCAAGTCGCGTCGTCCGCTGGCTCTCACGCCTGCGGGGCGGGCGCTGGTTAGCGCGCCTTCCAGGGGCCCGCGGGTGGGCCAAGTCACGGCCCCTACCGCATTTTCCGCGACGTGGCATGCGGTCGCTCCTGGCCGCTCGCGCGACACGACCGGAGGGTGAGGATGAAGCGTAGCGCCTTCATCGACCGCGTCCGAGCAGCGCTGGCGACGACGAATCCGCGGCCACGGCCCTTGCCGCCGCGCTCGTTGCGACGTCTGGACGCGTCCGCGGACCTCAGCGCGGCGTTTGTTGAGGCGTGCAGCGAGGTTGGCGTCACGGGCCTGTTGGTTACCCGCGGGGAGCTAAGCGCTCGGCTGGATCGCATCTTGGGCGGCATGGACACCCCCCAAGTTGTCTACGGGCCACGCGCCGCCGCTCGGCTCGGGCAGCCAGCGGCGACAGAGGCGGCGTTGCGCGCCGGGCCCAGCGTGGCGATCACCGAGGCCGAAGTGGCGATCGCCGAGACGGCGACCCTGGGGTTCGACACCGACGTTCGGTCACCGTGGCTGGCCATTGCCGCTCACACGCACATTGTGCTTGTCGACGTGGATCGGCTTGTGCCCGATCTCATCGACGCGCTCGGCGATCCGCCGGGCCAGCGGGCACGCTTCTTTGTCACGGGACCATCGAAGACAGCCGATATTGAGGGTGTGTTGGTGACAGGTGTGCACGGCCCCGCGGAGCTCATCGTCCTGCTGGTAGCGCCGGGTTAGCCGCGGCGTCGCTCGCTGCGCTCACCCGGACCGTCTCGCTTGAAAACAGCGCTTGTTGGGACACGAGGGAGGTCGCTACTTGCGGTGTTCGATCCGTCGAGGCGCGTGACGGTCCTGAAACCAGGTCGACTTAAGCCGGCGCTCGAGCGAGGACGCGTACAGACAGTCGCGCAGTGCGTTTGTGCTCCACGAGACCCGCTGGTGAGCGCTCTGGCTGCGAATGAAGATAGCACGCTCTTCGGTCATCGCCTGCTTGGAGATGGCGCCTTCGCCGAGGCCATTGACCGTGCTGACGCCGCGGCGGCCGAGCTCGCGAATGAGGCGCTCGTTGGCTTTGATGACGGGCTTGTCGGCGTAGAAGCTGATGAGCTTTCGCCGGAGCTGGCCTTTGTTGTTGTGGTAGTCGCTGGCGAGCCAGTCGGCGAAGACAGGCGTGCGGCCGTAGAGCGCGTCAAAGAGGTAGATCTCTTGGATGTCATAGCCGCCGTGCTGAATGCACTTTGTCAGCGCAGCGAAGCCGCCGGAGTGGGCCGACAGGATGAGCTTGCCGATGCGAGCGACGTTCGGGATGCCGGACGCCTTCATCTGGGCCTGCAGGCGCGGGCTCTGGAGGGTCTTGCGCACCTCGGTGAGGAAGTTGAGCATGCCGTCGGGCTCGTCGAGCTTGCCGAAGCTCGGGTCCTCGGCGCGAACCGGCCCCTGTGGAATCACGAGGATGGCGTTCTGACGCGAGTCGTCGAGCTGTTCGCGGAGCTGGTGGCGCTTCATCGCGTCGTCGGCGGTGTCCCGGTAGCCGTGGAAGTGCACGATCGTGTCGACCCGGTAGGTGCCACGCACACGGAAGTGGTGGGGGACGAACACGATGGTCGTCGGGTCACCCCAGGGCTTGTTTTTGTGCGGGAAAGGCGAGGTGTCGAGGTCCATCCAGATGGTGGTTCCGCGGCGACCGCGCCAGATGTCGCGAATCTTCTCGCGCTTGTACACGCTCGTCGCGCGGGCGTTGCTGCTGAGCGACGAAAGACCCGCAACAGCGGCAGTCGCCGCGCCGAGCAGCGCACGTCTGGAGAGAGTCCGTTCAGTCATGGTGCGCTCCCTTCACGCAAGAGTCGGTGTCCGATGTAAGCCAGCGCAAAGAGGGCGAGGCCAAGCAGTGGGAACCAGGCATTGTCTTTGCCCGAGAACATGTTGGTCAGCTCGATGATAATCACCGCCACGGCGGCAAGGACGTAAAATCCTGGCAGCCACGGGTAGAGCAGGGCGCGGTAGGGACGCGGCGTGTTGGGTTCACGTCGCCGCAAGACGAACACCGCGGAGACGGTGAGCGCGCCTGTGACGAACATGGCGACGCTGGTCATCTTCACCACTTCCTCGAAGGTCCCGCTGACAACGAGCACCGAGGCGATGAGCGCTTGAATCCAGAGTGCGAGCCGCGGCACGCGTCGCGGTCCGCTGAGCACGGACGCGGCACGGAGGAACGCGCCGTCGTTGGCCATCGCGTAACCAACGCGCGCACTGGCCAACACCGTCGCGTTCAGGCTCGTGACGATCGCCACAGCGATCACGATCAGCGTCGTGGTCGCGAGCCATGGCTTGCCGAGCGCTGCCGCGAGCCCGCTGCCTGCGTCCGTCCAGCCCAGTGCCGCGACGCCGCCGAGCCCGAGGACCGAGACGAACGCGAGGCATAGCAAGAGGTAGAGCCCCGTCACGATGGCGGTCCCCCAGAGCATGGCCCGCGGGACGTCACGCCCGGGGTTTCGGACCTCGCCGGCGACATAGATGATGTTGAGCCACCCCGAGTAGGCGAAGTTCACGGCCAAAAAGGCCGCGGCGATTCCCGCTAGCGTGAGGGTGGTGTCGGTGGCGGCAGCTTCCGCAACGACTTCTTTCACCGGTTGGGCGACGGAGAGGGCGTAGACCGCGACCACTACGAGCGTGGCGATGGGTAGCAAGGTCAAGACGGTCTGCACGCTGACCGACACGCGCGTCCCGGCGTCGTTGAGGAACGTGAGCAGGGCGATGAGAGCGATCGCACAGAGCTGTGCGGCCGTGATGCCGCCGACAACAGGGGCCATCAGGTCGACGCCGAGCAAGGGGCCGATCTGGTACTGGAACACCGCGACCGACATGCTGGCGATCGAGCCTGAGAAGATGGCTCCGAAGAGCACCCAGCCGCTCGCAAACGCCATGGATGGCCCGTACGCACGGCGCTGGAAGACGTAGTCGCCACCGGCCTGTGGCATCATCGTCCCGAGCTCGCCGCACGCGACCGAGCCCGCGAACGCCATCAAGCCGCCGATGAACCACATCGCCAGAAAGAGCGTCACCGAGTTGACGTTCTGCGCCACCTGGGTCGGCATCAAGAAGATGCCCACGCCCAACATGGAGCCCGCGACCACGGCGAAGCCCGCCAGAGGTCCGATCACCCGAGGCGCTTCAGCACGCTCGCTGTCGACATTGCCGGTCACGCGTCACCCAACCGTCATGAGTTACGCCGCATTCCTCCCCGGAAACGGCGCTTGATCCTCGTGGGTGTAGCACGGCCCAGCGATTGCGCCAGAATTCCGACGCCTTTCTTCGGTCAGGCGGGCTGGCTGAGCGCGAGCAGTGCCCGTGCGAGCTCCGTCGCCGCCGTTCGGTGCGCCGGGTACTCCTCGTCGAACGCGAGGGCCGCGGCCACGGGGTCGGGGACGCCGCTGAGTCGTGCTGCCGCGAGGGCGGCGAGGACCCTTGCCCGGCCCAACGTCGCGAGGACGTCGGTGTCCGGCGGCGTGTTGGTCGCACGCCAGATAGCGAGCCACGCCTGCAGGGACGCGAGCCGGTGCGCATCAGGGTGCTCGGCGTTGGAGGACTGACGGACCAGCGCCTCGTGCAGCGGGTAAGCCCCAAGCGGGTCGTCAGCGCATGCCTGAAGAAGCGCCGCACTCCCGGCGTCCGCCCGCTCGAGCAGTCGCCCAGCCGTCACGACCAGCTCTGCCGGTGGGTCGTCCTCGCCGAGGAGTCGGGCGGTGAGCACCGCTACCCGGCGCAGCAGCGAGCCGCTCAGGTCACGCTTCTTGAGCAGGGCGACGACGACCGCGCCTGCGGCTTCAACGCGCCCCTCGTCGGACAGATCGATGGCGGCAGCGAGCCGGTTTGTGGGTGCGTGGGGATCCTCGTCGGGAGGGACCGCGGGTCCGACGACGGGTTGGGCGGTTGCAATGAGGCGCGTGCGCCAGAGACGGCGCTGAGCGTCGTCGACGCAAGTGTTGAGCGCAGCCACTGTCAGTGCCCGCTCGGTTGGGTCCGTCAGGCGCGCGTCATCCCGCGGGGCCCGCGCGTCGAGCGCCGTGTTCAGCGCCGACTGCTCATCGGTCGTCAGGTGTCTTCGCAGGCTGAACGCAGCCAGCAAGCCCTCATCGTCGCCGCGAGCGAGCCAGCGTGACGCAGCGAGTGCGCTCGCGCCCGCTTGATGGAGCAGCCGGAGTGTCTCGGAGCCGTCACCGCCGGCATGGGCCGCGGCCAGGGACTCGACCCACATCGCTGGGACGGTTGTCGTGTCGACGGGTGGGGGCTGCTGGATGTCGCGTCGAGCGACCTCCGAGATGTCCGCCCCGGCGTTGGGATCGGCCGTGCCGGCCAGCGCGCTGTCCAAGAGCAGCCAGCCGCGGCGGACCATGGCGTCGCCGACATCGGTACGCTGGCCGGAGTCGCGCCATGCGTGCCGCAAGAGCTCCGAGCCAGACTCGAAGTCGCCTGCGCGGTCGGCGCCCTCTACCCTGGCCAGGAGCCCGTCGAGGCCACCGTGGCGACTGCCACGCGACATGGCGTCGGCCTCGGCCACAAGGTCAACGACGGCTTGTAGCGCGGGGAGTCGCGACGGGTGTCGGAGTATGGTCAGCGCAAGGTTGGCGATCCGTCGTCCGCCGAGCACGGCTACAGGACCAAGGGGCTGCTCAGCGCAGGCGGTCGCTAGTAGGTCGCTGGCGGCCAACGTCAGCGCCGTGGCGTGTTCTCGACGACCTTCGTCAACGGTGGCGAAGCAGCGCTCGACGAGCGCGCGCCAGGCGTCGGCGTCGGCTGGTCTTTGGCTGGCTGCATCGAGCCGCACCCGAAACAGGGCGGCCGTGGCCGGCTCGAGCTGATCGGCGATGCGGGCAAGGAGCTCTTCCGCGCGTCCTGCCGCCTGTGGGTCGCCGTCGGTGACGCGCTGAACGAGCAGCTCGAGCGTCGCTCGCGCGCGCTCCGGCTCGTCGGTACCCGGCAGCGCGATGAGTCCCTCGCTCAGGCGAGCACGTTCCTCTGTGGGCAGTGCTTCGAGCGCGGTCCAGACCGTGTAGACATCGCCGGTCGGAATGATGAGCGGACGCGGCGGTACGAACCCCAGCTCGCGCAACGCTACGTGGGTGTTCCACAGGCTCTTGTCGGTCGGAAAGCGCGCGAGTAGCGCATGGCTCGCTGCTGCAACGCGCTCGCGGACTTCCTCTGGGCCTAGCTCGCGCTCGTCGAGGGCGGCTCGGGCGCTCGTGGCGATCGCTTCCAGCCAAGCATCTGGTGGCGAGGCGAGCTCGAGGCCGTCAAACGCTAGGCTTTTTTTTTTGCTCGCCGATGCCCCGGTGATCGCGAGGCCGTCGGCATCAAATGTGCGGGTGTCGGCGCCGTCGATCCACCACGCCGGCAGCGTGGCGAGCATCGACGAGCCGCCTGGCCATACGACGCCAAGCTCGTCACCGCCGACAGAGCCGTCGCTGGCGCGTGCAAGTGCGCGAGAGAGCGCGCTGGGCGTCGGGCCTTCGCCGCCGTCCCACTCAAGCGTTGCGAGCCCCGGTCCAGCGCCTGGGAGATCGGTGTCGCGGGTCAAGACCAGCTGGGACGGCCGGCCGTCACGATAGACCACCAAGCGCTTGGGTGTGGCGATGCGACTGGCTGCTCCGGGCGCCAGCATCAGCGTCACGACATCGCTGGCGATCGGCGTCATGGTCAGGACGTCTTCGCTCGACAGCTTCGTCCCGAGCGCGATGGCGGACAGGACGGCTCCGGGCGTGAGCGTCGTGCCATCGTCGGCTCGGCACGTGAGCTCCACCGACGCGCTCACGACGCAGGCTCCGCGGCTGGGGTCGCCGTCGCCTCGGGCGTGGGTGCAGCTTCGGGCTTCGGCGCAACCTGAGGCTTAGCCGCTTCGGGTTTGGCCGCAGCTTGCGGCTTGGGCGCAGCCTCTGGCTTCGCAGCGGCTTCGGGTTTCGCTGCCTCAGGCTTCGCAGCGGCTTCGGGCTTCGCGGCTTCCGGCTTCGGAGCGGCTTCGGGATTCGCAGCGGCTTCGGGCTTCGCGGCCTCAGGCTTCGGAGCGGCCTCGGGCTTGGCAGCGGCTTCGGGCTTGGAAGCCTCTGGCTTCGCGGCGGCTTCGGGCTTGGCAGCCTCTGGCTTGCCTTTGCCCTTGGCGCCGCCCTTGGCCTTCTTGGGCTTCGGCGGGTTGGGGTCGGTCGTGGTCAGCTGGGTGACCACCGCATAAGCACGTGCATGCGGCTTGGTCCCGTCGTCGACCCGAGCGACGGCGCCCCACATGCGCTTGCCCTTGCCGCCAAGCTGCGTGGGGCTGACCCCGTCCGGGAGCTTCTCGGCGTTGACGCTCGGTCGGCTTCGGAATTCGTGCTTGTGCGTCGCATCGAAGAGCCGAGCGGAGAGGCGCTCGCGCTTGTTGTCCCACGCGACCCGCATCGGTAGGGGCTTGCCACTGTCGATTCCGAAGCGCTGTTCCTGCTTCTTGAGCCGCGTCGCCAGGGCTGCCTTGTCCAGGTCGAGCTCCACGGCGCTTCGGTCCGAGGTCCAGTAGATGCGGAGCGTTCCCTTGTCTTTCTTAGTGTCGCCTTCCTGGCCGCGAAGCGGCGCGTAGACAACGTCGCCTTTGACCAGGTCATTGGGCTCGACCCAAGACGGGAGGTCGTCGTTGCGCAGCATCACGCGCAGGTGTTTGTGCTCGTAGAAGTCTGGAGCTGGGCGCTCAACGGCCTCGGCAAGCACGTAGCCGGTGCTCACGTAGACCACCTTGAGCGTGTGCTTCTTCTTCGTTCCGACACCCAGCCGCTGCTCATAGGCCAAGAGCGTCGCCAGCCGGCTCGTGCGGAAGTCGGGGTGGACCGTCAGCTTCTGGCGAATCTTGCTCGCTTCGCGGGCGAGGTCTCCCTTCTCGCGGAGCAGCGGTCGCAAGACGTCTTCCGCTTCGTCGAGCTGCTTGCCTTCGGCGAGCAGCGCCTCGGCAAGCATGAGGCGGGCGCGTGGGCTTCCACCTCGCTGGACCGCTTTGCGGGTCAAGGCGATGGTCGCGTCCCGATCGCCGATCGACGAGGCGAGCGCGAGCGCCCGGTCCCACATCGCGGCGCGTCCGCTGTGGGGTTTGATCGCGAGCACGCGGTCGACCAGGAACGAGAGGGCGCGGCTTGCGCCAAAGCCTTCTTCCAGGTGGGACTGAACGGCCGTGATGGCCTCAGCGCTCCATTTCTGAACCACGTCGTTGGGAACCGACCGCATGGCCAGGTCGCTGATCTCCAGCTCGAAGGGTGCCGCCAAGCTGTTGGTGAGGTTGTAGACCAGACGCTGGGCGAGACCGGCGGCGGCGATCTTGTTCTTGGGATCGACGCGGATCAGCGCGACGAGTGTTGTCAGCTCGCCAGCCTGGTCGTCGCAGGCGCGCTGCAGCGTTGCGTTGAGCTCAAGCCAGCTGCGCTCTGTGGCGACCATCTTGGGCTCGACGACGCCATGGACCCTGCGGGCTGTCGCTGCGTCAAGCGCGTTGGCGCGATCGAGGCTGTGGAGCAGCTTTGTCAGTCGCTTCGGGCTGGGCTGTTGGCTCCGGACTTCGGCCTCCACCAGCTTCAGCGCGTCGCGCACGCCATCTTCGCGTGTGGACGCAGAGCGCGCTCGCAGCGTGACGACGTCGGCAAGGATCTCGCGAGCCTGGTCGGACGGGCCAAAGCGGGCCTCGTGGTCGGTCAGCAGCGCTCGCGCGCGACCAAGCGCTTCGGCGCGCTCGGTGCCATCGGAGGCCCATGCCTCGTACACCGCGAGTCGTGCGCGGTCGCAGCCAATGCCCGGGTGGTTTGGCAAGGTGGTCGAGGCGCGCGTCAGTGCGTCGCGCAGGACGCCCGCGGCGGATCGCGCGGCCGTCTTGACGGCGTCGTTGCGTCGGCGCCCGGCGCGGCAGACGAGCGTCGTGACCGCCGAGATGAGCCGCGGGCCGGCGTGGGGCTTGTTGGCGGCCTCCGCACACGCCGTGACCGTGTCGGCGCCGCGGTCACCCAGCTCGGTGCCGAGCGCCAGCGCAAGGCCGAGGGTGAGGTCGTCGGGGTCGCGTGCAAGAGCATCCAGCAGCCGACGCTCCGTGCCAGCGTAGAGCGCGCGCGCCGCGGGGGCCGTCGTTGGGTTGCCGAGCGTCGCAACAAGCAGCGCCCCAAGGTTGTGGTCAGCCCACGGGCTGATGCCTGACTCGGTCCGCAGCGCCTGATCGAAGAGCGCCAGGGTCATGTCGACGCCTTCGTGAAGGCGGGCACCCGTGCCGTGGGACGGTAGCTCTGCGGCGAAGCGGGCGATCGCCTCTCGTGTCGCAAGGAGGTTCATGGTCAGGCTCGTTCGCTAGGAAGGGGTGGGCGGACTCACTCTGCGCGAGTGCAAGAGAGCCGCCACGCTTGGGCCATGTAGCAGACCTCGGCGAAAATCGAAATCCGAGGTCGGTTCCGAACGCCGTTCGATCGGCTCGGAGACGCCCCGTTGCGCCACGTTATGTCGACGCCGAGGTCCTCGCGGCCAAGCGCTTGCGAGGCCGTCAGCTCGTCGAGCGCGAGCCAGGTCGGGAATCGCCAAAGGACGAAAAGTGATGGCGACGGCGCGCGGCTACCGGCGGCGACCTCGCATCGCGCCAGCAGGTGCGATGCGGTCCATCGAGCCCGGTGCGCCCGACCCACTGGCCGATAGCGCCCGGTGTCGGCCGCCGGTCCGCTTGCGGCGTCGCTGGAGGGTTGGCAGACTGGGGACGCCTTGTCCTCGATGCCTCCGCTCTCTGTCGTCCGATCGTAATTCACTGGGGAATGCTTTGATGGGAAATGCGTCTGCGCGCCTGCGTACGCTTATGCTCGCCGCGGTCTTGCCGTGCGGGCTGCTCGGGTCGACGGCCTACGCGTCAAACCAGACGATCGGGGTGTCGCCCCTCAGTGAGCGCGCGTTCACGTTGCCCGCGGCTGCCCCCGTTATCGACACCTGCCCAACGAGCGGCGTGCTCTTTATCACCGTCGGTCAAGATCCTGAGGTCTGCCTCGCTGCGAATCTCCCGGCCACGCTCGCCGACCCGCTCGTGACGTACATCCCAGGTGCCGGCGTTGAGAACGCGACCGACAGCTTCACCTGGCATGATGCCGGGACGCCAGCACTGACCTTCACGGCCACCCTGACGATGGGCTCCGTCATCGTTGTCGACACGCCCGGTGACGTGACGGCCGCCGATGGGCTGTGTTCGCTTCGCGAGGCCCTGCTCGCCGCCCGTGCCGATCTGCCGCAGGACGCGTGCGCTGCCGGCACCGGCTTGGATACCGTCGTCTTCGGCGCGGACGTCTACGGGCAGACGGTATCGATCTCCGGCGCGATGGACCTCGAGGACGTCTCAATCGTTGGCCCGAGTGCTCAGCTGGTGACCATCGCGTCGGATGGAAGCAGCCGCGCATTCAGCGCGACGGCTGGCATCAACCGACTCGAAGGTGTCACGATCACGGGAGGCTCCTCTGCCGATGGCGGAGCCGTCCTAGTGCTCCCGGGAGCCGAGCTCCGCATCGTCGACGCTGCGCTGCGCGGAAACGCCTCCACGCAAGGGGGCGGCGCGGTCTCGTCCGACGGCGCGCTCTGGCTCGAGCGCGTCGAGCTGAGCGGGAACACCGCCGCGCGTGGCGGCGCTGTCAGCATCGACAACGCGGGGTCGCTCACGGTCTTCAACTCGACCATCAGCGGCAACACAGCGACGACCGGCAACGGAGGCGGCATCTTGTCGTCGGGGACATCCCTTCGCATCAGCCACTCGACGATCGTCGGCAACACGTGCAGCGGCGTCGGTGGCGGTGTTGCGGACCCGAACGGGACGCTCTTCGTCTCCAACAGCATCATCGACAACAACACCGCTGGGACCGGCAACACGTCGAGTCGTGACTGCGCGCTCGGCATCGGCGCGCTCAGCGGCGGCGACAACGTCTTCGAGACCGGCGGCGGCTGCCCGGCGGGCATCGTCAGCGACATCATCACGGCGACCGGCGTCACGGGACTCGCTGCGCTTGCTCCCAACGGGGACTCGGGCGTGCAGACCCACGCGATCACCGTCATCTCGAATGCGTTTGGCGCCGCGGACTGCTCGAGCGTGACGGTCAACGCAAAGGCCGAGCTGGACGCTCGGGGGGCCGTGCGAACCGGCCCGTGCGATGTGGGAGCGTACGAGCACGTGGGGAGCACCGACCTGGTGGTGACGCAGACGGCACCCTCGACGGTCTACGTGCCGACGACGGGCGCCGCCGTGCCTTTGCAGGTGACGGTCTCGGTCGAGCCAGCCACGGGCGTGGCGCCAAGTGCCGCGCGCTTCACGGTAACGGTGCCCCCGGACGCCACCCTCGTCAGCGTCGCTGGCGGCACCTGCGTCGGGCCATCGATGGCTGGGGTCCTCTACTGCACGCTCTCTTCGGCGATCGCGCCGACTGGCGAGACCGACCTCACCCTGAACTACACCCTTCCAGCGGGCACGACCAACGACCAGATGCACGCCGCGGAGGTGGTCTCGGAGCTTGCCGACCCAGCCGTTCCGAACACCGTCACCGACACCATCGAGATCCTCTACTGCGGCGACCAGGTCGTCACCACCCCCACCGAGTCGTGCGATGACGCACTGGTGATGGGCGTGAGCGGCTGCGCAAGTGACTGCTCAAGCTGCCGCGTTGGCTACTTCCGTGAGGTCTCAGGCGCGACGCAGGTCTGCTCGCCGTGCCCAGGACTCAGCGCGACCACTGCCGAGTGCAGCGGCAATGGACTCTGCGCCGGCAGCGGCCAGCCAAACGTGATGGCCGGCAACGGTCTCTGCACGTGCGCTCCAGGGTACACGGGGGCTGCGTGCGACCAGTGCCAAGCGGGCTACTTTGGTCCGTCCTGCCAACCATGCCCTGGCGGCGCAGCGACCCCCTGCGGCGGCAACGGTACGTGCCAAGGCGGCGGTGACATCACAAGCGCTATCCCGTTCGCTGACCAGTGCTCGTGCAACGTCGGGTACGACGGCACCTCGTGTGATGGGTGCGCTAGCGGGTTCGGCACCCCCACGTGCCAGCCTTGTCCCATGGCCAACGGTCTCGTCTGCAACGGCAGCGGTACCTGCAACGGCGACGGCGACATCACTGCTGGGGTCGTGACCTGCACGTGCAACGGAGGGTTTCTGGGGTTCGCCTGTGACCAGTCGAACTGCGGCGACGGTCTGGTCGGGCAGGGGGAGGACTGCGACACGTCTGGCGAGTCGTCCACCTGCAATGCCGACTGTACCGACGTGTCCTGCGGCGATGGCACGCTCAACGCCGCCGCCGGTGAGGCTTGTGATGCTGGCGCCGCGAACGGCACGGGTGGCTGCACCAATAGCTGCGAGCTTGAGCCTGGCTACACCTGCACTGCAGGCGCGGCATGCAGCATGGACTGCGGCACATTCTTCGACTTCTCGACCGCACCAATGGACTGGCGCAACTCCGGCACGGTCGGCGCGTTCAGCCACGGCACAGCCCGCGCTCAATTCGGGTCTGTCGTGGGCTGGGAGAGCCAACGCGGCGGAGCGCTGCCGGTCAACCAGCAGTTTAAGTCGTTCATTTGGCGCGCCGTTGCGATCCCGTCGCTCGCCGACGGTCGCGAGCCGAAGGTCCACGTGACGTTCCAGTTCGACACGTCGGGGGACTGCTTCAACGTGTACCTCGCCGACGCGTTGCCCGTGACCACCGGGGACCGGGTCTTGCGGCACTGCGTCAACACGGTCGGCAGCACGACGCTTGCGACCGACCCGCTCTTGACCCAGGCCGGGACCGCCAAGCTCCTTGTGATCGAGCTCGACGCCCAGAGCAGCTCGACCGACCGCTCCGGCCTGCTCGTCGAAAAGGTCGCCATCTTCAGCGATGTTGACGGCGATGGAAGCGCCTCGGGCGGCTATGACTTCAAGAGCCTCGCCTGCGGCGACCGCTGCGTCGACGAAGATGGCGACGGCTACGGCGACGCCACAACGCGCGACGTAGCCGGTGCCTCGAGCACGTGCGGCAACAGCGGCCTCGACTGCATCGACAGCGACGCCCAGGCCTTTCCCGGCGCGACCGAGAACTGCTTCAACTTCACCGACAACGACTGTGATGGCTTCGCGCCGCGCGACGACAGCTATTGTGCGGAGGACTGCGGCAACTTCGTCGATGACGGGATGAGCCCAGACATGCTTGTCGACTGCCTCGACCCGGTGTGTGACCGCACGCTCGTCGATGCGGCCACAGGGGACCGCGACGCCATGTGCGCGCGCCCCTGCCTCTACCAGTGGACCTTCGACTCAGGCCCGGCCTTTGCCGGTGCCGGTGGGTTTGTGTTCGACGCGGCCACACGCGAGTGGAGCACCAGCGGGCTCGCTGGCGCAGCAAGCAACGCCAAAGCCACGCTGAGCCTCGACATTCCCTTCGGCAGCCGCGACGAAGTTGGACCTGCGCCTGAGCTGACGGTCGACTACACCCACGCGGGCGATGCCACGACCGCCCAGCCGAACCGAGACGACTTTGCCGTGTGCGTCTCGGACGCTGCGGCGCCTGCGGCATGCGCCACGACGCTGCCCGACTGCGCAACGGCAGCTCCGGGGGCTGCGTGCGTGGCGGTGTTTGCGAGCGTACCGGGGCCGGCCAACGCCCAAGGGACGTTGGATTTGACCGGGTTCACGGACACGGCGAGCCTGCGCGTCGAGTTCCTCTTCGACACCAAGGGCAACCCATCCGACTACAGCTTCGATGGCGTCACCATCCATGGCCTCACGCTCGGGAGCGACATCGACAACGACGGGCTCTACGAGGGCGCCAGCCGGTTCGTCACCGACAACCCCATGACGGCGCTCGACGAGCGACAGCTTGCTTGCGACCCGTGCTGGGACGCTGACTTCGACTTCTTCGGTGACCCGGACAGCCCTGACATCACCGCCTGCCAGGCGTTCATCAACGACAGCACCAACCCTGTGAATCTGCGCCCTGACTGCGACGACACCGACAACACCGTGCGGCCGGACGCAGGTGTGGAGCTCATCTGCGGTGACCTCGTCGACAACGATTGCGACGGGCTGCTCGACGCCCTCGACCCAGACTGCGGTTCCGAGGATTGCGCCAACGGCTTTGACGACAACGGCGACGGCAACATCGACTGCGCCGACCCCACGTGTGCTTGGAACGCGGCCATGGCGAGCTCGCGGCCATCGTCAGAGGCCTGCCAGCCCTGCGGCATCGTCCACAACTTCGACCTCGCGGGTTCAGGCGCAACGAACGGCTGGATTCCGCTGGGTCGCTTGGACACGGTGCCTGCGACCGTCTTTGAGAACGGCCGGCACCCGGTCCACAGCGGGGCATTGTCCGACAATGTCTATGGCTGGGGCACAGATCTCAGCAACAGCGTCAGCACGATTGGCAACGGCCGTGTCCGCGGCTGGATCTCGCGGACTGTGACGGTGGACCCGACGATGCCGGCAGCCGCCTTGGAGGTCATCTTCACCCTCGAAGGCGACCAGGTCGCTGACACGTTTGGCGTGTGTGTTGGGGTGGCTTCACCGACAGCGTGCACGCTCAACCAGCCGAGCAGCATCGCCTTCTCGACGACCGCGAACACGGTGGCCGGCGCGACGGCACCAACGACGGATGGCTCGGGCGTCATCACGTACAACTCCGGCTACTTCGACCATGTGATCGTGCCCTTTGACCCGGCCGTTTCGGGGCCTGTCGACGTGGTGATCTTCTTCGACACCCAGACCGCCGCGTCCAACAACGTCGACGGGTTGTTCGTCAACTCCGTTGGGGTCCGTTCGGACCTTGATCTCGACGGCGTCTTCGAGGGCCAAGCGGCGAGCTGCGACCACTGCGTTGATCGCGACGGCGACGGCCACGGCGACGCGAGCGTGTTGTGGGCGTCGCTGGGGGAGTGCAGCTTGCCAGGGGCAGACTGCGATGACACAGACGCGACAACGACGCCATCGGACACCACGCCTGGTGGCAACGCCGGCACCGAGATCTGCTACGCCGTCGCGGTACCGCTGGATAAAGACAACGACTGCGATGGTCTCGTGGACTCGCAAGACCCCGACTGCCGCGAGTGCGGCAACGGCTTCCTGGAGGACGGTGAGACCTGCGACGACAGCAACACGCAGTCCTCCGACGGGTGCGACGCGAACTGCCAGATCGAGGTTGGCGGGCTCTACATCTCGGAGATTCACCTGCCGATCCTCTTTGGCAAGCCGGCCGAGCAGTGGATCGAGATCTACAACGCCACGGCGACGACCTTCAACTTGAGCTCGCTCGGCCTCAAGATCGAGTTCGGCGGGCAGAGCCTCGGCTTCGGCGCCGGGCAAGCCTGCACGTTCCAGACGACGAGCTTCATCGCGCCGGGCGACTTCTATGTCATCAACCTCGGCGCGCCGCTTCAGTCGGGCTTTCAATCGCCGAACTCCGACATCGATGCGACGTGCTCGACGCCCGTGTCGATGGCCCAGCAGGGCGACTCGGTGGGGATTCGCCTCAGCGGTAGCTTGGTCGACGAGGTCGACTTCAACCGCGTGATGGGCCCCTCGGGCGACGTTCCGTGGGGGTGCGCGCTCGACAACTTCCGCACCCTTGTCGGCCGCTCGATCCAGCTGCGGACACCGCGCACGTCGAACACAACCACCAACGACTCGGCCGCCCAGTGGTGCCTCGCGGGGCCCTCAAGCGACAACCAATACGCGCTAACGGCCAGTCACTACGGCTCTCCGAAGAGCGAGGGGTCGTGTGCAGAGTTCGACTGCGACGGTATCGACGACGACTGCGACGGGACGGTCGACGAGATCGACGGCGCCCGGATCGTCGATCCCGACGGCGACGGCGTGTGTGGCTCGATCGATAGCAACGGGGTCGTGGTGGGTCAGGACTGTCGCCCGGATGTTGCGACCTGCTCGACCGGTGCAGACTGCACTCAGGACAGCGACGGCGACGGCATCGTCAACTGTGAGGATGGTTGCCTCGACGTGGACGGTGACGGCTATGGCGTGACGGTCAGCGGTCTACCGGGGCCGTGCGTTGGTCCCGAGCTCTGCGATGACAACATCGGCGAGTTTCCGACCAACTCGGAGGCAGCGACGCCCAACATCACGTGCGTCAACGGCCTCGACGAAAACTGCGATGGACTGCGTGACTGTCTGGACGCGGCGTGTGTGAGCGTGCCGGCGTGCGCCGGCGAGACGTGCGCAGCGACCGAGGTCTCGGTTGGATGCGGCGACATCGTGACGGTCGTACCACGCAGCGCCGACTTCCCGGCCTGCGACGGCGAGATCGACGCGACGGGTCACGATGCCGTCTACGCGTTCGAGCCGACCGCGGGCGGTGCGGTCACGATCGCGCTGAGCAACCTCGGAACGAAGCGCTACCAGCTGCAGGTCTACAAAGACACGTGCGAGCAGAACAGCTGTGCCGAGGCCGTCGCGACCGCCAGCTCCGTGTGCACGACCGGGGGCCAGGTCACGCTCGCGGCCGTCGACCCGGCAGCCACCTACTACATCGTCGCCAAGCAGGTCGGCGTCTGCTTCCAAGGGCCAGGCACGACGGCCGAGCTCACGGTAAGCTGCGCGGAGGTCTGCGACCCGAGCAATCCGGCCGACGAGGATGCGGACGGTGACGAGGACTGCCAGGACTCTGACTGCGTGATGGATCCGCAGTGTGCGTCGTCGGACTACGACGGCGACCTCGTGACCAACGGCGTGGAGATCATCTGCGGGACCAACCCGCTGGTTGGCCTGGAGAGTCCGGCGGCCGACGCGTTCCAAAACCCAGACGGCGACGGCGCCCTCAACTGCGTCGACCTCGATGACGACGGCGACGGTGCCCTCGATGTCGAAGAGGAAGCGAGCTGTTTGAACTCGCTGGCGAAGAATGAGGCGAGCTGGCATCCGATGTCGACCACATGCGGCCCCGGAGACGGGCTGCCCGCGTGCTTGGGGGCCGGTGAGCTGGAGTGCGACATTCCCGGGGTGGATGCCGACTGCAATGGGGCGTTTGACACCACGGAGTTCGACTGCGGCATCAAGGAAGCCAGCTGCGGCGACCTCGTCGACAACGACAACGACGGGCTGGTCGACTGCGCTGACGACGACTGCATCACGGACGTGAACTGCGCCGGCTTCGACTGGGATAACGACGGCTTTGAGAATGCCATCGAGCTGCTCTGTTTCTCCGCCGCCAACGACATCAACGACTTCCCGACGATGAGCGCCGCCGCGGACCTCGACAACGACACGCTGCCGAACTGCGCCGATGCCGATGACGACGGTGATGGGTTCCCAGACGTGCAGGAGGACCTGTGCGGGTCGGACTCGCTGTCAGCAGCGAGCCTGCCGCCGGACTTAGACGGCGACGGCCAGTGCGACTCGGTCGATCCCGACGCCGATAACGACAACTTCCCCAACACCCAAGAGGCACAGTGTGGGTCCGATCCGCTGGATGCAGGGTCGACGCCGGTAGATGCCGACCACGACCTCGACGGCGACGCGATCTGCGACCTGCTGGACCCCGACACCGACAACGACGGCTGGCTCGACTTCGAAGAGCTGGCCTGCGACACGCTGCCTGACAACGCGCTGAGCAACCCCACCGTCGACAACAACGACATCGACAACGACCATCAGTGTGACCTCATCGACGAGGACGACGACCAGGACGGTTGGCTCGACGTTGCCGAGCTCGACTGCGGGACCGACCCCAACGACGCTTTCGACGTGCCAACCGACTTCGACGGCGACGTTGTCTGCGACGTCCAGGACACCGATGACGACAACGATGGCGTGCCAGACTTCATCGAGCAGACGTGCCTGACGAACCCCTTCGACGCAGCAAGCTTTCCGACGGACCTCGACCAGGAAGACACCGACGACGACGGTCAGCGCAACTGCGTCGACATCGATGACGACAACGACGGCGTGATCGACGCGATTGAGGTCGCGGGCTGTCCCCAACCGCCGGTCGCCCCACCTGGGACGCCGAACTGCACAGACCCGCTGAGCAAGGACACCGACGAAGACGGGCTAGAGGACGGGGTTGAGGATGCGGACCAAGACGGTATCACCGGCGACGGTGAGACCTCGCCGCTCAAGGTCGACACTGACGGTGACGGTCTCGATGACAACGTGGAGGACGCAAGCTGCTACCCGACGGTCGACGAGGATGACCCGTGCGCCACCTTGGGCTGGGACTCCGACACCGATGGCGACGGACTGCTAGACGGCTTTGAGGACGCCAACCAGAACGGCAGCCTCGACCCAGGGGAGACCAATCCCCTCAACGAGGACACGGACGGCGATGGGTTCAGCGACAAGAACGAAGATGAGTGCGAGAGCGATCCGCTCGATCCCATGAACATCCCGATCGATCTCGACGGTGGCGGTGTCTGTGACGCGCGAGAGGTCGACACCGACGGGGACCTCATCGCCGATGCTGTCGAGCTCTACTGTGGGACCGATCCCTTCGACACCGCGTCGGTGCCAAGCCAGCTGGACCTACAGAACACCGACGGCGACACAGCGCCGGATGGCGTCACCCCGCTGCTCAACTGCAAAGACATCGATGATGACGAGGACAAGGTCTCCGACGCGCAGGAGATCTTGTGCGGAACCGATCAGTACGACGACGAAGACACGCCGACCATCATCGACATCCAAGACGATGATGCCGACGGCATCATCAACTGCGCCGACGATGATGACGATGATGACGGCCTGACCGATGCGCAAGAGGCCCTCGCTGGGACTGACCCGCGCGATGCCGACACCGACGACGACGGCCTGAGCGACGGAACCGAGCAGCAGATTGGTACCGACCCGCTGCTGGCCGACTCGGATGGCGACGGTCTCCTCGACGGAACCGAGCGCGGCATCACTGAGCCGACGCGCGACACGGACTTGGACATCTTCATCCCTGATGAAGACCCTGCGACCGTGACCGACCCGAAGAGCCCAGACACGGACCAAGACGGTGTGAGCGATGGGGATGAAGACGCTAACCGCAACGGACGCGTCGAGGCCGGCGAGGGGGATCCGCTCGACCCGACCGATGGCCTTCGCGACACCGATGGCGACGGGCTCATCGATCGCGACGAGCTGACGCTCTGGATGACCGATCCGACGAACACAGACACAGATGGAGACGGCGTGGACGACAAGAACGAAGTGCTGGTCGCGCTGACGGACCCCAACGTGGCTGATACCGACGGCGGTGGGGTCAGCGACGGGGTGGAGCTTGAGAACGGATCCGACCCGAACGACGGCTCGGACGACTTTACAGACGCCGTGCTCAGCGGTGACACTGTGTTTGGCTGTCAATCGACATCACGGGGTTCGGCAATCATGTGGCTTCTATCGCTACTTGCAATCGTGTCTTTGCGACGACGGCGCGGTGCGTCTGCTGTGGCCCTCGGCGTCGCAGCGCTCTTGGCCTCTGGCGTTGGGGCGGGCGAGGCCAAGGCCCAGGCCGTACCTAACATCAACATCGAGCAGTTCAACCCGGCGGGTGGGGACTACCGCGTGTGGAGCGTCGAGGCTTCTCAGGTCACCCCGGCGTGGAAGCCGTATGCGGGGCTGCTCTTTCACGGCGAGCACGACAGCCTCATCCTGCGGGCCGGCAATCACGAGGAGCGGCTCGTTGCCAATCAGCAGACAGCAGAGCTCCTGCTTGGGCTCGGCATTGCTGACATTCTTCAGTTCGACATTGCGCTTCCCTTTGTGGTCAACACGGAGAGCGCTGAGGACGTCGCGTCCATCTCCCAGATCTCTGGCGGATCGGGCCTGATGGACATGCGCATTGGCCTTCGGGCGCAAATTCTCAACAACCGACTCGGGGGCTTCGGCTTCGGTGTTGGGTTAGGGGCGACCGTACCGATCGGCGAAGGGGCGGAGTTTCGTGGCGACCCTGGTGTCGGCATCACCGCCAAGCTCATCGCCGACTACCGGTCGGCGGCCGCGCTGGTGAGCTTCAACTTGGGCGTGCGGATCCGCACCGAAGAAGTCGACTTCCTGACCGCCACGTTCGGCAACGAGCTGACCTATGGCGTCGGTGTGGATGCGTTCCTTCAGCCACGCGTGATCAGCATCGGGATTGAGCTGTTTGGGCGGACGGCGCTCGATGAGCCGTTCGGAAGCGATCTCACGACGGGCCTCGAGGCGCTCTTTGGGCCGAAGTGGTGGTTCATCGATGGCCTCTCGCTTCAGGCCGCGGCTGGCTTAGGGCTTGTGCAAGGCCGCGGCACGCCGGACTTCCGCTTCTTGGTCGGGCTCTCGTGGGCCGTCGGCCCCGACGATGCCGATGGTGACGGCATTCCGGACGAGGACGATCGGTGCCTGATGGAGCCCGAGGACATCGACGGATTCGCCGACTTCGACGGCTGCATCGACGAGGACAACGACAACGACGGCATCCCGGACGTCGACGACAAGTGCCCCAACAAGCGCGAGAGCTACGACGGCATCGACGATGAAGATGGCTGTCCAGAGCGCGAGGTCTACTCGGATCGCGACATGGACGGGTTCCCCGACGACCGAGACCAGTGCCCAGAGGTTCCCGAGACCGTCAACGGCTTCGAGGACGGGGACGGCTGTCGCGATGAGCTCCCGCCGGTCCAGGGCGGTGGTGTTGTGACCGTGCCCGTCGATCCCGAGTGTGAGATCAAGATCGCTGACACAGTGCTCTTCGCGGTCGGTTCGTCGACCCTGACCGCCGAGGAAAAGACGAAGCTCGACGGTGTCGCGGCCTACATCAACAACAACCCACTGATTTTGTTCGTCTCGATCAACGGCCATGCCGACGAACAAGGCGCTGAGCTAGGCAACCTCCGGCTCTCTCACGAGCGATCGCGCTCCGTGAAGGCCTACCTCGCCAAGACGGTGGACGCGTCGAAGATGGCTGCACGAGGCTACGGCGAGCATGCGCCGCAGGTCGATCAGCCGGGTGAAGAAGCATTCGAGAAGAACCGCCGCGTCGACTTCACGGTCGAGCTGGGCGGTAAGTGCAAGAAATAGCGGGCGCCTGCGGGCCGCGTTGAGCGGCTGAGCAGCGCCCGGCGATGAGTCAATGTGCGGGAGCGGACGATGCGCAATCTGAGATGGCACCTCATGGTGCTGGCTGTGGCAGTGGTGAGTTCTGGCTGCGATCCGATCGACGTCATCACGGTCGAGCCGCCGCCCGACAATGACCCGCCGTCCTGCGACACCCTTGGGGTCCAACAGTTCGTCGAGGGCGTGGAGTCGAGCTTCACCTTGCCGTGCAGCGACCCAGAGGCGACGACGCTGACGTACGAGGCGGTGTCGCTTCCGACCGACGCGCTCTTTGACACGAGCACTGGCACGGTCCAGTGGACTCCAAACCAAGACGTCACAACGTTCGAGCAGACCGAAGAGATCACGGCGACCTTCAACGTCACAGACGCCGCGGAGGAGCCGCTGCGCGTCACCGTGACCGTGACGATGCGCGTCCTCAACAACATCGACGGCGATGAGCTTGCCGACATTGACGATGAGGACATGGACGGCGACGGCGTCGAAAATGCCGTCGAAGACGAAGCAGGGACGGACAAGACCAGCCCCGATACCGATGAAGACGGGGTAGGCGATGCTGAGGACACCTGTCCTCTGGCGGCCAATCCGCCGCGCGATTGCGACGACAACGTCAACACGCCAGAGGCTCAGTGCGACGGTGACCTCGATGGCATCGGCGACGCTTGCGATGACTTCCCGACCGATCCTCTCAACGACCCGGACAGCGACGGCGTAGGCGACACGGTCGACAACTGCCCCGGCGTTGAGAATGCGCCTAGCGACTGTGACGGCAACCCGGCGACCCCGCCGGAGCAGTGCGACGCGGACGGTGACGGCGCCGGCGACGCGTGCGACGACTGTCTTGGCGACAGCATCAACGACCCAGACCAGGACGGGCTGTGCGCGTTCGACGCTGACGGCAACGTCGTTGACAACTGCAATGGCGACGTGGCGGACGGCGTCGATCCACTAACCCACAACAACGTCGACCAAGCGGACGCTGATGGTGACGGTGTCGGTGACGTCTGCGACGCGTGCCCTCAAGACGAAGACAACGACATGGACGGCGACGGCGTCTGCGGCGACGTCGACAACTGCCCTCAGGTCGCCAACCCGGTCGCCGACTGTGATGGCGACGCGTCCACCGGCGAGGTGCAGTGCGACACGGATGGTGACGGCGCCGGTGACGCCTGCGACGACAACATCGATGGCGACGCGTTCGACAACGACGACGACAACTGCCCGGACGTCGCCAATGACGACCAGGCCAACATCGACATGGACGCCGAGATCGCCGCCGGCGAGACGGAGCTTGGCGACGCGTGCGACGACGATGATGACGGCGACGACGTCGACGACGTCGACGACAACTGCCCGGCGGTCGCCAACCCAGTGCAGCTCGACATTGACGGCGACGGAGTCGGCTACCTCTGCGACGCCAACGTGACGGTGCCTGTCGAGCTTCACGACCACGCGGCTGTTGAGCGCGTGGTCGGCACGTCGCGCGCCGGCACGATCGCGATCGCGTTTCGCGGGCCCGCCCCCAGCGAGTGCTCTGGTGCCGGGGATCCGAACTGCACGACGCCTCGGACCCTCGTTGTGGAAGGCGACGAGGATGCGTACGTCGGCTTCTACGAGAGCGCGGACGCGTCGAGCTGGTGGTTGAACTTGATGCCCGACAGCGCCCTGTTCTTGCCGCCTTTCGTGGCCCAAGACGGACGGACCTACTTCTCGACGGCCGACAGCGGCGGAAACGGCCTGGTCCGCGTTGCTGACGGCGCGGCCGAGGACGTCTTCAACAACGCGACCATCCAGAGCCTCGCCGCGTTCACCGATGTCGCCGATGGCTCGACACTCGTTCAGGTCGACACTTCGGCGAGCGGCAACCCAGGTGTCTACAAGCTCGAGGCACTCATCAATGGCGACCCGACGCTCTCGAAGAGCTCGCCGGGCTTTTTGGACGCCGGCGGTACAGGCGTTGTGACGGCAGCCAGCGGCACCGTCTACTACCCCTTCCGCTCGGCAACCAGCCAGTACACGTTGTGGGCGTACCTCGCAGACGGCAGCCGAGTCATCGTCGAGATTCCTCAGACCGCGGGCGCTCCAATCCCGGTCACAAACGCCAAAGAGCTCGACTTCCTGCGGCTCGACCCCGACACGAAGTCACCGTGGTACTGCTACCGTTCGCAGGGCCTGACGGCCAAGCCCATCATCTTCCGCGTCTCCGATGGCTTGGTGGACGCATCTCACCGGATGACGGTTCCGAACCCCTGCGCGGATATTGCAGCGTCCCTCAGTCCAGCCGGAATCTGGATGTTTGTTGCAGAGGGGCCGGACGCCTCGATCGTGGACAAGCAGGTGCGCTACTGGAACCCAGACAGCGACAGCAGCGGCCTAGCGGTCAGCGGCACAAGCGACTTGCTCAAGCTCTTCTTCGCTGGCGATGAGCACTACATCTCGCGACGCGACGCAGCGGGCGCCGCGACGTTCATGCACTGGGATCCTGCGACTGGTGTGACCAATTCTCTTTGGGGCGATCCGCTCTACGACGTGGTCACCGCGACCGCGGAGTCGGGTCACTTTGCGCTGCTCGGTCGCGACGTCGCGACTGGCGGCGGTACCGGGACGATCTTCGTGCGACGCTACCTGGGGAACGCGCCGGCGACCGCGTCGACGACCCTCGATGCGGCCGTAGGGACAGACTCACTGACGTCGGCCTTCAATGTCTGGCAGCATCCGGACTCGTCCACCTGGGTCGAAGCGCAGGTCGGTTCGGTGGTCCTCTTCGGCGTGATGACGCCAAGCGGCGCTCTTGATGACCTTGGGCTGGGAGCTCTTAGCCGCGCGACGGTGTCGTTCCACACGAGCGGCACGGTTGTGAGTGCCCAGACCGGTGCCACCGCAAAGACTTATGCAGCCGCGGGTGGCGCAGGAAGCTTCACGCTCACGGCCGGACCCATCGGGACAGCTCTGCACCAGCCGCTGGTTCCGGCCGCCGCGTCGAGCGTTGTCACGTCCGACTGGGTCGCCTACCCAGTCGGTGGCGGTACGTTCGAGATCTCGCTTGTCGAGGCGGCGGCACTGACCCCGGCGCTCTCAGGGCTGACCGTTGCTCCGACGGCCATCGACACGACGGCTGGCGGTCTTACGATGCTCTTGGCGGAGACCAACGGTGGCGAGAGCATCGTCGAGGTTGGCACCTCCGCGCTCGTCGAGGTGGTGACCGACGCGAGCGAGGTCAAGCGCGTGTTTGCCCACGACTCGAGCGACGTGTGGGGCATCGCCTACACCCAAGATGCAGGCGACCCGATCGAGGTCTGCCGATTCGCGGGTGGCCCTGGCGGCGAACCCGCCGGCTGTTGGACAGCGTCGCCAGATGGGCACGACCTGCTATGGGGGCCAGAGGTCGACGAGACGGGCCAGGCAGCCTTGGTGTCGATGGACCCGGCGTGCTCGACCGCCGAGGCCGTCCAGCTCTGGCGGAGCATCGAGCCGGCGGTGGCGCCTGTGCCTTAGCGCCTGTCCGCGCACCGGCACAGCCTTTGCGAGCGAGGTCGTGGATTGGCTTCGGACGGCACGCTGAGAGCGGGGGCCGAGTCCAGTCCAGTCGACGTTGGGGGCTCATGAGCGGCGCTCGTGCCTACTCGTCTGCGGGTGCGCCGTACCAGGTGCGCCGGACGATGTTGGCGCTGAGAATGGTGTCGCGAAGGCATAGGCTGCACACGGTGATGCATGTGCTGATGTCGCCTGCGGCGTAACGCTCAAGACACGCGAGGCAGAAGAGGTCAGGAAAGTCGCCGTCCACGCCGTAGAGCAGAACTGCCTCTGGCCGTTCGTTGGCCGTACCGTGGACGTGACGGCAGGTCAGTGCTGACGTTCCGCCGTGGCCATGGCGCGAGCACTCGATGAAGTCTGCGTCCGTCGGCTGTGCGAGCCCAAACATCACGAGGCAGCGAGCTGACAACCGGTCGGCGGCTAGACGGCGTAGCGGAACGGGTACGGCGAGGGCCGACAGGATCGGATCGGTGGTCGAGGCGACGCGCCAAACCCCAGCAAACCACTCAACCTGCACGAGGGCGCCTTCGGTCGCAGGCATGCCGGGCCAGTCACAAGCAAGCCGCCCGGACCAGGGTGCGTGAGAGCCCGCGGCCGGGGCGGCCTCTAGCGGTTCAACCCAGAGTCGCACGCGCAATGGTGCATGGCGGTGGCCAATCGGGGCGCTTGCGCTCACTTCTACTGCGCTTGTGCTCGGGCGGGGAACGACCCAAGTCGGCTCGAACCGATCGGGCGGAAACATGGTCGCACAGTCGTCGCAGCGACAGGTCAGGAGGTGTTTTTGAACCTTGATCATGAGAGGTCACGCTGGCGCTGCAGTGGGGCTGGTCTTGGAACCGCGAAGTCAGTTGAGCAAGGTGCCGCCCGACACCAGGTTGGCGGGCTCGACGCCGACGCTCTGAAGTGCGCGCTCCCAGATCTGGTCGTGGGGGACGCCGAGCGCCACATCAACGTCGAGTGGGGCGGTGATCCAAGAGCCGGCGGCAATCTCCTGCTCAAGCTGTTGCGGGCCCCAGCCGGCATAGCCAAGTACCAGGCGAAACGGACCGCCGGCGTTGTCGCCATAGACCTCGAGCGCGTCGAGCGATGTTGTGATGGAGAGGCCAGCACCGACGGACTCGCTCCCAGCGAGCTCGATGCTGTCGGCATGGAGCACCCAGCCGCGCTCGCGCTCGACGGGCCCGCCACAGTACACGCGGGGTTCGTCGCCGCCTCGCCACGCCACGTCCGAGTCGCGGCACACATCGGCCACGGGAAGATCGAAGCGGTGGTTGATGATCAGGCCAAACGCGCCTTCCTTGCTGTGGGCGCACATCACGACCACGGCGCGAAAGAAGTTCGGATCGGCCAAGGTTGGCATCGCGATAAGAAATCCGGGTGCAACGCTAAACGACATCTTCGCTGCCCTCCCGTCGCCTCTGCCACTTGCTGTCGTGCCTTCGCATCGGTCTCTTCAGTCCACCCCATCGGGATCGCGCGGATCCGTTCCTTGGACGTCAACTTAGCAGACTTCGAGGAAATGCGACTGCTGATGCTGTTGAGCCAGCACGTTTCGCCACGGTCCCAAGGGGCCGTGGCCGGTTGTGAGCGGCATGCACGCTGAGCGAGTGTCCCGTCCGTCTGCTCCGTGCGCAGTCGGGAACGCTCGGTCAGTCGTCAAAGTGCGTCGGCTGTCGTGCCCGCTGCGTTATGGTGGCTTCAGTCAGTCAGTGCTCGCTTGGAGATGATGGATGATACGAGAGCCACAGACGCGCCACGCCAACAGGAGCTGCGCCCGAGAGACCCGCGTTGAGCGCATCGCAACGGCATCAGATTTTGCATTTCCTCGAACGCTGCGAGGGGGCAGGGTGGTCAGATCCACACGCGTGGGCGGGTGGCCCAGGCTGGCCTTTATCACCCTATTGCTGACGGTCTTTGCGACAGGGTGTGCGTCGGGAGGGAGCGCTCCGGAAGCTCCGCCGATGCAGGCTCTCGGGCCGGAGGCCATACGAGCGCAGCTTGCGACTGGCTGGCCCACAGCGGGCACGGTCAAACCAGACGTCCTGCGCGCGGTCTGGAGTGGGCGGGCGGCCCTTCACACGGACGAAGCGGTTCGCGACGGATTGGTTCAGCTCGGGCCGCAGCAGGTGCAGGGACCTGCGCTTCAGAGTGGTCTCGCGCTCTCCCGAGCACAGGCCGCTTGGCGAGCGGGCGACGGCAAAGAGGCAGTCCGCGAGGCGCTCGCTGCGATCGCCCGCGGTGATGCGCTGACCCAAGCGCGGGCGCGGTTGCTCGTCGGGTTCGTTCGCTGGCAGTCCGGCGACACGGAAGGTGCAACGCGAGCATGGCGTCGCGCTCGTCAGCTTGCGATGGAGCACGGAGGGGTAACGCCTGACCCAGCGTGGCTTGATGTTGGCGCAGTCGAGCGGCTGTGGTCGGCGACGATGGCGAGCAGCTCCGGGGACGTAACGGGGGCCATCGAGGGCCTACTTGAGGTGCCGCGCGCGTCAAGCCGCTGGGCCACGGCTCGACGCGGGCTCGCGCTCGCGCAGCTCGACGGTCAGCGTGTGGAGCGCACGCTCAAGATCTTGGGCCTGCTGCCCGGCGGATGGCTCGGAACCCCAAGCAGAAGTTTGATAGCCGCGGTTGCGCTCAGTGCGATCGGGCAGCACGACACGTCCCAAGAGCTCGCACGAGCCGCACAGGCCAAAGCGCGTGCATGGACCCAGGGCA
>CALHXW010000077.1 GCA_938040325.1 uncultured bacterium | reverse complement strand
CGGCTGCGCCCGGTCGATGAGGCCTCAACGTTCACGCTTTGCGCGCTCTACGTGTCTAATCGATGTCTCTTGCAAAGCCGTGGCTTCATGCGCATCCCGCTGCTCCATTTCCGCCCGACGTGTACAGCCACGATGACGCTGGCTGTGATGGCGGTCGCTGGCTGCGGCGGCCAGCCCTCGGCACCGGCCCCGTCCGTTGGTTGGCCATCGGACCGTCCAGCCAAAGACCGCGTTGTGTGGCTTTCCATCGACGAGGCCCAACAACGTGCGGCAGCTGACGGCCGTCCGCTCTTCCTGTTGGTCTGGGCGGTATGGGATGTCGGCTCGATGCACCTCCGGAACGCGCTCGCCGAACCTGATATCGCACAGATCCTGGGACGACAGTTTCACCCTGTCTTGGTCGACCTCTCCCGTCCCAACCCGCGGCTTCCTTGGTGGCGTCTGAAGCGCCACGGCGTCCTCGCATCGCCCGCCGTCGTGATCGAAGATGTCGCCGGCAGGGCGCTCTTTCGCCACACCGACAGCCACCCTGCGTCGCTGCTCACGTGGCTCAGACGCCTATGAGCAACGGACGGCTGTCGATGGCAACGCTATCGCAGCGAGACCGTCACAACCCCGCTGGACTCATGCGATACGACCACGCCGGAGACGCCGCCCCGCACCTCAGCCGCGAGGAGCCCTGCAAGACTGCCGGGGGTGTGGTCGACTGGCGCGAGCCGGTAGCGATGGATGGTCCGGTCGACAAGCCATGACGCGAGCCGCACGCGCAGCTCGTCCAGCTTCGGACCTGGCGTGCGTCCATAGCCACAGGTCTTGGACGCCTTCGCCACCGCCGCCGCCCGGCGCACGGCATGCCGCTCGGCCTCGCGCTGAGCCATTGCGTCCGGGTAGCCTCCACACGCAACGACTCGCGTCGCATCCAGGTGAAGCACAACACCCGACTCCAGCGCCGACCGGCGCGAAGACCAGTCGCTGACCGGACAGCGCTCGACCGCGGCCTGTGCGTGCGAAACGCGACTCGTCCCTGCCGGCGACTGGACCTGCGCTCCGCCGCAAGCGAGCGCTAAGACAGCAGCAAACGCTGTACGCGTGATTCCTTTGCCGGCGGGTCGCCTCAAGAGCCCTCCTGCGCGACGCGACTCTATCCGCTACTTTGCCAGAGCCACACGGGTGACGGAAGCGACGGTCCCCTCACGGGCGCCAGCATCCGCCCGACTCAAGCGTCCGTGCGCGCTCGTACGAGCGAGCGACGCCGCTGGCGAGTGCATCGCGGACGGCGCAGCCGGAGAGAGCGCTTGTTTTGGCGGTAGCAACAGGCACAAGCGCGGCAAGCAGCCCTTCATGGGAGAGCTCCGGCGACCTCTGGACCCTCCTGAAGACGGGCAAGCTGACCGCTCGCCGATGCAAGGCCTGCGCCAATGTGGGCTACGGCGCCTCGACGGTCACGCGGCACAACACCGTGTTGTTGGTCTCGAGGTCAGGCCCCCAGATGAACTCGGCGGCGGCATCCCAGCTGATGTCGTCGTAGCCGAGCTTGGGGTCCACATCCGCTGCCGAGTGAATGGTCGTGTCGGTCCAGTCGCTGTCGTCGTAGTCGGCCAGCTTCCAACCCGCTGGCTCAGCCAGGTCCGTGAAGTCGCAAGGCGCGCTCCCAGGGACAGGATCGCTCTCGCCCTCGCATGTCTTGTCGAGGGGCGCCGTGTGCAAGACCTTGCAGACGAACGAGCTGTCGGTGACCGCCACGATGTCCCCGGTGCTCATGTCCGTCAGCTGCATGATGAAGCCACCATCGCCCATCTGCTGGTTGTTGGCGCCGATGTACTCGAGTCCCGTGTCGTCTTCCTTGTAGTCTTTGAGCACGAAGTTCAGCTGCAGCGGATAGTCGGCCACGAACGTGCCGGTCTCCGAGTTGAATGAGCGCTCGGTCGTGATGGACACGCTGTCCTCTAAGACCAAGTCCTCACCGACGTAGGCGGCGAACCAGTTGTCGGCCCAGCCCTCGAGCTTGAACGTCGTGCCGTCTGGGTCGACCACCGTGGCCGGCGCGTCCGATGAGTCGACGCAGGCAAAGAGGAGAAGGGCTGTCGCTGCAGCGGAGAGAGCATGTCGAGTCGTCATCAATCATCCCTGAAGGTTGGGTAAGCCAGCGGGGCAATGCCCCAGTTCGTGTTGGTCGAACACCGCGCCAACGACGTCGCGTCACCTGGCTCCCGAAGAAAGCGAGCGGCGTTCGTTCTCACGCGCGATGGCTTGGTGGGTGGTCGCGGGCTGGAGGCGACGACCCCGCCAGCTGCTGCCTCTCTGGGACGCCTGCCGGTCTTCGCGTCTTTTTGGTAGGCTCGACGCCTCAGGCTCAGCTCAAAGGAGCCCCATGATCGTTGCCCTTGCCGCTCATCACAGCGCGGCCATTGAGGACTTCATCGCCGACTTTCAGCGCGCCGGAGAGCCGCGGATCCCGGCCTTCTTTTGCCCCTACGATGACCCGATCGCGTCGATGACCTTGGCGCTGTCGAACCAGGAAAAGGGCGTCGGGCTGACGGCCACGATGGTGCCAGCGACGACGCGCTTCTTCGAGCGTGACGGCGCGTTGCTTGGCGTCATCAACATCCGCCACCGACTCAACGACGGACTCCGCGAGTTCGGGGGCCACATTGGCTACGCGGTGCGACCGTCGGCGCGGCGCCAAGGGGTGGCAACAGCCCTGCTCGCGTTTGGCCTCGATGAGGTGCGCCGACACCAGGAGCCTCGAGCGCTGCTGACCTGTGACCCCACCAACGTCGGCTCGGTGAAGACGATTGTGGCTGCCGGAGGCGTCCTCGCCGACACGACGTTCAGCGCGGCCCATCAGCGCGACGTCAGCCGCTATTGGATTCCGCTGTCGAAAGACCCGTCTCAGCCAAACTGATGCGCGGAGATGTCGACGCCCATGACGTGGTCACGGAAGACAACGCGGCCCGGCTCATCGGCGGCTGCGCCAACCACCATCATCGGCAGTAGGTGCTCTTCGCGCGGGTGACAAGCGCGCGCAGAAGGCGCGGACTTCCAGTCGGCAAGCAAGGCGCGACGCGCATCTCCGCTCTGTGTGGTCACATGCTCAAGCCACCCGTCGAACGTACGCGAGTGACCGGCGCTGGCCTCGCGACCAAAGCCGCGCATGTTGTGGTAGCTCATCCCGCTGCCAACAAGCAGCACGCCCTCATCGCGCAGTGGCGCAAGCGCACGGCCTAGCGCGACGTGAGCGGCCGGGTCGAGTCCTCGCACGAGCGACAGCTGCAGCGTCGGAATTGTCGGCTCCGGGTAAGGAAGCAGGAGCGGGATAAACACACCGTGGTCGAACCCGCGGCTGGAGTCCGAAGCCACTGGAATCGACGCCGCGGTCAGCAACGCTTGCACACGCTCCGCGACGGCTGGCGCCCCGGGTGCTGGCCACTGCAGCGCATAGGTGTGCTTCGGAAAGCCTGTGTAGTCATAGATGAGCGGGGGCTTCGCGTGGGCCGTCACCGTCGCCATCGGCATCTCCCAGTGGGCCGACACAACGAGGATCGCGCTTGGCTGCTGCGGCAGCGTCGCCGGGATGCCTCTCAGCCACGCTGCAGTCTTGTCCCACGTGTTGGCTGGCCCCATGCGCCAGTCCATGAAGAAGCATGGCCCAGCGCCGTGCGGCAGGTAGAGGGTGGGCATCTTGCCTTGCGCAGGACGCGCGACTGCCTGCGCCCGCGTTGTCGTGTCGGCCTTTCCACATGCCGCTGCCACGGCCGCTGCGGCTGCCGCTGCGAGAAACTCACGCCGAGGAATGTCACTCATGGGGCAACGGTAGCAGCGACCGCACCGAGAGGTACAGGGGCAGGGACGTCCGACGACGCTTGACAAATGCGTGAGCAATCACGCATTGATCACGAATGACGAACGCAAGCACCGATCTGCACGACCTGATGTTTACCTTCCTCGACACGGCCGGCGCCGTTGAGCGGCGCTTTGACCGCGCACTCGCCGCTGTCCGCGGCGTCAGCTTCAGCGAGTACCGGCTGCTGCTCAGGCTCTCGCAAGCACCTGCGGCAACAGCGTCACGGGTGGACCTCGCGCGGGCTGTCGGCCAGACGCCTTCCGCCGTGACGCGCGCGCTTCGGCCGCTCGAGAAGACCGGCTACATCACCACGGAGAAGAGCCTCCGAGACGCTCGACAGAGCCTCGCGAAGCTCACCGCGACCGGTGCCGCCTTGCTCGACGATGCGCGTGGCCTCATCGACGACATGCTCACGTCATCGGCGTGGCGCCGCCTCGGCCCGGACGGGCAACAAACGTTGCACCAGCGCTTGCTCGAGCTCCAGCAGGACCGAGCGTAGCTCTGGCAGCCACCGCTCAAAACAAGCAACGAGACCCAAACGTAGCGTTGCCAGTTCAGTCGACCACAATCCACTTGCACGGCTGCCGCAGGGTCGCAGCGTCGACGACGAGCCGCGTTTCGCCCGCAGCCGAGTCGCGACGCGGTCGCAACGGAAGACCAGCAGAGCTTAGGCTGTCGCCTACGATCTCGATGACGAGATCTCCTGTCGATGCCTCCTGGCAGGAGAAGAGGGCCAGCGACATCGGAAAGTCGGGATCGGAGTCACCGGACAGAATCGATTGGGCAAAGCATGGTTGCCCGCTCAAGGCGACGTCTAGACTCGGCCGGATGATGCCCTCGGAGAACGTCAGCGACAGCGCTGGTCCATCGCCAAAATCGCACAGACGCAGGCGTTGAATGACCGGGGAACTGGCGTTGTTGAGCCACGCTGCGAAGCGTCGCGGACGACTCGTCACCTCTGCGGAGAGCACCATGGTGACCTGGAACCATCCGTCGATTGGCTCCTTTGGATCGATGCGGTAGCCCCGGAATCGGTCGTCCGAAGACAGCCTCAGGGAGTCGTCTCGTTCGTACGTAGCTGCGACCTCGGCTCCGTGTTCGGTGAGGACACGGAGCGTCTCAAGTGCGGCCTCATCACGCCACAGGCCGGAGCTCGACTCACCGAGACCTCCAAGAACGACCCCAAACGGTTGGCCTCGCAGCGCTGTCGATGGGCTGACATGGCTGAAGCTGGCCGTGTAGGTCATCGGAAAGTAGTCGCCGCCTGAGCACGCACCGAACGCGGCGATGACGACAAAGAGAATGACGATCGGCCGCATGAGGCGCTCGCTGGCTCAAGGTCTACAAAACGACCTTACCATCGGCAGGTTAGATGCACGAGCGCCCATGCCGGCCCAGCTCAGGCGCTCGGCGGCCCGACCAGCGCCATCAGCAGCCCGTTCTCGACCCAGAGCTCGACGGCAAGGCCACGGATGTGGATCCGCCTGGGGGCGTCGGCCGTCCCGAGCTCGCTGAGCTCACCGAAGGCTTTGGCATCGTAACGCGATTGATAGAGCGACCACGTCTCGCCGGCATCGGTGTAGCGGAGCTGGGCAGCCTCGACCCCTTGGACCGAGCAGTAGCGTGCACCGGTCAAACCCATGCGGCTGGCCGCTAGGCGTCGGCTGGCCAGCGGCGCAAAGTCGACCTCCGTGAGGAACGCTTCCACCTTCCGCATACGGCTCGTCTCCACCTCGAGCGGCTTGAGCTTGACGTGGTTGCTCGCGACTTCGTCGGCAATCACCAGCGCGAGCTCCTCGGGCCGAGGGTCCGCGGTCAGCGCGAACGTGAGGGCACCGACGCCCAGCAAGGCGATGGCGGCGACCAGCAGCAGACGCCGCCTGTTGCCCGCTGGTGGGGCATCATCCGCCGCGGAGGGCCCACGGTCCTGCGCCGCATTGAGACGTGCTTGGAGTGATGCGAGCGTGTCGTCATCGAGGCGCTTGGCCTCAACGTGAGACGCGACGGCGTCTTTCAACGAGTGCTTCATGTGCCCGTCCCTCCGTGAGTCTCGCGCTCGTCTCGCCACGCAGCGAGGCGGAGCTTCGTGCGGTGAATCCGCGAGAGGATGGTGTTGCGAGGGGTGTCGGTTTGATCGGCAATCTCTTGCGCGGTGAGGCCCTCAACCGCCCACAGGTAGAGCAGCTCGCGCTCAAGCGGCTTGAGAGCTTGCCAGAGCGCCTCGACCTCGGCGGCCTCAATGACCACGTCGTCGAGGGCACGCACGCCAAGAGCCGCATACGTCTCGACATCGGCGTCGTAGCTCACATCGACCAGCCGCGTGCTCTTGCGAAGATCGTCGATGAAGAGGTTCCGCATCGTTCGCCGGAGGTATGCAATCGGATACTCCGGCTGGGATTCACGCCGCAAGTAGCGCTCGGCCGCACGCTGGAGCAGCGCACGAGCGTCGTCCTCGCGTGCCGTGAGGCTGTACCCATATCGGTACAGGCGGTCGAGGGTTGGGCGGTCAAAGGTCATCGGGGCCTCATCCACAGGGGCATGGTCATCACAGCGTGACTCCCTTCACCTGCCTAGACGACAACGGTTCTCACTTGATTGCACACGCCATGCAATCAAGTCCGACGCGCCGTCGTCTGGTGGGATGAGGCCGCGGCATCGAACGTGCGCGGCCACCTCAACCCCACCAACTAGGAACACCGATGATCCTCCGAAAGCACGCACTCATTCTCGCTGGGCTCTTTGTTACGGCCGCGCCCGCCTGCGGCTCCACCGGCGAGAGCCCTGCAGCTGCCGCCGACGACGGCAAGATCACCGTCGTGAAGTGTCTTGGCGTGGCGCTCAAAGGCCACAACGACTGTGGATCGACCGACGGACGCCACGACTGCTCGGGCAAGGCAACCGTCGACCTGGATCCGACCGAGTGGATCTACGTGCCGGAAGGTCCGCTCTGCGAGAAGTGGGGCGGCAAGCACATGGTGAAAGAAGGCAAGGTCGTCAAGAAGCGTAAACCCGCGGGTGACTTCATCAGTGGCTGATCGTGGCCGTGGGTGCATCGGACCTGCAGGTCCGGTCGGGATGAACCTGCGTCTGCGGTACCTCCATGAGGTCGCAAGCGACCAGGCGCAGGTCGACTTTTGGGAGGTCATCGCTGACAACCTCATCGATGACCGCCTGGCGCTTACCCGCCTCGGTGACGCCGTTGGCGCGACGCCCGTGAGCCTTCACTGCGTTGGCTTTGACCTAGGCGGCGTCGACCCGCTCGAATCCACGTACGTCAAAGCTATCGCACGCTTGGTCGAGACGTTGCGGCCGGTGCGTGTCTCCGACCACCTGTGCTGGCAGCGTCTCGACGGCGAGCACTTCGCCGATCTTCTCCCCCTCCCCTACTCCGACAAGCTCATCGACCACGTGGCAGACCGGATCAACCGCGTCCAAGACGCCCTTGGACGCCAGCTCTCCGTCGAAAACCTTTCCTATTACGTCCAGTTTGCCGGCTCCACGTTGACGGAAGTGGACGTCCTCAACGCACTTGTTCGCCGCACCGGCTGCGGCCTGCTTGTCGACCTCGCCAACATCGAGGTCAACGAGGCCAACCTTGGCATTCAAGCCGATGCCTTCTTAGCCAGCATCGACCTCGACGCCGTCACGGAGCTCCACCTCGCAGGGCCGGAGCAGGTCGGAGACGGGCTCGTCGACACCCACGGCGGGACACCCAGCATGCGTCAGCTCCGGTGGGCCGGTGAGCTGCGCCACGTGCCTGCATGCTACGAGCGCGACACGAACCTTCCCTCGACGCTCCGCGAGGCAGCGAGACCGCTCGAGCGCCTCCGAGCCGCGCGGAGCAGCTCGCCCCGATGACGCTGACTGCGTCCACGCGCTCCCGACCGTCAACGCGGCTTGGCAAACGCAGCTCCTCGCGGACCCGAGCGGCTTGGTGCTGCACCCTGGCCTCATGCGGCGCGTCGCGCGCGAGTTCATTATGTTCCCCTTCTAGGACAACTCATGGAGCTACACGACACCCTCCGCGCAGTCGCCGCCAGCGTGCGATCCCGCGTCGAGCCGCCTCGCTGGCTCCACCCGGCGGCCGGCATGGACGTCTACCGGCGCAACCGTCTCGCAAGCCGCATCGAGGTCATCACCGACCGGTACCCGATCGTGGCGCTGCTGCTTGGGCCGCGTAACCTCCGGACGCTCGTCGCGCGCTATGACCAGGCACATCCCTGCGGACGCGGTGGGCTCGGCGAGTACGGTGATGCACTGCCGACGTTCGTGGCCTCCGACCACGCCCTCTGCGGCGCGTTCGTCGGGATCGACGCGTTCACATGGGCGGACTTTGCGCTTCGCCACCCGGCCCGTCCACACCGCCTGGAGCTCACGCTGCCTCGCCACACGCTCGTGCACTACAAGGAGCTTGTCCGCAGCCGCGCGCTGGCAGATCTCCCGCTCGGTGAGCCACATCGGTTCGTGTTTGAGCGCGACGACCACGACACCCGCAGGCAGAGCTGAGCCTGGCGGCGGCTCGACGCTGCTCGCAGGCGCTTGCCTAAGGCCGCGGGCTGTGGTCTCGACAGCTGTGACCTTCGACCTCTCAGACAGGCCCATGCAGCGCGTGGCGCTGATCGGCAACGCAGGAGGCGGCAAGACAACGCTGGCGCGGGCGGTCGCGTCTGCCCTCGACTTGCCGCTCTACCACGTCGACAGCGTGCAATATGAGCCAGGGTTCCGCGTCCGCAATGCCGACGAGACCGCCCGGACACTCGACCGCTGGGCCGAGTCTGACCGCTGGGTGATCGACGGCTTTGGCGCTCGGGCGTCGATCCTCAAGCGCAACCACACCCAACCGCAGTTTGCCAAGCGGCGAAAGTGGGTTGCGACAACGGAGCGCGCTGGCTATTGACTGCCGGCACGGCCGTCCACATTGACGTGGCTGGACCAGCCCAAGAGGAGAGCTCGCGCATGGACCTCAACGACATCGCGGTCGTCATTCTGACCAAAAATGAGCGCGACAACATCGAGCGAACCCTCTCGCACCTGACGTGGGCGTCGGAGGTCGTGGTCGTCGACAGCATCAGCGATGACGGCACGGTCGAGCTTGCCCAGGCGTTCGACAACGTCCGCGTCGAGCAGCGCCCCTTTGACCAGCACGCGCGCCAGTGGAACTTCGCAGTGCACGGAACCGGCATCGAGCGACCATGGATTCTCGCGCTGGACGCCGACTTCATCGTTGGCTCCGACGTCGTGAGCGAGCTGCGAGACCTGCAGCCGCCGGACGCTATCGCTGGCTACAACGCGAGCTTCATCTACTCCCAGAACGGGCAGCCGCTTCGAGGCACCCTGTTCCCGGCACGTCCGGTGCTCTTTCGACGCGCCCGAGGCCGCTATTACCAGCACGGTCACAGCCAGCGTGAGGCGATCGACGGGCCGCTTGGAGAGCTCAAAGCCAAGATCATCCACGACGACCGAAAGCCCCTCGGCCGCTGGCTGGAGTCGCAAGGACGCTACTCGAAGCTCGAGAGCCGTGACCTGATGAAGACGCCGTGGTCACAGATGCGCTGGCAGACCAAGCTCCGTACGGTCCCCGGTATCGCTCCCGCCCTCAGCTTCTTCGCCGCTTACGTCCTAAAGCGCGGCATCCTCGATGGCAAAGCGGGCCTGGACTACGCGCTGCAGCGCGCCGTCGCCGAGGGCATCCTGTCGATTCAGCTGATTCGGTCGCGGACCCTCGGAGAGCCAGAGGTCGCGGCAGCTAGCCTCGATGCCATCGATGATCCTGAGCTCCGCCACCAGCAGGCGATCGACCTCATTCGAGCCGGCAACACGGTCTAGCTCTAGAGCGCGTCGGCGCCGCGCCCGCAGCCCTTGTAGCTACCTCATGCGCAACGTATCGTTGGGCGATGAGACCGCCCCAAGGCAGCTCCGCGACCTGCGACGCACCAGCGGTCGAGCGGGACGCGCACCACCGATCCGAGACGGGACTGGACGCCACGCTCGCTTGGATGGTCGGGCAACCGACGACCGTCTTCACGGGGCTTCCCGACGTGACGGACGCCGCCTGCGAGGCCTTTCTGGCGTTCTGGGCGACGACCGTGCGCACGCACCTGGCGGCCCCAGGTGGAGACGCGGCCGCGGCAACGCTGGAGGAACTGCTGGCCCCGGCCCACGCCGCCGCCGCCGACCCGCGCCAGCCCGACGATGGGGGCCCGTTGGCCCAGGTCTGCGCACTCATCGGCGGTGTCGCCTCTGCAGCGAGCCGCGCGGCGTTGTCTGCGCGTCTTGAGGCTGCCAAACCGTCGACCGCTCCCCAACCGCCGCTTCGTCCGCCGCCTGAAGAGGGCTTGACCGCTCGACAGCGTTTCGTCCTGGCGCGGGTGTGGCACGTGCTGGGGTGGTCGACCCAAGACCGAGCGCTCAACGCGTTAGCGGCAAGCCCGTGGACACCGCCAGACGTGAGGGCGCGGATCCGTGCCCTCACAGCGTTCGAGGACACGCTGCCAGCCGAGCGCCTGCTCGAGTCACTACGACCTAAGCTCGCTCAAGCCCTTGCCCCGCGCTACCGGCTTGGCTCCATGGTCCGGTCGGGCCAGAAGATCACCGCCCAGCTTGGTTTTCGCGGTGGCCGGACGGTTGGCATCACGCTCCACATCGACGGCCGTGGCGTGGCGAAGCTTGGTCGGCTCTGGGTGAGCTACGTCCGTGGGGAGCTCGCAGACCCTCGCCTGGCGGCCGCCATCGCCGCCGACGTCGCCCGGCGATGGCACGACGCAGCCGACCTGCTCGCCGTGTGCGTCGACGGAGCCGTGCCGCAGCGCTTGATCGCCGTTGCGTTTGGGCAGACGGCGGCAAGCTCGCCCGAGTCGAGAGCCCAGCGCGGTCTTCAGGCCCTCGCGCGCGGCGACTTCCAGATGGCGCGCGCCCTCGCGGACGGCGCGTTCGACCCTGAGCGCGCGCCGCTTGGGTGGGTCGTCTTCGCGGCCCTCGAAGCGGGCAGCCAGGGCGACGTCGAGCGGGTGTCGGCCTGCGAAGACCGCCTCGTGCGCGACCCCGCAACCCCACCGGGCGTGCTGGCCGCCATTCTCTCTGCCCGTGGCGCCTATGGCTGCGCCCTCCAAGCGATCCACGTAGACACCGCCGATGCCCAGTGGTCGGCCGTCCGGCGCGCGGTCTTTGCCGCAGGCGATGCGATCGTGGCTGGACCGAAGCTGGCGGCGGCCCCGCCAACGGACGAGCTGCTCGACGACGCCTCTGGCTGGCCGGGCGCGTTGATCGTCGCGAGCCGCCCTGACCTGGCAAGACGCTGGCTGCAGGGGGTCGAGCAGTCGCCCGAGCTGCGACGCCACGCTCGGGTGTGGCTCCGCCGGATGGCCCTCTGGGAAGGTCAGCTCGACGCCGCAGAAGGCGCGACCGACACGCTGGCTGAGCGCCGAGTAGCGCTCGGAATCGCGGTCATGAAGCGCGACCTCAGTGACGCACAGCGACGCGTTGCCGAGCTCGTCAACATCGCTGATGACGACGCGGAGGTGCTCACCTGGGCCGCCGAGATCGCCCATATCGAGGGACGCCACGCCGAAGCCTGCGAGCTTGCTGACCGCGCCGGGCAGCGACTCAACCACTGGCCAGCACGCCTGGTCATGGGCCTTGCCTATGCGGCCGAACAGCAGGACGCCCTCGGCGACGAGGCCAGTGAGGAGCTCTTCGGCGGCGCCGTCGACGGCCTGTTTACCGACGAGCTGAGCCAGGTGTCCGGGGTCGTTGCCAGCACGCTGAGCACGGGACCGAGCGAGCAGTGGAGCGCCCCACTCGCGGAGCTTCATGCGTTGCTGGGCGGCAACCGCAGCGGCTGGCCGATCGGCTTGTCTGCTGACGGAACACTCGGCCCGCTCGACGCGCCTGCCCACTGCCGCCAGCTCGCTGGTGACCTCCAGCGAGAGCTGGCGACGGCGCCTGTGGATGCGCTGCTGGCGCGCTACGATGCGCTGAGCCTTCGCTTTCCCGCGTCGCCGCACCCGTGGACGTTTCGCGGCGAGCTGATGCTCTGGGCAGGCCGCTATGACGAGGCCCAGTCCTGCTTTGAGCGGGCGCTGGCGGTGCGCGACTGTCGCTGGGGCTACGTTGGAACGGCCGCGGCCCACCTGATGCGCGGCCAGGTCGACGCCGCGCAGGCCGCCTTCGACCGGCTCAACGCCATCTACACCCCCGTTGCCCGCGCGACGACGCCGGTCTACCTCGGCATTCTCGCCAAGCTCCGCGGCGACCTGCCGCAGGCGGCCACTCACTTCGCCACGGCCACCGACGAAGTTCCGGCGCGGATCGGCGCCTGGGTCGAGCGCGGACTTGTGGCGCTGGACCTCGGCGAGCCTGCGCTGGCAGAGACGTGCCTGGCCGAGCTGACGACCCGGTGCCCTGCGCTCGCTGCCCGCACGGACAGCCATCGCACGGTCCGCGAACGCCTCAACAATGCCTTGGCGCTGCTCGCCGGAAACCGCGCCTCGCGGCTCATCACGATCCTCGACGACAATGGCCTCCACCTGCTGCCACGCCCGGACGCGTTTCGGCGCGCAGCGGCCGATGTCCTCCGGCACGCGAGTGCCGCCCCCTCGCGTAGTGCGCCATGCTGGGTGCCAGGCCAGGACAGCAACCGGCGAGCCGGCGAGCCTCTCGTCGACTGGCGGCGCGACCCAGAGCTGTTGGCGCGCTACGAGACGCACGGCTGGATCCAACTGCCCAATGCGATCAGCGACGGACGGCTTCGGCGGTGGAGACATGGGGCAAGAGCAGGGATCCGGCTGCCCATGATGCCGATGCTCCATCTCGCCGAGCGGCTGCAGCGTACCATTGTGTCCGTCGACACAATCTCGGGTCCTAGGCGCACGGTGCATCCGAAGCCGCTGACCGCTCCGTGGCCCCTGCGTGCAGCCGCGGCACCCACGGTCTTGGTTGCCCTTCAGCCGTTCACAGGCCAGCTCTCGTGGGCGACAGATGCTCCTGGCCCGTGGAGCCCGGCGACGCTTGTCGTCAGGCCTGGCGACGTGCTCTTGCTGGGCCCCGATGCCGCGCTCGAGGGACAAGGGCCGGCAGACGCGGCCACCTGGCTTGAGCTTGAGGTCCGCCCCGAAACATCGGCTGCGGGAGCGACCGTGGATGCCTGATCGCGATCCAAACGCCCCCGAGATGCGTCCGTGGCCGAGCCTTGTTCGCGCAGCCAGTGCGGTGGGCTGTGCTGTCGACCGGGTCCGCATGGACGTCCGTGGTCTGCTTCGGCTGCGCCTGACGTCAGGGACGGGCCAGACCATCGACGTGGGACTGACCGAGCCGAGACCGCACGGGCCGCGCCCACTGGCGACGACCTCCCTCGGCAACATCGGCTATCGCGAGTGTGTCGGCATCGAGCGGCAAGCCGCAGCAGATCTCTGCCGGCGCTTCGGCCGCGCCCTCGACCAAGAGACCGCCTCAGAGGCCGGCCTATTGCCCCATCGCCGCGTGCGGCTGAGCGGTGTCGCCGGCGACGCCTTCGCCGCTGTCGCCGACGTCGCGCCGACGCACACGCTTGAGCTCACCGCGAGCGGGGTGAGCGCGTGGCTCGCTCCCGAGCTGACGGTCGGTGGCCCTGCGTTCGCGGGCTGGCAGCTTCAAGCCCCCCTGCACGCCCGCAACGTCGAAGGCCGGCCGGTCATCGCGCTCACCCTGGCGCGTGACGGCGACGCCGTCCCGCTCCTGGTGACCGAGCAAGACACCGCGCTGCCTACGTTCGGGGTCGCGGGCGCCCTCGCCGTGTCACTCGTGGACGCCCGGCTCGCTGGTGGCAACGTGCCGGCCCATGTCGCCCTGATCACCTCCTGGCTGCTCGTCCTGCTGGCGCGCAAACAAGGCCCGACGTTCGCCTTGCTGGCCGCCCCGCCCGAGGGCGACGAGACCGGTCTGAGCGAGCGACCCAACGCACCGACGCAGTGGGCGAACCTCGTGATCGACACCGAGTGCGGTCAGTCGTGCACGTTCTGCACCATCAAGACCTACCTCCAACCAACCGATCGTGGCACCGCTGGGCTCAACACCTACCGTCGCTTCTTACAGACGGCCCGCGACAACGGCGCCAAGCATGTCCGGCTCAACGGTATCGACCCGCTGACCTTCAGCCGCGTGCTCGACACGGTGCGCACCATCGATGAGCTCGGCTTTGACTCCATGCACGTCTACTCGCCCGCCGGGCGTTTCGCAGACGCCAGTTTCGCGGCCGCTTTTGTGCAGGCGGCGCCACGACAGACACGGGTCTACATCCCGCTCTATGGCGCAAGCGCTGAGGTGCACGACGGCGTCACGGGCAGCGCCGGCAGCTTCGGGCGCGTGCTGACGGGCATCGCCAACCTCCGAGCGGCCAAAGCGCCCGGGAAAGAGACTCAGCTCCACCTCGCGACCGTCGTCACCGCGGGCAACCTTCACGGACTTGCAGAGCTTCAGCGGCTCGCCGACGAGCTTGAGCTGCCGCTGGGCGCTCGGCTGGCCTACCCGATGCGGCGAACGGTTGTCGATGCCTACAGCCAGGTCGCCGTTCGCGAGAGTGCGCTGATGGGCTGGCTGCTCAGGGCGCGCGACACGCTCAGCGAGGCCCGCTCTCATCGACTGACCCAGCTCGTCCTAGACGCACTGCCCCACCCGTGCATCATCGCCGCCCAAGCGCCTGAGCTGGTCGCGCTCGGCCCACCGGGCGGCCACCGCCCGAGCCCACTGACGGGGACCCGGTCGACGACCGATGTGGACGAGGGGGAAGACGACGAGGGTGGCCTCTTCATCGCCGCCACCCACCCCTGCGAGCATGTCTCTAACTGTTCGCTCAGCCATCGCTGCTGTGGCGAGTTCTATGCCGACTACGTGCGACTCTACGGTACCGATGAGTTCCAACCGCCCGCGGCGGACTAGACCCAAAACAAGCGCTATTTTCGAGCGAGGCGAACGCGATGTGCTTGCCAGCGGCGTCCGCTGGACGAAGGCGATGCGAGCATCGTCGAGTTCGGGTGAGCGCAGCGAGCGAACCGACGCTGCTGGCGAGAGCATCGCGGAAGCCGCAGCCGGAAAGAGCGCTTGTTTTGGGACTAGACGCAAACAATCGCTGCGCTTGTTTTGGGACTAGACCTCTGCGCCGCGTGCCGTCATAGGCACAAACGCGCAGCGCCAATGAGGTGAAAGCGAGCATCGCGAGCACCCACCTGGGTTTTCGCTTGTCGGCTCTTTGGGCAACATGTCACGACTTGGCCATGGGCCGACCCGCGATCCGAACGACTAGCAAACGCGCTGCACGGCGAGCACTCGCTGCGGGTGGCCTCGGCGCGCTGGTGTTCGGGGGGTGGCTCTGTGCGGGTGTCGTCTTGGCTTGGACCGCACCGGATCTCCTCGCCCCCGAAGGCCGGCTAGCGCTGCTGCTTGTGGGCGCCACCGCTATTGGCGGAGCTGGCAGTGGACTCGCCGCCGCCAACGAACGGATCGGACGCTTCGGCCAACCGGCGACGCTGTGGTGTCTTGGCGCTGCGGCGTTGCTCGGCATCTATGGCGCGGCCTTGCTCTTCGTGCATGAGGAAGAGACCCGCACGGTTGGTGTCGCGGTCGCAGGGACCCTGGCAGTGGCGTCGATCCATGCCGGCTTGACCCTGCTGAGCTTCGCCTCCGACTCGCGGCTTCCGCGGGTCGCCACCTCAGCGGGCGTCAGCATCGCCCTGGCAGGCGGCACCTTCGCGGTGGCCGAGCTCATCACCGGCCTCGGCCTCGTAGCGCCTGGCTCGCCGCTCGCCGACCTCGTGATGCTGATCTCTCTCGGCAGCGCAGGCGTGCTAGGCCTCAGCTGGCTAGCCACCGGCGTTGTCCTCATCGGCTCGCGGGCCCGACGGTGAGGCCGCTGTGACGCCGAGCTCGGACGCGTCTGCCGCCGGGTCACGGACGGCGCGCTTTCGACAGGTGGCCCAGCGACTCGGCAGCCAGCTCCTGCGCCATGAGCCGCTGCTGGGCGGCGTCTCTGCAGGCGTAGAGCGGCTGCTGCTTGCGACCGATGGTGGAGCGAGTAGGTGGGTCGTGTGGCGCTGCCCGGGTGGATCCGAGCTCGCCGCCGGGCCTATCGGCGGCGGCATTGGGGCAGCCTCAGAGCATCAGGTCCTCACGCTTCTTGCGACCGCAGGGTTTGCGGTTCCCAAGCCTCTGCTGCTCGACATGACGTGCACGATCTTCGACCGCCCCTACCTCGTGTTGCCCTTCGTCGAGGGCACCACCACGCCAGCGAACCCCGAAGATGCCGTCGACCAAATGGCGGCGTTTCTCGGCCGTCTGCATCGGCTTGATCCCGCTGAGCTCGAGCTTCCCAACAACCTCGAGCGGCGTGTCTCCCCGTGGCCGCTGGCCGTCGCGCCCTGCCCCGCCCTGCAGCCGCGTCAGTCTGCGCGCTTGGCAGCCCTCGCTCGGCACACTGAGGAGCCTCGACCCGCGCTGCTGCACGGCGACCTGTGGCCGGGCAATGTGCTGTGGCAAGACGGCGCCCTACGAGCGGTCATTGACTGGGAAGACGCGGCGGTCGGCGACCCGCTGTCGGACCTTGCCGGTAGCCGCCTGGAGGTCGTGTGCGCCTATGGAAGCGAGCTGATGGAACGCTTCACGACGCGCTACCGGCTTGAGACAGCACGCCGCTTCGATGACCAACGGCTCGCAGCATGGGACGTCTACGTCAGCACTGCGGCGCTCTCTGCGATGGCTACTTGGGGGCTGGCTGCGGACGTCGAGGCTCGGATGCGGGCTCGAGCGGAGCGATTTCGCGACCATGCCCTGAGTGTTGCGTGCGCAGGCTGAGCACCGGTGGACTACGCCCCAGCGTCGGCACCGCGCCGGTCTTTGATCACTCTCGCCGGCACACCGCCGACGACCTTCCAGGGCTCGACGTCCTGACGGACCACCGCGCCGGCGGCGATCACCGCATGGGAGCCAATGGTGACCCCGGGAAGGATGACGGCAGCGGCGCCGATCCAGACGTCATCGCCGATAGCGACCGGGGCTAGACGGGCGCCCTGATCGATGATCCGCGCCCGCGGATCGATGTCCATGCGGTTGGTGCTGCTGTAGATCAGGACGCGAGCCGCAATAGCGCACCCAGAGCCAATCGTGACGCCGCCTTCGCCGAAGACCATCGATTGCTGCCCGAGGTGGGTCTCTGCACCGATGGAGACGCCCGCCTGTGGACCGTTGGCGTAGAGGGCGACGCCCCCATAGAGCGTGACGTTGTCAGCCAGGCTGACCTTGTCACCGTCGATGATCACATCCCGAAACATGACGAGTCGCTCGGCGTCGAAGCGAGCGCCGAGCAGCACGCCGCGGGCACGGGCCTCTGCCTGACGGCTGCGCGTCTGACCGAGCGTGCCCGAGACGCCGCCGATGGCGCGGGCCGTCGCGTTGACGACACCCACGGGGAGCTTCTTGGCGAGCGTCGAGCGATGCAGCAGGCCTTCGGCGAAGTTCGCTGCGCGTCCAAGAGCTGTGGTCACGAGTACCCCTCCAAGATCCGATCGTTGAAGCCTGGGCGACACGCCAAGGCCCAAGCAAACGCTACCACCCGCGAGCGGCGCCGTCGAAGAGGCAAAGCGGGCGACCCACCTCTGGTTCGGTGTTAGCGTTGCCTCCAACTCACCAAGCGGAGGCAAGGAATGTTGGACGTCATCGTCTTCGGAGCGACCGGATTCACGGGCCGGCTTGTTGCGGAGTACCTCCGCGACCACGCAGGCGACATTCGCTGGGGCATCGCCGGACGAAACCAGGCCAAGCTAGACGCGGTCGCGACCGAGCTTGGCCTTGACGTGCCGTGCCTCGTCGCCGACAGCAACGACCGAGCCTCTCTCGATGCGCTCGCGGCCCAAACCCGCGTCATCGCGACCACGGTCGGCCCCTATGCCCGCTTCGGAAGCGAGCTGGTGGCGGCGGCTGTCGCAGCGGGCACCCACACCTGCGACCTCACGGGTGAGCCCCAGTGGGTGCGGCGTATGATCGACGCCCACCACACGGCCGCGGGCACGTCTGGCGCGCGGATCGTTCATGCATGCGGCTTTGACTCCGTGCCCTCCGATCTTGGGACCCTGATGCTGCAGGAGGCCGCAATCGAGCGCTTTGGCGCGCCCTTCGAGCGTGTCGAGATGGTCGTGCTCGGCGCGAGTGGGGGCGTGTCAGGCGGCACGGTTGCCTCGATGCTGCAGGTCATGGAAGAAGCCAGCTCAAAAGCGGTCCGCAAGGTCCTTGGCGATCCCTACAGCCTGGCCGGCGGCATGCGCGGTCCCGACGGGGGTGAGCAGCGCTCGGCGCGCTACAGCAAGGCTGCGAAGGCGTGGACGGCTCCTTTTCTGATGGCCGGCATCAACGAGCGTATCGTGCGCCGCAGCCAACACCTCCTCGAGCGCTTCGGCACCTTTGGCTACCAGGAGTCGATGCGCACAGGCCCTGGGCTTGCAGGCAGGGCCAAGGCGGTCGCTATCGCCGGCGGCGCGATGGCCGGGATGGTCGCGCTGCAGGCTGGCCACGTACGGAAGCTGGCGGCACGCTTTCTACCCGATCAGGGCGAAGGCCCGACCGCCGCAGCGCGAGAGGCAGGCTTCTTCAAGATTCGGCTCTTTGGCCATCGGGCTGGCGGCGTGGCGTCCCAAGCGCTCAGCGCCACCGTCGTTGGCAGCATGGACCCTGGCTATGGCGCAACCGCCGCGATGCTCGCCGAGAGCGCGATGTGCTTGGCCACGACGACAGGACCCGGTGGCGTGCTGACGCCAGCGTTTGCTCTTGGCCAGCCGCTCATCGAGCGCCTCAACAAGAGCCGCGTGACGTTCGCCATCGACTGAGCGCCTAGTGACGAGCGCGTGGCCCGGTCAAAGGGGCATCACTGACGGCCCGACAGCTCTGCTCGCTACGCTAAGCGCTTCGCCATGAGCACCAGCGCGCTGTCGAAGCGGTCAGGTGAGAGCGCCGCGCGGGCAGCAAGCTGCGCGCCTTCGACGAGGGCCAGGCAGGTGATTGCCTCATCGGCGGGCGCCTGAACGTCGTGGATGCTGCCATCGAGCTTGCCGCGCTCGAAGACCTCGACAAGCCACGCGACGCTGCGGTCTCGGAAGCGGTCGATGGCGGCGGCAACGTCGTCGGCAACCGACTCGCGACTCAGGCTGAAGGCGACGCACAGACACAGCGTCGAGCCCCCCGAGAGGGCCCCTCTGTACATCGCGATGTAGGCTCGAAGCTGGTCGGATGCTCTCGTGACCCGGTCGGCGATCGCGTCCAGCTCGACAGCAATCGCGGCGGCGTAGCGCTCGATCAGTGCCAGCGCGAGGTCACGCTTCTTTGGGAAGTGATGGTGGATGCTGGCTTTGCGAATCCCGACGTCGGCGGCCAGATCAGCGTAGCTGAAGCCGTCGTAGCCGTGTGCGCGCGCGCTGGCTTCGGCAGAAGCCAGCAGCTTTTCCTTGGTGTCCACAGACCTTCTATAGGAACGGCCGTCCCGATGCGCAAACAGGTCTCTTAGCAGCGTTCGGGAAGCGAGACATTTGATGACGCTCCGCGTCCGCGGTTCTGATCGTCCGGCGCGAGTTGCTGTCGTTGGAGGCCGAGGATCCACGCGTCCAAAGACCTGACGCGGACCACGAGTCGTCGGCGACTCTTTTTTCGTAACCACTTGAACCCAGCCAACCTACCTACTAGTAGACAGGTCACACATCTGACCCACCGAAGCAAACAACCTGCGCGCTCAACAGGCGCCCCCCCTTTGGAGAGACAATGAAAGTATTTGATATCGAGGGCTTCCCGAACCCAGCTCGCGTCCGAATTGCCCTGGCCGAGAAAGGGGCGACCGACAGGGTCGAGTTTGTGCCTGTCGACGTTATGGGCGGCGAGCACCGCAGCGCGGCGTTCCGAGCCAAGAACCCCGACGCGACCGTGCCCTACGTTGAGCTCGAGTGCGGAACGTGCATCTCTCAGTGCACTGCCATCACCGAGTACATCGACGGCGCGTTCGCTGGTCCGTCGCTGATCGGCGACACGCCGACCCAGCGCGCCAAGACCCACATGATGAACCTACGTGCTGAAGCGGGCCTGCTCGATGCGGTTGGCGCGTACTTTCACCACGCAACGCCCGGCCTTGGACCGGCCCTCGAGACCAACCAAAACGCCGACTGGGGCCGCCGCAAACGCGACACCGCTCACAGCACGATGACGTACCTCAACAGCGTGCTCAAAGAGTCTCCCTTTCTCGCCGGCGACACCTTCAGCATGGCCGACATCACCGCGTATGCGGGACTCGCGTTCGCTGACTTCGCAAAGGTTGAGATCCCGAGCGAGCTGACCCATCTCCACGCGTGGCGTGCGCGCTGTGCAGCACGACCTAGTATGACGACCGGTTAAACTCCCGTCGCGGTCGTTGACGCGCTCGCTTCACTGGCTGGAGCGAGCGCGTCAACCTGACTGCAAGAACCACCGACGTTGACCCTCGCGAGCGGAGACACCGTGGAACTGAACGCCGACTTCTCACAGCGTGTAGCGATGCACGGCGATGCCCTTGTGTGGCAGCCATCCCCCATGCCCGGCGTCGAGCGGCGCATGCTCGATCGTGTGGGCGACGAGGTCGCGCGCGCGACAACCATCGTGCGCTACGCACGCGGCAGCGCGTTCTCCCCACACGTTCACGGCGGTGGCGAGGAGTTCTTGGTCCTTGCGGGGACCTTCGTCGACGAACACGGCAGCTACCCGGTGGGCTCGTATGTGCGCAACCCGCCGACCTCGGCACACACGCCGAGCGCACCCGACGGCTGCACGATCCTCGTGAAGCTCCGCCAGTTTGCCCCCAACGACCGCACGACCGTCCGCGACCACGCCAGCGACCGGGTGTTCACGAAGGATCCTGCGCTGCCGGGTGTGACCCGCGCCCTGCTCTTTGAGGACGCGCGCGAGCAGGTGACGCTGGAGCAGTGGACGTCGCGCTCAGCCTACGCGCTCGATGCGCCCTCTGGCGCCGAAGTCTTCGTGTGTGAGGGCAGCTTTGCGCTCGAGACCGACGGGTTCCGCCCCCACTCGTGGCTGCGCCTACCTGCCGGCGACCGGGTGACGCTCGACGTCGGTCCAGATGGCGCGACGGTCTGGGTCAAGCGCTATCGCGCGCCAGCCCGCTTGGGTTAAAGCTGGTCCTCGCCGCCGGCGCCATGGCGTGCCGCGCCCAACGGACCCGATGAACGACTGGTCAGTTCAGTTCACCCCACGCATGAGGTCCGCGGGTTCGCCGCACCGGTCCGACGCCGGCAGCCGCAGCAAGAAAAAACCTCGACAGAACAAGCCGCTGCAACGCCAGGCGTACGCGCTACGGGCGCAGCGAAACCATACTGTACGGACGATTGATTAAACGATCGCGATTGCCGTACCCCCGGTCCTCTCCTTGGGTGTCATTGCTGCCACCACCTCGAACAGGACCGAATCCACCATGCGACACACCCTTGGCGCCTTGTTGGCCCTAACCATGAGTCTTGGCGTAGGCATCTCCGCATGCGCCGACGATGCTGACAGCTCGACGGGACCGACGCCGACTCCGTGCGAGCTTGCCTGCGACGTTCCCCCCGCGTCTGTCTGCCTGGATGCTTCGACCCTGCGCGTCTTCGCAGAGGACGGACGCTGCGAGTCCAACAGCTGTGTCTTCAGCTCGGTGGACGTTCCGTGCGCGCTGGGCTGCCAAGACGGCGCGTGCCTGGGACAGGTCGACCTCTGCGACTCGGTGGTGTGCGAGACGCCGCCCTCGCCCTGCCACGCCCCAGTCGGCCAGTGCAGCGCGGGGATCTGTGCCTATGAGCCCCTCACAGGCAACACCTGCGACGACGGCGACAGCTGCACGACCGCCGATACGTGCAGCAACGGGGCCTGCTTGGGGCAACCCCTCGCCTGCGACGCGCCACCGGCCGCGACCTGCGCTGGAGACGCGATCACCTCGTTTGCCAGCCCCGGTCAGTGCGACGCTGGCAGCTGTACCTACCCGTCGACCTCAACCGCTTGCCCCCTCGGCTGTGCCGACGGTAGCTGTCTGGGCGATCCGTGCGCGGGCGTGGTGTGCGACAGCCCGCCAAGCTCCTGCCACCAGAGCACCGGGGCGTGCCAGGGTGGCGTCTGTAGCTACGCACTCGCCGACGGAAAGAGCTGCGACGACGGCGACGGGTGCACCGACGGCGACACCTGTAGCGGCGGCGTGTGCGGCGGGACCACCGTGGCCTGCAACGCCCCGCCGGCGGCGACGTGCCAAGACGGTACGACGCTGCTGACCTACGACTCGGCCGGCACCTGCGGCAACGGCGGCTGCTCGTACGCAAGCCAGGCCGTCGCCTGTCCCGGTGGTTGCCAAGACGACGCCTGCGTGGGCGATCCCTGCGCCGGTGTCGTCTGCGACAGCCCCCCGACTGGCTGCTTCGACGCCGCAGGCACCTGCGTCAACGGCACCTGCCAGTATGCCTATGACAACGGCGCGACCTGCGACGATGGCAACGCATGCACGAGCGGCGACCAGTGCACCAATGGCGTGTGTTCGGGCGACGCGGTGTCGTGCAGTGCCCCGCCGGCCGATGGTTGCATCGACGCCACGACGCTCCGCGTCTACCAGGCCGCAGGCGCTTGCGCGGCCGGCGGCTGCGACTACCCCTCGACCGACGTCACGTGCGAGTTTGGCTGCGACGTCGCCGCCTGCACCGGCGACCCCTGCGCGGGTGTGACGTGCGACACCCCGCCGGCGACCACGTGCACCGGACCGAACACCCTCACGAGCTACGCGGCCGCTGGCAGCTGTGGTGGCGGCGCGTGCTCCTACGCGGCCGTCAACGTCACCTGTCAGAACGGCTGCGACAACGCTGCGTGCGTGGTCCCCACAGGCATCGTCATCAGCGAGATCGTCTACAACAGCGACGGCTTTCCCGACACCGAGAGCTTCATCGAGCTCCATGGCCCTCCCGGCGCAGCGCTGGATGGGCTGAGCCTTGTCGGCGTCAACGGCAATGGCGGCGTGGACTACGTCACCATCGAGCTGAGCGGCACCACAGACTCCGCCGGTATCTACCTCGTCGGCCACAGCGGTGCGGCCCCGGAGCTGACAGCGCTCATGGACCTCGCCACGAGCGATGTGGACCTACAAAACGGACCGGACAGCGTACAGCTACGCTTTGGCGACCAGGTCCTCGACGCACTGGCCTATGGCAGCTTTGGAACCACCAGCATTGCCGCGGGTGAAGGCGAGGCGCATCCGGGCCATGCGGTTGGCGAGAGCCTCAGCCGCGACAGCGGCTACACCGACACCGACAGCAACATCGACGACTTCTCTGCCGGCGTGCCCACGCCTGGTGAAGCCGCCCTCGCCTGCGATGACACCTGCGACACCGTTGGGGCAACCGAGTGCGACGGCAGCTCCACCGTTGTGACGTGCGGCGACTACGACGGCGACGGCTGCAACGAGTGGGGCGCACCGAGCGCCTGCGAGGCCGGCACGGACTGCGCCGACGGCCTCTGTGCCTGCGCGGACGCATGCCCAGCCGACGGCGCCACCGAGTGCACCAACGGCCAGGTTCGAACGTGCTCGATGGTCGGGACATGCCTGGGCTGGAGCGCGACGACCGCGTGCGACTCAGGCGCTTGCGCCGACGCAACGGCGTGCTTTGCCGCTCCGGATCTCACCATCACCGCCAACCAAGAGCTCTGCGGACTGCACGTGGTCGACGAGTTCATCGTCCAAGGTGGCGCCACGGTGACGTGCAGCACCGGCGAGCTGCGCGTGCACGCCCGAACGATCTTCATCGACCCGGCAAGCTCCATCAACCTCAGCCGCACGTCGTCGGAGGCGAGTGGCGGCAAGTACGGCTTCTGCACTGACAGCCAGCTCAACAGCGCGGCCACGGGCGGCGGTGGCGGCGGCAACGGCTCGGCGGGCTCGGGTGCCGCGACGGTCGAGTGGGAGAAGGAGTGGCGCTTGCCTGGCTGCAGCGGCGGCTGGCAGTGCTACGAAGACGCGTGCGTGAACTGCACGGGCGGCGGCGGCGGCGGCGCCCGGGGCTCGTCGACCAACCTGGTGCTCTCGCGCGGTGGCCGCGGCGGCGACGGTTGCTACAGCAGCACCTCGTCCTCACCAGGGTCCTACTCACGCAAGTGCAACACCGCCCAAGCGCTGCCACTTGGCGGCAAGGGCGGCGGCGCGGTGGAGCTGATCGCTGAGGAGACCCTCGACATCCTCGGTTCGGTCATGGTCACCGGCGAAGACGGCCAGCACAGCACCCTCGGCACCAACCCGATGAGCGGCTCAGGCGGCGGCGCAGGCGGCACCGTGCTGCTGATGGCCAACGTGGTCTCCGTCGCAGGCAACATCCAGGCGGCTGGTGGAGACGGACTGGCCCTGGGCTCCAAGAGCTACAGCTGCGGCAACGAAAACGTGAACGGCGCCGACGGCGGCAACGGACGCCTCAAGGTCGTCTACAGCGGCAGCTACGACATCAGCGGCGCAGTCGTCGGTGCGACCCAGAGCATCTCTCACATGCCCCCGCGCGCGTTCGACGTGGCGATCGACGGTGTCGACGCCACCGACAGCTCGATCGTGGTCAACGATAGCTTTGCGGCCGCGACCTTCAGCTGGACGGCCCCCTTCGCGGAGGCCACTGGGTTCTGGTACCTCCTCAACCAGGACCCCCGCGGGGAAGTGACGGCCGCTAACGGTACGTACACGACCGACACCACCGTGACCTTCGACCGGAGCGCCTTCACGTCCACAGGCCGCTGGTATCTCCATGTGGTGAGTGTCCACGGGCCGACCGTCACCATCGGCACGGTCAGCAACAGCACGTCGATCCTCGTCGTCGATGCTGCTGCAGGGATCCAGAGCGACAGCCATCCGGATCCGAGCGCCTGGACGGTCGGCACCACGGTCGTGGCCAGCTGGACCGCCCCGAGCGGAACCACCACCGACGACTTCGCCCGAGCGTTCTACCGCGTCGACCGCAACTCCCAGGCCGCCTACGGCGACGGCAGCGGCTGGAGCGAGGTCACCACCCCGAGCCTGCTGCTGACGACCGACGCGAACGGCGATGCGCTCACCGGGTTTGGCTACTACCTGCACGTCGTCGTCGAAGACCACTACGGCAATGTCTCAAGCTCGGTGGCGCACTACCGGCTCCAGATCGGCGACGAGCCCGCCACCACCAGCTTCTACGGCTACGTCAAAGACGCTAACGGAGCGGCACTCGAAGGAGCGACCATCCGCTTTGAGCCCTTCAACTACGTCCAGACGACGTCGACGGCGGGCTACTTCATCTTCGATACCATCTACGAGGGCAGCTACACGGCCTATGTCCAAGACGCCTCGGGTGACTACGTGGCCACCGACGTGGTGATCTCCCCAACGGCTTCGCCTTACGACATCACGCCGTAGTCCCTGGAACGCTGTCTCGTGGGACAGAGGCGCAGCGAGGCCGGCACCGCATTCGCGGAGTCGGCCTCGCCTGTTAGACAGCGTCGAGGAAGGTGACGCTGCCCTCGTTGAGGTCGTAGTAGGCCGCCACAATGGTGAGCTTGCCCGCCTCGAGCGCGCCGTTGATCACGGACGAGCGCTCGGCAAGGTGCTTGGCAGTGTGCTGAGCATGGCGCTTGACGACCGCGTTGACGTCGCTCGACCCCGGTTGGTCACGCGCCGGGTGAATGTGGCTAAGCAGATGGTCGAGGTTGTCGCCGTGGCTCGCGCCGTCGATGGCGGCCGTCACCGCGCCGCACGAGTCGTGGCCAAGGACAACGCAGACGCCCGACTCGAGGTGCTCGACAGCGTACTCGATGCTCGCGACGGTGGACGTGTTGGCGACGTTGCCCGCCACGCGAATCACGAAGAGCTCGCCGAGCCCCGTGTCAAACGCGAGCTCGGGAACCACCCTCGAGTCCGCGCAGCTCAGGATCACGGCGTAGGGCGACTGTCCGGCGACCAGCTGGCGGCGGCGCTTGCTGTCTTGGAGCTGGCCGTCCGCCATGTCGGCGACAAAGCGTGCGTTGCCATCTTTGAGGCGCTGAAGGACGGCTTGAGGGGTGTCCATGGTTCTCCTCGTCATGAAGTGCAGTCGACGCCTTTACCAGAGGACCTGCCGCCGCTCTACTTCGACGTCGTCGTGACGCCGAAGGGCAAGGCGCACAGGGCCTGGCGTGCGCTGTGCCTCAGCTCGTGGCGGCGGCGCGCTATGGCGGCGCATCGGCGCCAAAGAGCTCAGCCCAGACGTGACGCTCGATCGGCGTCGACGGTCGGCCGGTGGAGCGGATCAACGGCGCGGTCAGCATGATGTTGGGGTTGGCAACCAAGCGGACCGCGTCCACGCGCCCCCGACCAGACGCATGAACCGTCCAGGGATGAAGCAGGTAGACATCGCCGGCCTCCCCGTCGGCGGTCTGCATCGGGAGGCTGCTGCCGAGGTGGCGGACCAGCTCGCCGCCCTCGGAGAGATCGACCGGCCCGGCTCTGAGCGCCTGGGCGATGTGACGAGCTGAGCCAGCAGCAAAGCGGGTCCCGTGACCCGGTCCGACGTCGTTGAGCAGCACCAACACCAGCAACCCAAGCTGGAGCTGCTCGGGGGTGGCGGCTTCGAGTGGCTCGTCGACGTGCCAGCCGCCCTCGGAGGCATCGAGGTCGCAGAAGGGACTGGCGATGACCTCGTTGGGCAGTCCGCAAAACCGCGACATCGACAGACCACCGATGAGCGTCGACACGCCTCGGACCAGATCTTCGTTGAGCGCATGCCAGCCGAAGAAGCGCTCGGCTGGGACGACGAGGCCGCTGGCCGGCACCCCGGGCGACGCGATGTCATGGGACGCCCTCTCGCGACGTTCGCCACGCACCAAGCAACCACCCGGCCCAAGCCCACGCTCGCGCGCAGAGGCGACCCAGCGGGCCACACGCGTCTTGCTGACGCCGCCGCGCACGCGGACGAAACCGTGGCGAACGAAACGGTCTGCAAGCGCGTCATCTGGACGCCAGCGACCGAGCAGTGACGGCCGCGCGGTCGCCTTGACCGCCATGGCCGCGGTCCATCCTGATGCGTTGTCGGCGCGCCCGACGGCGAGCGTGCTCTGGCGGACAACGCTCCTGGCCGTTCGCCACGGCTCAGGTGCGGGCAGCAGCGTCAAGACGTCGTCGGTGACGATGGTCACCATCCGGGACGCGCGGTTGCCGACCAACAGGCCGAGCGCGTCGTGAAAGTAGCTGGCGAGCCCGGTGTCGAGCGACAGACGCGCGTGGAGCGCAGGGCAGCGCTCAGCCACCGCGGCCTGACACTCAGCCGCCAGCGCCTCGTCTCCGCGGCGAAGGGCCAGCCTGCCGCGCTCGACCCAGGCACCGATCCGCTCGGGCACGGCCGAGGTTGCGTTGGCAAAGTGCGCCTCGGCTTGGTCGGGCCGACCCAGCTGGTCGGCGAGCATCCCCAGGTAGACCGGGGTCGTCGCCCGTGGCACCGGCGAGAAGAGGTCGCCGAGCGTGTCGAACGCAGCTTGCGCGGCGTCCAGGTCACCCGCCATGAGGCACGCCGCCCCCAACCCCACGTAGCCCCAGCGACACGCGTTGATATCGAGCGCTCGGGTGAAGCAGGCACGCGCTTGGTCGTAACGTCCCCACCAGAGCAGGAGCTCGCCGCGGAACGTCCAGGGCTGCGCCGAGTGCGGGTAGCGCTCGGCCAGCGCATCGTAGCGCTGCAGCAGGAGGCTCAAGGGCTCATAAGCGAGCCGATGTTGGAGCGCACCGGCAAGAGCCCGCACCGTCTGGTCGGAAGCGATAGGCACGAGCGCGCCGTCGTGGCACGCCACCCCCCAACCGCTACGGTTTCCGCCGAGTCGCGCGAGCATCGCTTCAAGTCCAGAGCGCCACTCAGGCAGGGTCTGCTGGTGGACCTTCGCGATCGGAACCTTGAGAAAGCTCGATAGCTCTTCGCCCATGAGGCCTTCGTCGACCTGGCTAGGCAGTCCCTCGCCTTCCGCCGCGCTCAGTCCGAGCGTCGCAAGCGCTTTGATGAGCCGAGCCGGCAGGTGGTTGGTGTTCAAGCAGGCCGCATGGGCAAAGTTCATCGCTGCCTGAAAGTCCTCGTGCACCAGCGCAACTTCCGCCCGCCACGTCAGGGCCTCCGGGTGATCCGGCGCGGCAACAATGATCGCGTCGAGGAGCGCTGTCGCGTCGTCGAGAGCTCCCGCTCGCACCTTCTGGCCAGCCGCGACCACCTGGGCGTCGAGCGAGCGAGCGTCGGACCGGTCGTCCGCGCTGGATGCGGGCCGTCCGCGCCAGAGAGCGACTCGCTGTCGCCAGTAGTCGGCCAACTGAGCACACGGCTCGAGCGCCGCAGCGCGGGTCAACCAGCCGTCGACTGTGTGGTCGAGTCCAGTGACAGCCAACACGCCTGGCCAGCCAGCGTCTCGGGTGAGCAAGTCTGCGGTCGGCTCGGCACCCGCAAGGCACGGCGCGCCTTGGAGCTTGCCGGCGCCCGCGATGAGCTGTCGCTGGAGGCTGCGCCAGTCCACAAGCTCGGGATCCCCGGTGATGTGGAGCAAGGCGGCTGTCGGTCGGCCGGCTGCAGCGAGCAAGGCCGAGACGGCCGCCGGCGGTGCTGCCGGATCGAGCACGAGGCGTTCCTCGCAGCGCTGAAGCGTGTCAACATCGCCGATCATCCCGGCGTGTAGCGCACGGACAAACACCACCGACAGCGCCGCGTTCATCGGGTCGGTGGTCGCGCCTGAGTCTCCCACGACCGCCCCCGCGTCGCTCTCGACCGCATCGAGGAGCGTACCGAGCGGCGTGCGTGGACCGTCCTTGGCGCGCCGCAGCGAGCTCGCGTACGCGATACGGCCCAGGCTGTCTCGCCAGGGCCGCCACCGCTCGACAACGTCAAAGACGATCGCGCTGCAGAGCTCTGACGAGAGCCTACCCTGCGTGTAGCTGACGCCCAGGCGTCCGAGGTTGGCGACGCGATCCCCGTCCGAGCAGAGGCTCACCAGAAGCTCGCGACCGCCCGAGAAGGCCAGGTGACACCGAAACCCGTTTCGGATCGGGCGCATCGACACCAGCCTGTAGCGCGGAGCGAGCGCCGACGTGAGCTGCTCGACAAGAGCCGACGAGAGCTGCGTGTCGTCCACTCGCGGGCGTTCCGTGTCGTTCATTGCCCTAAGCAATAACACCTCGCGCACGACGCGAGCAAGACGCTCCGCGCGCGAACGGCGTGTCGTTGACGCGGTGACCATGCGCGCTCTCGCCACGCTGCGACAACCGCGCGTGGAGCCGGTGACGGTCCGAGCACGTTTCGCGTATGCTCGCCCGATGACACACCCACTGCGAACGCCCGCCCTCGCCTTGCGCTGCCTTGCCCTCGTCGGGCTACTTGGCGTCCTCTCACCCGGCTGCGGAAGTGACGCCGGAGACGACACAGCCGCAACGGTGGCACTGACCGACGAGGTCACGTTGGTGGCCGTCAAGCCGCGGCTCTCGGCGTCGGACGCGCTCAACCCGTCGGTGCCTGAACATCGACAGGCGATGCTCGACGGCGGACTGAGCGAGATCGAGGTTGGCCCAGGCGAACCGCATGTCGCGCGCGTCTTAGGCGGCGGTGATGTCCCCGACGGTGCGCCGTTTCCGGCGCTGGTGGCGCGGCTCGTTCACTTTGCAGACGCCCAGATCACCGATGACGAGTCACCGGCGCGCCTGGCAACCTTCGACCAAGCCGGGGCGACGGCAAGTGCGTTTCGACCGCAAGACGCCTACCTCTGTCACCTCGCCAACGCGATGGTTCAGACGTTTGGCGCGCTCCACCGACAGCGCCCCATCGATCTGGTGCTCGTCGGTGGCGACAACATCGACAACGCTCAGCAAAACGAGCTCGACTGGTGGCTGGCCCTGCTAGGTCCGGGCGGTGAGTCGCTGAGCTGTGACTCTGGCGCTGACGACGACCCCGTCCCAGGACCCGACAACGACCCCAAAGACGAGCTTGTCACCCGCGGACTCGGCAACATTCCATGGCTTTGGGTCACGGGGAATCACGACCGCTTGGTCCAAGGCAACTTCGTGGTCGATGAGCAACGCACTGCGACGGCCACAGGCAGCCGAGCCGACACCGGGACCCGCGACTGGCGGGAGCCCGGCGGCCCCGTCGTCACGGGTGAGGTCCCAGCCGATGCCAACCGCAAGCTGATGAGCGGCCGCGAGCTGCTCACGCGGGTCATCGCGGATGGTGATGGACATGGGCTGTCAGACGAGCAGGCGGCGACCGGCCAGGCGTTCTATAGCTCAGACATCATCGGTACCGACCTGCGCATCATCGTCCTCGACACTAGCGCGCCTTCGGGGGGCGCATCCGGGGTGCTGAAGCGAGCTGATGTCGACACGCTCGTGGTGCCGATGCTCGACGACGCGCTCGCTGCGGGGCGGACGGTCATCCTTGCGGCTCACCACGCGGCGGGTTCACTCAGCGATGGCAGCGACTTCGGCGGCGAGGCCCAGGACGATGCCCTGACGGAGGCGGAGTTCATCGAGCTCATCACAAGCTACCCGAACATCGTTGTTAGCTTGGTCGCACACTCGCACCAGCACCGGGTGCGTGAGCTCGTCGGTCCGAACGGGGCGCGGCTCTTCGAGGTCACGACCGCAGCGCTTGCGGACTTCCCGCACCAGTCGCGCCTGGTCGAGATCTACGAAGAAGGCGTGGACTGGCTGCGCATTCGCCTCACGTGTATCGACGCCGACACGTCTCGTTCGGCCGTTGCGGCCGAAGGCTACGCACTCGGAGTGCTCGACTGGGTGTCGGGTTGGGCCGACGCGAACCTCAGCGAACCCGAAGACCGCAACGTGGACCTATGGATTGCGCGCTGAGGCAGTGGTCCTTGTCACGGGTCAGTCGAGGAGACGCTCGACGGCTTGACGAACGTCGGTTGTGACCGTGCTCAGCGAGTTCTCGCCGTTGACGTCGACGACGGTGCCGTCGCGGTAGCTCGTCAGTAGCTTGTCGTAGGCGGCGGCTACACGACGCTGCACCGCCAGCTGCTCGAACGTGTCGCGCTCGACGCGGCTGGCGTTGATGCGCGCCATCGCCACATCGGGGTTGACCCGCAGGAAGATCGTGAGGTCGGGGGCGAGCGCCTTCTCATTGATCTGACGGACAAAGCGCAGATCGGTGTCGAGGCTCTGGTAAGCGAGACTCGAGAGGACGTAGCGGTCGCAGACCACGTGGCGTCCGGACTCGAGCGCAGGACGAATCGTGTGCTGGAGATGATCGAGCCGGTCAGCAGCGAAGAGCAGTGCAACGGCCGCAGGGTCGACCGGCTCTGCCCCGGACTTGTGAACACGCGAGACGAGCCGCTGGTTGAGCACGAGTCGCAGCATGGACCCAATGGGGCCCGCGGTGGGTTGAGCGGTCGCGAGCGCTAGCTCACCGCGCTTCCGCATCCACTCCATGATCTGGCCGATCTGAGTCGTGGTTCCGGATCCGTCGATTCCCTCGAGGACAATGAAGAGTCCTCGGCGCGTTCGCTTCTTTGCGCTCATGTCCGCCTCCGTTCGCGGCCATGGCTACCGCGCACGCGGGTCCACGTCTACGGTGTCGAATAAGTTCTCGTGCGAGGGCAGCGAGGTGCAGTGCTGGAGCAGGCTGCGCCCTGCGCGCAGGCGCTGCACCAGCGGCACCCCTCGCTTCGTCCCAGAGTCAGCATTTCCCCGAGCGCTAGACACTACCGCTCGCAGCTGAGCTCTTCGATCGTTGTGCCATCCGGACACGGAATCGAGAACGCGCTGTCGGCGAGCTCCAAGTTGACGTCGACCGTCCGAAAGTCGAGACGAAGGTCGGTGTTGCCGCGAGCAATCTTGATCTCGACGCGGTGCGCAATCCGGTGACCGTCGACCGATCGAACATCGGAAAAGTCGATGGAGAACGTACGGTCTTTGCCGCGGAAGAGCTCCGTTCGAAGGATGCGACCGCTGCCGTGCTCCACCCACGCAAGCTGACGTTGGTCACCACCGCCAACGAGCTCGACGCGATAGGCGCCGACCTTGCCGTCCCATGCTGCCTCCGTTGGCGTGCCGTCGATGAAGACCGCGCGTCCCATCATCATCCCGACGAACGTCGGGTTGTCGATGGCGAGCGGCAGAAAGCGAGCCATGTTTCGGGGACAGGCGTCACCTCGCTGGCAGACGCGTGCGCCGCGCTGGAACGTGACGAAGCGCTTGCCGTCGCTCGACAACACCCCCACTAAGTCGTCGGTCGGCGACAGGGTGGAGATGTGCACGTCGCCAGGTCGCCGGACCAGGATGGCTACCTTGCCCTTGAAAGCTCCTACGTCTCCGTAGTGCGTTGCACGGGCCTCGACCGCAAGCGTCTGAATCTTGCCTTGGTAGGCGCTCGCAAGCGCGGTGATCTCAGCGGGCTCCGTCAGCGCGTCTGCCGGCGCCGTGTGCCGCGTCGGACACGCCAGCATGAGAGCACTCAACCCAACGAGCAGAAGCGCGCGCGATAGACGTCGACGCGTGGTGGTGATCGGGGCCGACGATAAGTTCAGCATCATGATCGCAACCCAGCGTTCGATGTGGCTATTTCCGCGACCGAAGCGTTAGTCGCGCGGACGCCATGTCTCAAGGAGGCCGGAGACGTCGAGGTCGAACGCGACCTTGCCGGCGGCGATCTCGCGGAGCGCGCGGACAGCGATCTTGTTCTTCGGTGCGTCGACGAGCGTGTCGTCACCGCCTTCGAGCTGACGGGCGCGGCGAGCAGCCAGCAGCACGAGCGCAAAGCGGTTGTCGATGTTGTCTAGGCAGTCTTCGATCGTAACGCGCGCCATCGAACCCTCCAGGGCGAAGAGCGGGAGGATACACGCGAGCCTGCACGGGTCAAGCATGACGTGCGCGTAGACGCGACCAACGCGGTCGCGGCGGGCATCGAACGGAGGTCGCGACGGCCATGGGCTTGGCGCTGGCCGCCGTGTCAGTACGTGAGCTCCAAGGTCCGGGCCTCGATCGCGGGGTCGCTAGGCAGGTCGAGTGTGAGCGGCACGACACGCCAGTTGACGAGCGTGAGGCCGCTAGCAGCGGCATCGGCGGCGCTCTTGTCGGCCTGCTCGTGACGCTGACGAGCGGCTGCGAGGAGCGTGCTCCGCTCGCTAGGCGTATGACGCGTGCGCGATGACTCAAACTCCGCCTCAAGACGCGCCCTGAGGTTGCCGTCAGCCACCCCGAGCTCAGGCTTGGAGTCGGCTGCAAACCGCACCTCCAGCAGTGGGAGCTGCTCCCCGCGCTGTCCGATGTCGACCACCATCGCGCCGTGCTGGAACTCCGGATGCTGGCTCAGTGACTGCCGGGCCGTCCGAACGAGCACGTCGATCGACGGCTGCTCCTTGAGCATCCTAATCACCATCCCGTCGCTAACGTCAGCTGCGACGACCGTCAGATCCGCGCTCGCGATGGCGTCCGTCGCCAGGAGCTCTCCCACCCGCTTGAGCGGCGAGTCGAAGCGATAGCGATCGCCTGTCTCTGCCCCGTCGGCGCCAAAGGTAGTGCTCGCGACGCTGACAAAGGCGATGCTCCTGGTGCCGACCTCGATGAGTCGAGCCCGAGCAACCCCGCTGGCTGGCCCTCCGGAGTCCCGATCGATTAGGTTGGCTGCCACCAAGGGCACGCGAAACGCTTCAGCCCATCGGGTCAGCGACTCAAGTCCAACGCCCGAAACGTCGCTCTGAGCGAGCCCGACAGCGTCAACGCGCAGCTGGCCGTATGCCCTCAGGATCGTCTCTGCGGCAGCGTACGGGTCACGACTGGCCTCGTCGACCACGCGGGAGCCGAGATCGTTGCCGACACCGAGCACCACTTGGGCGTCCCAGCCTTGGCTGGCGGAGGCGTCCGACAGCCACGCCACAACCCGGCCAAGCCCGCCTCGGGGCGGTCGCTGACACGAGTTGTAGCCGAGGTGCGAGAAGCGGTTGCCCAGCAGGGCGAGGCCGACCGTCATCGGAGCCGCCGAGCCGGCGGCAGCTTTGCCACCACCCGCGTTCGCCGACGACTCATCCGGACTGCCGCACGCTGTGCAGCCAAGCATGAACGCCACGATGCACCCTGCGAACCAGATGAGGCGCCCCGTTGCGGGGGCATCGGCATGCCGGCGAGACACAGTGACCCGGCGCTGGCTCTCTCGCTGGCTTCGTTGCACGCCCATCAACGCGGCGCCTCCTTGAGATCTGCGCGAGTGTAGCCGTCAGGCTGCCTTCAACAAAACGCCCCGCGCATGGGCGGGGCATTTGCATGGAGCGGGAGACGAGACTCGAACTCGCGACCTACAGCTTGGGAAGCTGTCACTCTACCAACTGAGTTACTCCCGCATGCTCTTGGAGTCCGGTAGCTCAACCGGCACCGACGTGTCAACGTCCTGCACCGGCCTGATCGTGTCCCGAGTGCTGCTAGCAGCGCTCGAGGAAATGGGCGTCTGGGCCGACGCCGCTAGAGCAGCGCGTCGATCTCGTCGAGGATCGGAACCAACGTGCCCTTGTCGCCGGAGGACGTCGCTGCAGCCCGCAGACGAACCAAGGCGGCCTTGACCTGCTCGTCGCGGCGGCGCGTGGCGCTGTTCATCTCGTCGAGCTTGGCGTTGGCACGCTCAAGTCCACTCATGAGCTCCTGCTCGCGCTTCTTTGCGCGGTCGGCCTTGATGACCCGAAGCAGCACGGTTGGCAGCTCCTTCCAGAAGCCGCTGTCCTTGATCACGTAGTCGCTGACGTTCTTGCGATAGGCTTGGACAACCAAGTCCTCACTGCCCGCCGATGTCATCAGCACGAAGGGCGACACCACTCCGGCGTTGCGAAGCTCCGAGATCAGATCGAGGCCTCGGGTTCCAGGGATGCGGTTGTCGAAGAGCATGACGTCAAAGGCCATTTGACGCGCGTAGCGGTTGGCTTCGTCGGAGTCGCGCGCAAACTGGACCTGCGAGAACTGGGTTCCCTCGGACTCCAGCGCCTTCCGAATTAAGAGCTGGTGCGTTGCGTCGTCTTCAACGACCAGAGCCGTATAGCGTTCGCCTGTCTCCACCGCAGTCATCGACCCTCCTCTTCGTATGGCGTCGTGTTGAACACGTCTCGCCCCTCGGCGTCAAGCGTACGCCAGCTAACGGTTTGCGGCTAATCCACACAACGTCGCTGGTCGTTGGGCCTTCGAAACGTTCGTAGCGGCCGGTTGCCTGCCTGCGCGGCTGACCCACGCCGTGCGCCGCTTCGAGCGCCGGGCAAAGGTTCCAAAGCGCGACGACAAGGTGCCCGCATCGGACGTCGCCGTGTGGAGCTTCGCATCCCGGCGCCCCTGTGATGTGCGATCGTCGGGCGAGCGGCCGGAGCGCGGGCTCGGGGAATCGCATCGCGTCAACCGGCAAGTGTCCCTATACTGCGTGGGTGACCGACACCTTACCGCTAGACGCACTCACCGAAGCCCAACGCCAGCAGCGCTTCCTCATGGAGGCGGCG
>CALHXW010000076.1 GCA_938040325.1 uncultured bacterium | reverse complement strand
CACTGGGCAACATTAGCGAGAGATAGTAGGGGCCGATGCCTATCGTCCCTGAGCCGTTGAATGTCGTCTCGCCGCTGCTGTTAGCGCCCCATACGGCGTCGTTAAGCTGCAAGCTTCTGAAGCTAGTTGCGCGACCCTGCGGTTGGCCACCATCCACCCCAAATGACGAATTCGTCGGGCCAGCGACAAGATAGGCCTGCGAGAGTGTGGTTCCCGACTCAGAGACACCGTCTTCGTCCGTGGACGTGCAGACGAGCTGAGTTCGTCCAAGCCCTTCGTAGGGCAGGGTGTCACGCTCATCGTACACAAATCGCATCTGTCCGGTGCAGACGTAGGTCCCCAGCCGCTCTGTCGTCAGCGAGTCTGTTCTTAATCGGTACTCTAGCTCGCCTGAGAGCTGGACGGTGCCGTCGTAGCGACCCTGGCGCTCGGAGTAGGCGATGCAGTCTTCGATCGGCTCGGCAGCACACCCGCCAGTCGCAGCGTCGCAGTAGTCGAGGGTGCAGACGTCGCCGTCATCGCACGCCTTGGCGGTGCCAACCGCGCACTGTCCGTCGACGCACACGTCGTTGACGGTACACGGGTCGCCGTCGTCGCAAGGCACGCTCAGCGGTGGGTTCTGACAGCCGGTGGACGCGTCGCAGACGTCGGAGGTGCAGCCATTGCCATCACTGCAGACGGTGTCGTCGGGCGTGCTGGAGCAGCCTTCGAGCGCGGTACAGACGTCGGTGGTGCAGGCGACGCCGTCGTCGCAGGCGCTGTTGTCAGCTACGTGCACGCAGCCCTCGCTGAGGCTACAGCTGTCGGTGGTGCAGGGCTGGAGGTCAGAGCACAGGGCATCCTGGGGCTCGTGGACGCAGCCTTCAACCGCGTCGCAGCGGTCGAGCGAGCAGCCGAGCCCGTCGTTACAGGCGCTGTCGTCGAGGGCGTGGGTGCAGCCAAAGAGCGGATCGCAGGAGTCGAGGGTGCAGAGGATGCCGTCGTTGCAGTCGATGTCGCTGGTGTTGATGCAGCCGAGCGTTCCGCCGCAGAGGTCGGTGGTGCAGGCGTTGCCGTCGTCGCACTCGGTCGCAATGTTGGGGCCGTTGTCGACGGTGCCGTCGCAGTCGTCGTCGACGCCGTTGCAGACGTCGATGGCGTTGGGCGCCGCTGCGTCATGGACACAGACGTAACACGCGCCGTCCGTCGGGCCCTCGCCGTCGACGCAGGGAGCAACGGGCTGGCAGGTGTCGATCGTGCAGGCGTCACCGTCGTCGCAGGTGATGCCGTCGCAAGGTCCTCCAGGCGGCGGGGTACCGTACTCGACCAGGATGCCCGCTGGCATCTGGCCCGCGTCCACCCAGCCGCCCTCGGCCATCAGGATCAGGGCGTCGGCGCCGGGTCCGCCAAGATCGACGTCATCGGGCTCGCCAGCGGCATAGTTGGCAAAGGCGAACGGCTCTTCGGTGATCCAGCTGAAGCCACCGTCCGGCTCGCCGAAGTCGGGCGACGCCGGGTCTTGGGAGCCACCGAGCCAGACCCCGTCTGCCGGGACCAACATGTTGGCCATGATCCAGGACTGCTCGCGGGCTGAGGTGATGGTCGCCAGGTGGCCGCCTAGGTCCATGTGGCTGCGGGCCGCCGCGGCATCGACCGCGTCGCCCCAGCCGGGCACAGCGTCCGGCACGATCTCATACCAGTGGCCGTTGATCGGGTTTTGGACCGGGCCCAGCGTCAAGGTGCAGACACCGTCCTCGTCGGTCGCGTCGTCGCAGTCGTTGTCCCGACCGTCGCAGATCTCAGGCTCCGGCACACAGGTACCGCTGAACTCGACGATGAAGCCTTCGTTACCGGGGAGGCTGCTCCAGGTGAGCTGCTCGTCCTTCCAGCCGCCGCTCGAGTCGCTCGCGAGGTAGTCCTCACCGAGGTCGTTGAACTCGTTGGGCTGACCGGTCGCGTAGTTGGTGTAGCTGTAGTCTTCGCTCGTGGTCCAGCGCCAGCCGCCGTCCGGCTCGACGTAGTCCGACTCGGCGCGGTTCTGAAAGCCTCCGAGCCAGTAGCGTCCCCAGGTGATGTTGGCGTCGAGGAACGCCTGTTCCTCGGCCGAAGTGATGGTCACGAGGTGTCCGCGGACGCCTTGATACGTTAGGTTCTCGGCGGCGGTCCTGGCGAGCTGCCAGGTGGCCAGCGGCTCGTTGACGACGGCGTAGCGGTGGCCGTTGTCGGGGTTGGTGACGGGCTGAAGCTCGCCACAGAGCCCGGCGGTGCGTGGCTCGCTAGCGCAGGTGCCGCGGAAGGTCGAGGCGACGAGCGCGAAGTGGGTGAGGGCGTCGCCGTCGTTGGGGTAGTTGCCGGGGTCGTGGATGCGCAGGGTCCACTCGCCGCTGAGGTCCATCCCGTTGAAGGCGTCAAGACCGATGCCGTCGGTCTGCACCGCGCCGACCACATCGAGGGTCAGGTCGCTGGTGAGGACGTCGGGCGCGGCGGGGATGGTCGCTGTCGCTTCGTCGTCGAAGGTGGCGTCGATGATGCCGACCACCGTCGGTCGGGGGCTCTCCGGAACATAGACCGGGTTGCGCACGGAGTTGTGCAGGACCACGGTCACGCCGCCGTGGCTCAAGCTGAGGCTGAGCTCACGGGCGCGCTGGTCGCCGGGCGCGATGGTCAGCTCGACGTCGAGATCGGTGATGGTTCCGGCGTCGGTGATGGTGAAGGTGTGGGTCGACGCGGGGTTCGTGTCGACGTTGTCTTTGACGCCGCCGAGGTAGGTGCGCGTCGCGGAGCCAGGCTGGCAGAGGTCGCGGGTGCAGGGGTCGCCGTCGTCGCAGTCAGCCTCGCTTCCGCACGCAGTCGCCGCACCCTGGCAGTAGCCGAAGTTGTTGCTGCAGTCAGCGCCGAGCTGGGTCAGCATGCCGGCACACCACGGGTCAGCCGATCCATCGGGGCACAGAGCGCCGACCGACATGCTCGCCAGGTCGGTGCAGAGCTCGCCGCTGCAGTCGAACCCGGTGCCGTCGTCGAGGGGGCCGCTGCACAGCGCACGGCAGGATTGAGCGCTCTGGCCGGCGACAATGGCGCAGAACGTGTCGGCAAAGGGCGGCGGCACGTTGTCGAGCATCGCCTGGGACGGCGGGTTGTTGGCGATGAAGGCGGCGCAGGCGTCGGCCGCCATCTCGCCGTGCTCATCGCACGCGGCGTCGCAGGCGCTGGTGTTAGCGTTGCAGACGGCGCCGTCGACGAAGCCGTCGCAGTCGTTGTCAACACCGTCGCAGACTTCAACGCCGGTGGGAACGCAGGGCGCCGGGCAGGTTGCGCCTTGCAGGGTGGCGCTGATGGTCAGCTCCGGCGGGACCGTGCACTCGCTCTCGGGCATGATCGCGACGAAGAGTCCCGTGCCCCCCGTGAACGGAAGGGTGGTGCACTGCTCGGCACCCGCAGCGGTGTCGAACTGGGGCTCGGCCTGACCCGCACCATCGGTGTTGATGATCGCCGTGAACGTGAAGGTCTGGCCATCGCAGCCCGCGGGGTCGGCGACGGTGAAGCAGACCTCGGCTTCGTCGTACTCCACCGTGATGCCAGCGACGCCGAGCTCGCAGGCAGGATCGGGGTCCAGCGGATTGAGCGCACAGGTCACCGGCTCATCGGTGGCTGGGGCTTGGCCGGGGATGTCGTCGACGCTGCCGTTGCAGTCGTTGTCGCGCCCGTCGCAGACCTCCTCGCCGTCGTCGATGCAGACGGTTGGATCGGCGATGTCGCAGATGTCGCTGAGCAAGCACGTGGCGAGCGCGCGCTCACGCATCGTGTCGCAGTAGCTGGGAAACGGCGGGCCACCGTCCATGCCCAGGCAGGCGTCATAGACGGTGGTGGCGCTGTACTCGCAGATCTCGGAGCAGCTCTGGGCGGGCGTCTCCTGGCAGCCGACGAGGACGCAGCCCTGGCTTGCGCCGCCGAACAAGGTACCGCACTCGGACGGGACCGGGCGCAGCGGCGGGCCGACCCCCTCGCGCGGGTGGCAGAGCTGCTCGGAGACGAAGGTCTCCATGGCGAAGCAGTTCTCTTCGCAGGAGTCAGGCAGCTGCGGGCAGATCGGCAGCTCCGCCTGGCAGTCCGCGAGCATCGCGATGTTGAGCGACTCGCACCACGAGCCGTCGTTGACGGCGTTGTTACACTCCTCCTCAACAATGTTGCCTTGCGCGCCACAGGCGACGTTGCAGGCATCGACGGGCTCGTCGCAGGCCGACGCCACGCACGCGGCTTCGGTCTGGGCGACCAGCGCGTCGCAGAAGTTTGCCGGTGTGGCCACTGGCGGTGGGTTGTTGGCAAGATGATCTTCACAGGCGGCGAGGACCGTTGAGGCGTGGTTGGCGCACTCGCTCGGGCAGTCGCAGTCGATGTGGTTGGACGCGCAGCCACCGGCGCCGTCGCAGGTGTCGGGCAAGGTGCAGCCGTTGGTGCGCTCATCGCCGCACAGGACCGAGCTGTCGAAGAGCTCGCCTTGCACGCACGCACCGTCGACGCAGAAGTCCGCGGCTTTACAGGCGCGGGAGCCGACACCGCACGGGGTGTCGTCGGGCTCGTGGTTTGGCTGGCATGCACCAGCACCGTCGCAGGTGTCGGGGCGCGAGCAGCTGGTGTCGGAAGGGTCACCGCAGACCGTGCCTGCCGGCATCGGCGTGGCCACGCAGCCTTGGACCGGGTCGCAGACCGGGGCCTCGGTGCACACGTTGGCTTGGTCACAGTCGCAGGGCAGGCAGTCGAGCAGGCCAGCCTCGGGCGCGTAGCTGCCTGCGGGGCAGGCGATGCAGCCGCCCTGGCCGTCGGGTCGCGAGCCTGCCGGGCAGGGCACGCAGGTTTCGCCATCGAGAGAGTTGCCCTGAGGGCACTGGGTGATGATCACGGTGGTCACTTCGAAAAACGACGGGTCTTCGGCAACGACCTGGATGTCGACGGTTGTCTCGTCGCCGTCGAGCACGACGGTTCGCGGCAGCTCGGCGTTGGCGTCGGGGTGAATCGTGCCGCCGATGACGACCTCGCCAGCGTACATGATCGGGCCGACCGCAAACGTGTTGGCAGAGGCCTGAGGGACAAGGTCGAGCTCGACGCCGCCTGGCGCAGTGACCTTGAGGTTGGACAGCGTTGTGTCGCTGGACTGACGCCTGACCGTGAGCGTTACCGTGTCTGTCGCCCCGCTCAGCGCGGTCACCGTGTAGGTCGCATCGAACTCACCGACGTTGAGCATCAGCTCGCCCGGGCCTTCGATCAGCGTGCCCGGCGTGGACATGGTCGCCGCGATCGTCACGTGGGCGACGTCAGCGCCGACGACTGCCGTGAAGCTACCCGGCTCGGTCTCGGTCACGAAGACGATGGCGGGCTCCACGTCGTCGCCAACCTCGCTGAGCGTGAAGCTGACCACGCTGGTGTCGGTCGACAGGCACTCCGTCTCTGGCGGGGACCCCTCGAACCCTTCATCACAGGTGCAGGTGACATCGCCGGCCGCGTCGGTCTCACACGTGGCGTTGACCGGCAGGTACTCCTCGCCGTTGATGATGACCATGATCTCTTTGGTGGAAAACGAGATCGTGTCGAAGACGACAACGCCGGCCTCCATGTCCACCGACGTCGGCATGAGAACCTCGCTCTCACCGGTCTCGTCATTGCGGCTGATGATGCGAACATCGCTCGCGTCGCAGCCGACCGGCATGGCCGTGGGGTCGAACTGCATCGACACCTCGACCGGCTCGTTGAAGACCATCGGGCTCGGCAAGAACTGCACAGGCAGGCTCACGGACGTGTACGGATACTGGTCGATCGCCCGGTCGGCCAAGCCCATGCCGAGCTTGAGAGAGCCAGGAAGTGCGCCGGGCGGGATCATCAGCTCGGTCTGGGGCAGCACGAAGTTATCGAGCATCAGGCTGCCGCCGGTGTCGTTGACCACCGCGCCTTTGCCCAAACAGAGGAAACTGCCGTCAATGTTGACGCAGTCAGGGCACGGGAAGCTTGTGACACACTCGTCGATGTCGACACATGCCTCGGTTCCGTCATCGAAGTAGCCGAGACCGCACGGCGCACACTCAGCCTGGCCAGTTCCTGGCTGCACCGTACCTTGGGGACAGGGCGTGCACACCGAGCCATCTCCGAATGAGCCGGCGGGACAAGCGACACACTCATCGCCGGCGTCCTCGGTTCCCGGTGGGCAGGCAGGCTCCGTTGAGTCCGACCCATCAGGCCCAACCGTGTCGACACTGGCGTCGGGACCGCTCGTGTCGACGCTCGTGTCGTCGGTCTCGGCTGTGTCCTGCGCCACAGTCGTGTCGTCGGTGACGTCAGCCCCAGTGTCCTCGGACGTGGTGTCCTCGGACGTGGTGTCCTCGGTGTCGACCGGCGCTGCGGGTTCATCACCGCATCCGGCTCCGACCAGTGAGAGGATGAGTAGAGTGCCGGCGAACAGTAGGCCTGCGCGTCGCGCACGCGGCGTCGCGGAAGCGTCGTGGTCGGTGACGAGCAGGCGAGTTGGTATGAGGTCCATGGTTCCCTTCCATTCAGACGGCGCCATGCGAGTCATGGCGCGTGGGCGTGCGTTGGTGGAGCGTGTTCAGCTTGGGTTACGCAGAAGCGGCGGCCGACCCTCCACAAGAATCGACCGTTCGCGTCGAATTCGCAGCAAGCCGCGAAAAATCCGACACGTCAGTTTGCCAGCACTCTATGTTGCTTTCGCGTAACGTCTCACAACAACGGGCGATTGGAAAGCACGCCTGTCAAAATCGGTGTGCGCGCAATGGCAGACACATGTACAAAAACTCACCTCCCCCGCGTGAGGCGTGAGTTTGCTGTGCGAGCGGGATCGGTCGCGTTGTGCGCGGCATCCTGAGCACAACCTCCGCCGGTCACTCTTTTTCGAGCTCGTCGGGCTCAGCTCTGGATCCGATGCCGTCCTGGCGACGGCGTCCCGGACCCGTTCGATGGCGAAGCCTCGCGGAACGAACAGCCGCAGTTCGTCGCGTCCGCCCTGAGGGCGACTGGGTCCGAGAGCGTCGGCTACAACGGTCACAGGCACCCCTCAGGTCTTCGCCCGCTCGCGTACTCGAGGCATCACCGCGCACCGGAAGTTGCGCGCGAGCATCGCTCGCGCGCCGCAGAAAGTCTCAGGCACATCCACAGGACGCCACGCTGCGTCCCAGAGTCCGCATTTGCCTGAACGCTGCTAGCGCTAGCAGCGCTCGGGGAAACGAAACATCTGGTGACTTCGTGATGTGCTCAACGCGGGTCCAGGGGCGCAGCTCCTGTCGACCTTAGGATCACTCAGGAGCTGCGCCCTGCAACCCGCGCTGTGGTTTCCCACGCATCGCCTTCGTCCCGCGGAAGCCGCTGGCACCGATCCGCCGTCATGGATTTGGCCGGAACCTTTTGGAGCACGGGGTGTCAGGCCCGAAGACGCAACGCTCGGATCGCCATCTCGTCCGCCGAGCATCCGTCGACGGCACAATCGCCCCGATTCACAAAGGCAATTCTCTATGTACGACCACGTTAGGTTTGATGCAGTGCTATGGCGTTCTCCCAGGTGTCGGCGCTGGGCGACGATGTGTGCCCTGCTCTTAGTGGCAGCTTGCGGTGAGCGGCCCCAAGAGCAGCAAGAGCCACGAGATATGACACCGCCGCAGTGGCCGGAAGGGGCGTCGCTGACCGCGTCGACCGCTGACGACAGCGGCGTGTTATGGGTCAGCTGGCCGGCCGCTGAAGACGCCGTGGCATACCAGGTTCTCCTCGATGGCACAGTCGCCGGAGAGGTTGTCAGCGAGGCCAGCGGCGCGCAGCTGACACACAACATCGAGCTCACGAGTGGTCAGACCGCCACCGTCACGGTGCTTGGTGTAGACGCGGCCGAGAACTGGACGCCCACTGGGCTCGAGCTCGGTGTCGAGCGGCCGCCCGAACCAGTCGTCCAGACGGTCCGGCTCGCCGGCAACAAGCTCAAGTCCCAGAAAGTGGAACGGTTGAGGGCTCGGTACACATCCGGTAGCGGGGGGGAAGGTGTCGGTCTTAGACATCTTCTTGCGTCCGCGGACGTCAAGGCCAGCCGCTCCTCCGTCCGGACCGGTGGCGGTGGCATGGGCTTTAGAGGCGTCGGCAGCGGCGGGGGCGGAAACGGTGTCGGCCGGGTCATGGGGATGGGACGCGTCCACCCTCGGATGAAGCTGCCTCCGGCGACAACTCTCAACCGCGAGCGCTACACGCACACGCGCAGCAACACCTTCATCGCTGTGGCGGACGACCCCCGGTCAACGTTTTCAATCGACGTCGACACGGCCTCCTACAGCAACGTGCGGCGCATGCTGAACAACGGGGCACTCCCGCCGGTGGACGCGGTCCGTATCGAAGAGCTCATCAACTACTTCAGCTACGACTACCCTCAGCCAAGCGGTGGCGAGCCGTTCGAGATCGTCACAGAGGTTGGTCCTGCCCCATGGAATGCGGACCACCAGCTCGTCCACATTGGTCTGCAGGGGCGCCAGCTTGCCGATTCGGAGATACCTGGCCGCAACCTCGTCTTTCTGCTCGATGTCTCCGGCTCGATGAGAGGCCCAGGTCGACTGGGTCTACTCAAGTCTGCGTTCGGGCTCTTGGTCAAGCAGCTCGATCAGCACGACCGCATCTCGATCGTCGTCTATGCCGGCGCATCCGGCGTGCGTCTGCTGCCGACGGCCGGCAACGAGCACGGCACAATCCTAGCGGCACTTAACAGTCTGCGCTCTGGTGGGTCCACCAACGGCGCGGCCGGCATCGAGCGCGCCTATCAGCTAGCTGAAGAGTCGTTTATCAAGGGCGGCATCAACCGGGTCATCCTAGCGACCGACGGAGACTTCAACGTTGGTCCGAGCAGCCACGGCGAGATGGTCAGGCTGGTCGAGTCGAAGCGCGACAAAGGCATCTTCCTGACCGTGCTCGGCGTTGGCATGCGCAATCTCAACGACGGCACAATGGAGCAGATGGCCGACCACGGAAACGGCAACTACGCCTACATCGACACGCTCAACGAAGCCCGCAAGGTCCTCGTCAACGAGCTCAGCAGCACGCTCGTGACCATCGCTAAAGACACGAAGCTCCAGGTTGAGTTCAACCCCGCCAACGTGGCCGCCTATCGCCTGATTGGCTACGAGAACCGGGTGCTCGCTCACAAGGACTTTGCCGATGACAAAAAAGACGCAGGCGAGCTCGGCGCCGGTCACTCGGTGACGGCACTCTACGAGGTGGTGCCCGTTGGAGCCGCCAGTGCCGACGTGCTCGGGACCCCAAGTGTCGCCCCGTTGAAGTACCAGGGCCGTCGCAAGCACAGCGCGAGCGCCGGCAGCGAGCTGGTGACCGTGAAGCTGCGCTACAAAGAGCCAGACGGCGACAGCAGCAGGCTTCTCACGGACGTTGTCAGAGCGTCGGACCGCCCCCTTGGCGAGACGTCCCAGGCCTACCGGTTCTCGGCCGCGGTCGCGAGCTACGCGATGAACCTGCGCGGCTCAAAGCACCTGCGCACATTTAGCTGGTCGGACATCAAGGCGCTGGCCGAGGGCGCTGTCGGCAGCGACCCGTTCGGATACCGGGCGGAGTTTCTCGACCTCGTCGACACCGCGTCGAGGCTGCCGGCGCGCTAGCGGCGTTGCCGGGAAACGAGGCTTCTGGGACGCGTGTAGGTGACATGCGCGGCTTGCGTGCTGTAGGAGATGTGCATGCCACGACGCCGGCCCACCCCTGAGAGTCTCCTGCGAAAGGTCGCCACGACACTTGTCGCCGGGACCGCTCTCCTCGTAGGACTGGTCGGTGCATCCGACCTGTGGCTCTCAGAGCGGCTCGCTGCCGGGGCGTGGGGAATCCTGCTGATCGTCCTCGCTTCACAGACCGGGTACGTGGTTCACCGCCACGGTCGCCGTGCACTGGCCGAGCAGATTGCGAGCCGCATTGCGGTCTTGACCGCGGTCGCAGTCGTGGCAGCCGCATGGATCCTCGACCTCTGGCTCGGCGGCTGGCTCTCGCCTTGGACGGCGCTCTATGCCTGTCTCGCCGCGATCGTCGCGTACTTCGCTTGCCTCGGCTACTCCGTCCGCGAAGTCTTCTGGGGGCGGACCGAACCGAAGGGTACGCCAAGCGACCACGCCGGACAGCACGCCTGTCCCAGCTGTCAGTCACTTCAGACCGACTTTGAGCGGACGACTGGCGGACTGCACTGCTACGCCTGTGACCATGACTTCCGTCCTGGCCAGCCCGATTGGACACCGTCGGCACGCGCGGATGCCCCGTTGCCCCGTGGAAAGCGTGCGCGACGACGTCGCCGAGACCACAGCGACAAGGTCCAGAAGCCGCCAACGCTCGGGTGACCAAGACGCGTCAGCCGGAATCCGACACCCAGAGGGGCACGCTCTCACACGGACACGTCACGGGGGTGCTCACTTGCGGTGCGCATGGCCCCGACATAGTGTCCGTGGCTCTGGAGCTCGGCGCGCTGTCGCGCCAGCATAGGCTCCGAACAGAGGGTGAGCCATGGCGGAACGATGGTGCGAGTGCAGGCCGACAGGAGTCGCGACGGCGGGTGTATGCGCCAACTGCGGGCTGCCGGTCGCAGGATCCGATCGCCCAGTGGACCGCTCAGCGCTCACCGTCAAGGGCGTCAGCGCTGCCGAGGTGCGGGCGCTCGCCGACAAGGTCCGACAGGGCGGCGCCCTGCCACCTGCTACTCCCGGCATCGACCGCCGCGCGAAGACCGTCATGGCGAGCGGCTCTGATGTAGCAAGCGACCGCACGGTCGCCTCGGCCCCGCCGTCCGACATGACCCGAGGCGAGGTCGGTGGCGAACGAGCTGACGCCGGAACCACCACGGCCGGGATGGGCACCGGCGCGGTCCGGAAGTACGCCGACGGCCGGTTCGTGACGATGAGTGGGCGCCAGGTCGACGCGGCCGTGGACACCGATGCTGCGGGTATCTTCGCCCTGCCCTATGCGTCGACCGACGTTATCAAGCGGATCGGCGCGTACGATGTGCTTGCCGAGCTCGGCCGGGGCGGCATGGGCGTGGTCTATCGCGCCTACAGCCTGCGTCTGTGTCGGATGGTCGCGCTGAAGATGCTGCTGGTCGGCGACAGAGCCACCGAAGCCGACCTCGTGAGGTTTCAGAACGAGGCGATGCTCTCGGCCAGGCTACACCACCCCAACATTGTGCCCGTCTTCGACGCCGGCGAGCACGAGGGCAACTTCTACTTCGTCATGGGCTTCGTCAAAGGCGATGGCTTCGGCGCCGTGGTCGACGACAACTCCGAAGCGGCGATGCGGCGGGGCATCGGCATGCTCGCCAAGGTCGCTCGCGCCCTGGAGCACGCCCACAGCGTCGGCATCGTGCACCGTGACATTAAGCCCGACAACATCCTCGTCGACGCCGATGACGAGCCGCACATCACCGACTTTGGCATCGCCAAGAACACCCACCAGGCCATCAGCCTCACGGGGCGCGGAGACGTGCTTGGCACCCCGGTCTACATGGCGCCGGAGCAGGCCAACAACGAGCTGAGCCGCATCGGACCGCTGACCGACGTGTACGCGCTCGGCGCCACGATGTACCACTTGCTCACCGGGAAGGTGCCCTTCGACGGGCCGACCGCCCTGTCGATCCTGCTCAACGTGCTTGAAGAGCAGCCCGAGGCCCCGCGGGTGGTGGCGCGGAAGAACCGCGGACGCGACATCGGTGCAGACCTCGACACCGTTTGCCTCAAGGCGATGGAGAAGCGAGCCGCCGATCGCTACCCCTCGGCCGCGGCGTTTGCCGACGACCTGGAGGCCTACCTGGCCGATCGCCCCGTGGCGGCTCGGCCGTCCGGCGGCCTCGAGCGCTTTCAGAAGCTCGTGCGGCGCAACCGCGGAGCCTTCGTCGGTGCGCTTGTGGCGTTCACGACGCTGACGCTGATGACGATCGGCTTCGGCGTGGTCATGAGCTTCAACATTGACCAGACGAGCGAGTCGCTGCGCGACAACGACACCCGCGCAGGCCTCGACCAGGCCCTGACGCTTGAGCGGGCGATCATCACCAACATGGCGCAGGGCAGGCCGGACGTGGCTCGCAAGCTCGTCAACGCCCTGCGTGCAGACAAGACCGTCACCAAGATCGAGGTGGTCCGACCCGACAAGACCCTCGCCTACCGCGACCTGTCGACCCTTAAGACCGTTGGCAGCTACATCACCACCGAGTCGCGAGCAGCGTGGATCAAAGCGAAGCAGCCCGGCATCGCCAGCGCCATCGAAGCATCGATTCCGACCGCCGTCCGCAACATCCAGTCGGCCAAGAGCATCTCCGCAGAGCCGCTGCGCTTCGACTACGACGATGCCCAGTGGCGCCAGGTGCTGACAACTGGCGAGCAGGTCACGCGCATCGACGACATCGACGGCGTGCCGCATCTGACGGTGCTCAAGCCCATCATGAATGGCGCGGCCTGCCAGAGCTGCCACGGGCCAGTCGGGGCCGCAGACAGTGATGATCCCTACGGTGGCGGCGGGTACGACGACGGCTACGAACGAGCGGGCGACACGAGTGCTAAGCCGTACGACCCAGACAACAAGGTCCGGGCGGTCCTGGTCATCCACCGGTCCCAGGCCGCGGTCGAAGCGCAGATCTCAGACAACAAGCGCCAGACCTTGCTGGTGGGACTCGCAACAGCCGCAGGCTTTCTCGTGCTGCTCTATCTGTTTACGCGCCTCTTCGGCGTCCGCCTGCGGCCGCAGAAGTTCGGCAGTCGCTAGAGCACGGAACCTTTACAGCGCCGTCAACTGGGAACTTCGAGTTCGTATTAGCGACTGACAGCTCCGACGGCGTCGTCGGAGCGGTGAGCAACTGCGCGGATGCTTCTGTCTTTGGCAGAAGCCGTGAGGGCAAGACCTCTGCCCTTCTACCCGTCGTCTGGCTCGGCCTCAGCACTTGGGGCGGGGGCCACGGCGGCGCGATACTCGGCTGGGGTCTGGCCGGTCCAGCGCTTGAAGGCTCGATGGAACGTGCTGGCGTCCGAGTAGCCTGCGCGGAGGGCGACCTCGATGAGCGTGAGCTTGGGGTTTGCGAGCTCGGCGACGGCTTTTTCGCGGCGGGTCTGGTCGATGACCTCAGCGAACGTGAGCTTCTGGGTCCCGAGTCGGCGCTGGAGCGTTCGGCGACTGACGCCGAGGGTCGTGGCAACGTCGTCGATACCAGGGATGGTGCCTTCGCGGATGCCAGCTGCGACGGCCCGCCGGACGCGGTCGCTAAAGGGCACGTCGCGGGTTGTGAGCTCTTCGAGCATACGATTGGAGTGGGTCCGGAGGATCTCGACCAGGTTCGGATCGGCGTCCGGAAAGGGTAGCTCACCAGCAGAGCGCGGCAGCCACACCTCGGCTACGGGTGCGTTGAAGTGCAGCGGGCACCGAAACATCGCACGGTGCGCGCGCAGATCGGGCGGCTCGCTATGAGGAAAGTGCACGCTCAGCGGCACCACGTCGGTCGCCGTCATGACCCGTGCCAGCAGCACGATGAGAGAGACCGCAAACTCCTGCGATTGCTTGAACTCGCGCATGTAGGGGGGGTAGACGTAGCCCACGACGAGCGCCTCGGGATCATCCCGAAAGAACACATCACCGCCTTCGACCACCAAGACCCTACCGACGCTCGTCACTTGTTTGAGCGCCGCCAGCACGTTCTCCGAGTGCTGGACGACATAGCCAATGACTCCGAAGGCGCGGGGGTCGATCTTGGCAGGTGCGAGCAGCCCCCAGTCTTGGTTGCCGGTCTCTTCCACCGCAGCGGCGAAGAGCGCGAGCACCTGCTCATAGTCCACCCAGCCCTTGGAGCTCTGCATCACGTCGCGCGGAATGCCTGCGCGATCGAGCAGAACGTCCCTGTCGACGCCGTCGACCTCGGCCGCGGCAACCAAGGCCTGTACGAGACGGACCGATCCCGCCGCGCGCTCTTTCCAAACTGTCCTCATGCTGGCTAACCTAGCGCATCAGACCGCGAGAGCGAAGGGCATCGCAAACAACCGCGGTCCCCAGCTGCGTTGCCAACGCTTCAAGAGCACCGAACGGGTGGGTAGCGTGCGGATCGGCGCGGTTTTGGGCCGTCGCTGAAGGAGCGACGAGGGAGTTTATCG